>DATFXD010000342.1:0-25809 GCA_035258605.1 Hyphomicrobiaceae bacterium | reverse complement strand
CGAACCGTACCTCCTCCGCTCTTTTGAGAGCCATTGCATGTCAACGGAGGTCGTCGAGATGAAAGTACGTTTAGCAACCGGCGCAATCGCCATCTTGCTTCTGTCGTCTGCCGCGCACGCGACGATGCATCACGGCTCGCTCTATAGTCGGCTCGGCGGCAAGCCCGCCATCCGACTGGTGGTCGAGGACTTTGTTCAGAACGTTGCCGAGGACCGCCGTATCAATGGCTTCTTCGGCACCACAAACATCCCGCGCCTCAAGCGTCTGCTGGTCGAGCAGATCTGCGAGGCGAGCGGCGGTCCCTGTCGTTACAGCGGCCGCAACATGCGGTCTGCACATCGTGGGCTTGGCATTCGCAACGCCGACTTCAATGCCCTCGTGCAGGATCTCGGAAGGTCGCTCGATAAATTCGGCGTTGCGCCGCGCGAGCAGCGTGAGCTGACCGCGATCCTAGTACCTCTGAAGGGAGACATCGTCTCCCGGTGAGGTGGTTGATAAGCGCCGGCCTTGGTTGCAACCGAGCTGGTACCTCGACGCGAGGAACACCAGCTCGCTGCTCAAGGCTGCAACAGTCGATGAGGTGGGTCGGTGAACTATCGTTGGCACTTTGTGGATGCCCTGGAGGCGCTCAGGACCGAGGGACGCTACCGCGTCTTCGCTGATATCAACCGGTCATGCGGCGCATACCCGCGCGCCGACCACGTCACCGACCACGGTGGCCGCGACCTAACGGTGTGGTGCTCCAACGACTACCTCGGCATGGGGCAGTCACCGCTGGTGCGGGCGGCCATGCACGCGGCCGTCGACAACGTCGGCGCCGGTTCCGGCGGCACCCGCAACATTTCCGGCACCACCCACTACCATGTTGAGCTCGAGGCCGAGCTCGCCGAGCTGCATCGCAAGGCCGCGGCGCTGTTGTTTACCTCTGCCTATGTCGCCAACGACGCCACTTTGGCCACCCTGGCCAAGCTCATTCCCGGGCTCGTCATATTTTCCGACGTGCTCAATCATGCCTCGATGATCGAGGGTATTCGCCACGGCGGCGGGCCCAAGCGCCTCTTCCGCCACAACGATGTCGCCGACCTGGAGCGGCTGTTACAGCAGTACGCAAAAGACACGCCGAAACTGATCGCCTTCGAGGGCGTCTATTCGATGGATGGCCACTTCGCGCCGGTGGAGAGGATCTGCGACCTCGCCCAAAAGTACGGCGCGTTAACCTACATCGACGAGGTGCATGCGGTTGGCATCTATGGCCCGCGCGGTGGCGGCATCGCCGAGCGCGATGGCCAGGCGCACCGCATCGACATTGTCAACGGCACGCTTGCCAAGGGTTTCGGCGTGATGGGCGGTTATATCGCCGCCTCGCGCGAGTGCTGCGATGCCATTCGCTGCTATGCTCCCGGCTTTATTTTCACGACCTCGCTGGCCCCCGCGGTGGTGGCCGGCGCATTGGCGAGCGTCAGACACTTGAAGGTCAGCCAGATCGAACGGGCGCGACATCAGGAGCGGGCGCGCAGCTTGAAGAAGCGGCTGGCTGCAGCTGGTCTGCCGTTGATGAACAATCCCAGTCATATTGTACCGGTGTTCGTTGGCGATCCCGTGCGCTGCAAGGTCATCTGCGACAGGCTGATGACGGATTATGGGATCTACATTCAACCGATCAACTATCCGACTGTGCCACGCGGCACCGAACGCCTACGTCTAACGCCGACGCCGCAGCATTCGGACGCCGATATCGATCACCTCTTGACCGCGCTGGCCGAGCTGTGGACGGCAGAGCCGATGCCGGTAGGCAGCGCGGCGGTTGCCGGCAACGGCCAATCGCGGTTGGGATCGACAACCTAAGCCCATGATCTTGAGGACATCGGAGGCGTCCCTAAAGACCGTCCTCAACCCGGCGATCAAGCCTTGCATCTCATCGCGCGACGGCGCCAGCTCCACGTGGAGGCTCTCGGGCTAACGCCGATCGATCGGTTTTGACAGGGCGACCTCGAGACGGTCGCGGCCGAGCAGACAGCTCACAAGCTGACGCGCCATCGGCACTTTTCGATCGGTGCTGCAGAGCGGCGGCTGGTTCCATGAGCCCGAGATCTTGCTCGGCATCGGTGCGTGGTCGAAGACGCCAAGCGCTGCCCGGCGAGCATCAGGGGGGGCAGGAACAGACAGTGGCGGGGGTTGCCAGCATGCAAGCAACAGCCCACAACGCTGTGGGTGGCAACCGCAACCCGGGCCCATCCTATCCGGGCTTGACGGCGATGGGGCGGCCAATTGCATCATCGAGGGGTGCGGCTGCCGGCCAGGCGGAGCCGCTAGCCGTGGGAGCGCTCTATGCGCGTGGGCATCGAGGTCGGAGGCACATTCACGGATCTGGTCGCCATTGGCGCCCAGGGCATCCGCGTGACCAAGGTACCAAGCGTACCGCGCGCACCGGACGAGGGTGCCTTCAACGCCCTGCTCGCCAGCGGCATCGACATCGCCTCGATCGAGGACCTCGCGCACGGGTCTACCGTTGCCACCAATGCGGTACTGGAGCGCAAGGGCTTTCCGACGGCATTTGTCACCACCAAGGGTTTTCGCGATATCCTGGCTTTGCAGCGCCATGGTCGTTCGCGCATCTATGATCTCGAATACCAAAAACCCACGCCGGTGGTGACCCGCGCCGCTTCCTTCGAGATTGCGGAACGCATCCTTGCCGACGGCTCCATCGAGACGCCGCTCGATGTTGCCGACGTGGGCCGGCGCCTGCTGCCGGCGCTGCACGCCGGCGGCTACGAGGCGGTCGCCATCTGCCTCCTCAATGCCTATGTTAACCCGGCGCACGAGCGGGCGCTGCGCGCGCTGTTGGTCGAAGCCTTGCCCGATCTCTACATTACCATCTCCTCCGACATCACGCGGGAGTTTCGCGAATTCGAGCGCGCCTCGACGACGACGCTGTCGGCCTATGTACAGCCGGTCATCGACCGCTACATCGAGCGCTTTCGCCAGCGGCTCGCGGCCGCGGGGTTCCGCGGCCGCTTCTCGGTCATGCAGTCAAATGGCGGACGGCTGCCGGCACAGGCGATGCGCGCCAACGCCATCAATGCGTTGCTGTCGGGTCCGGCCGCCGGCGTGGTCGGGGCGGTGCGCCAGACCGGCCGCTCCGGCTACCGCAATATCATCACGCTCGACATCGGCGGCACGTCCACGGATGTGTGCGTGGTGACCGATGGCGCGCCACAGCTGACGCAGGAATTTCACCTCGACGGCTTGCCGATCCGCATTCCGCTGCTCGATATCAACACCATCGGCGCCGGCGGTGGGTCGATTGTGTGGGTCGACGAAGGTGGCATGCTCCGCGTCGGCCCACGCTCGGCCGGCGCCGATCCAGGTCCTGCCTGCTACCGCCGCGGCGGCACCTTGCCGACGCTTACCGACGCCCACGTGGTGCGCGGCACGGTGCGTCCCGAAGCTTTTCTCGGCGGCCGCATGCTCATCGACGTCGAGGCGGCATCGCGCGCGCTGGAGCCGATCGCGCGGCGCCTTGGGTTGACGCTCGATGCCGCCGCCGACAGTGCCGTGGCGCTGGCCAACGCCAGTATCGTGCGGGCCATCCAGCTGATCTCGACCGAACGCGGTCGCGACCCGCGCGATTATGTGCTGGTGCCGTTCGGTGGCGCTGGCCCCCTGCACGCCGCCAAGGTGGCGGAGGAACTGGGCATCGCCACCATCGTGGTTCCGCCGGCCGCGGGCATCATCTCAGCCTACGGGCTGATCGCCTCGGACTTCGTGTTGTTCGAGAGCATGACGCGCAGGGTCCTGGCCGACGATCGTGCCGCCGATGTGCTGCGCGAGGTGTTCGACCGGATGCGAAGCCGCGCGCTCGAGCGTGCCAGAGACAACGGCATGCGCGGCCAGCTTGCCTTCTCGCTGACCGCCGAGATGCGTTACGTTGGCCAGGCATTCGAGGTGCCGGTGGTGCTCGAGGAGGCGGAGCTCGAAAGCCTGAGCGCGGCCGGCGTGCAACAGCGGTTCGGCGACGCGCACCAGCGCGTCTATTTCTTCGGCGGGGAGGCGGCCAAGCCCATCGAGTTCGTGTCGTTCCGGCTCGGTGTTACGGCGTCGCTCGACCAGTTGCCGTTGCTCAGCCGGTCACAGGCGGCGGAGCGGCCGCCACATCCAATCCGAGTGTTCGATGGCAAGGCTTGGCGTGAAGCCCAGGTGTTGTCGCACCAGGCCGTGGCACGGCAGCGGCGCGTGCCGGGTCCGGCGCTGATCGAGGATCCAACCTCGACCCTCTACCTGCCCGCCGGCTGGGCGGCCCGGTCGGATGACAACGACAACACCATCCTGGAACGGCAATGACCATGCAGCAACACACGGCCGAAGCCGCGCGCGGCACCGACGAGGCGATGCTCGACCCCGTCGATTATGCCGTCATCTCCCAGGCCCTGATCGCGATCGCGCGCGAGATGGGCACCAAGCTCATCCGCTCGTCCTATTCCAACATCGTGCGCGAGGCCCAGGACGCATCCGCGGCGTTGTTCGATGCCGGCGGCAATGTCGTCGCCCAGGCGGAGCTGATCCCGATGCATCTGGGCTCGATGTCGGAAATCTTCCGAGCCTGCGTGGACCAGTGCCCGGTCAGCGAGCTTGGGCCAGGCGATTTCTACATCAACAACGATCCCTACGGCGGCGGCCAGCACCTGCAGGACGTCTTTATATTTACGCCGATCTTCGTCGCCGGCAGTCTTGTCGCGTTCGCCGGCACCGTCGCCCACCATCTCGATCTTGGTGGCGGCAATCCCGGCTTGACACCGGATGCGGTCGACGTGCACGCGGAGGGCATCATCATTCCGCCCTCGCGATATAGCTACCGGCGCGATTGGAACGGTGGGCCGCTCGAGCGGCTCGTTGCCGCCAACGTGCGCGTACCATCGCAAACTATCGGCGACTTCTACGCCCAGTTCGCGGCCAATGCCATTGGCGCAGCGCGCATGACGGAACTGTGCACGCGCTATGGTACGGCCAAGGTACTGGCCGCCATGCGCGAGCTCATGAACTACTCGGAGCGCCGGTTCCGGGCCGCACTAGCTGCCATCCCCGACGGCACCTACCACGGCGAGGACGCGGTCGATGACGACGGGCTCGACGACCAGCCGCTGCCGGTGAAGGCGGCCGTTACCATCACGGCCGAGGCGATCGCGGTCGACTATAGCGGCAGCTGCGGCCAGGTGCGGCGCAACCTCAACTGCCCATGGGCCTCCACCGTGTCGGCGACGCTTGCCGCCATCAAGTCGGCACTGACGAGCCCCGACATCCCGTTCAATGAGGGGTTCAAGCGGCCGATCACCGTGACTGCGCCAACCGGCAGCTTGGTCAACCCCCGTTACCCGGCGCCCGTACGTGCACGCCTGCTGCCGGCCTATCGCTGCTTCAATGCGGTGCTCAAGGCGCTGGCGCAGGTGGTACCCGAGCAGGTGATCGCTGGCGGCAACGATGCCACGCATGCGCTCGCCATCTCGCATCTCGGGCCGAACGGCTACCGGGTATATTTGGAGATCTACGGTGGCGGGTTTGGCGGTGGCCCGCGGCACGACGGCTGTGATGCGGTCGACAGTCCGCTCTCCAACTGCACCAACACTCCGGTCGAGGCGACCGACATGGACTTCGACCATTTCCGGGTGATCGGTTACGGGCTACTGCCCGATACGGGAGGAGCCGGCAAGTACCGCGGCGGCCTTGGCCTGTTTCGCCGCTTCCTCATCCTCAAGGACGGGGCCAACTTCGCCACCTATACCGATCGCGTCCGCCTCGCCCCCTACGGCTTGTTCGGCGGCAGTGAGGGAAGCCGCACGCGCATCGAGATCGAGCGCGACGGGCGGATCATCAAACTCAAGAGCAAGGAGCGCGTCGATCTCAGGGCCGGCGACGTCCTGACGCTCTATTCCTCCGGCGGGGGCGGCTACGGCCCGGTAGCAGGCCGCGACCAGCGCCGCATCGCCGAGGATGTGCAACAAGGCTTCGTCAGCGCGCCAGCCGCGGCTCAACTTTACGGATGGGGTCGCACATGAGCGAGCTCAAAGGCAGCGTACAGGCGGTTATCATTGGCGGCGGCGTGATCGGATGCTCGGTCGCCTATCACCTGGCGAAGCTCGGCTGGCGCGACGTGCTGCTGCTTGAGCGCAAGCAGCTCACGTCCGGCACCACCTGGCATGCTGCCGGCCTCATTGGCCAACTGCGCGCCACCGCCAACATGACCAAGCTTGCTCGCTATGGCGCCGAACTCTATGCCAAGCTCGAGGCGGAGACCGGCGTTGCCACCGGCTTCCGCCGGGTCGGCTCGATTTCGCTCGCACTCACCCCCGAGCGGCTGGAGGAGCTCAGGCGCGGCGCATCGATGGCGCGCGCCTTCGGCGTCGAGGTCGAAGAAATCTCCGTCACCGACGCGGCTCGGCTGCATCCACTGACCGATATGACCGGCGTTCTCGGCGCCATCTATCTGCCCCGCGACGGGCAGGCCGACGCTGGCAACGTCGCCCTGTCGATGGCGCGTGGCGCCACCAAGGCCGGCATTACCATTCGCGAGAACCTCAAAGTCACGGGCATTATCACGGCAAACGGTCGCGTCCGGGGCGTCGTTACCGAAGCCGGGCGCGTCACCGCCGACGTCGTCATCAATTGCGCGGGCATGTGGGGACGTGAGGTCGGTCGCATGGCCGGGGTCCATCTGCCGCTGCAGGCCTGCGAGCATTTCTACATCGTCAGCGAAGCAAGCGACGAAATACCCGCCGAACTGCCGGTGCTGCGGGTCACCGACGAATGTGCCTATTACAAGCAGGACGCCGGTAAGATCATGCTCGGCGCCTTCGAGCCGACCGCCAAGCCGTGGGCCGTGGACGGTATTCCCGAGCAGTTCTGCTTCGACGAGTTGCCGGCCGACCTGGAGCACTTCGCGCCGATCCTGGAGACCGCGACGCGGCGCATGCCCTTGCTCGGTCGCCTCGGCATCCGCCAATTCTTCAACGGCCCCGAGAGCTTCACCCACGACAACCGCTACATGCTGGGGGAGGTGCCGGAGGTCGCCGGCTTGTTCGTCGCCTGCGGCTTCAACTCGGTCGGGATCCAATCTGCCGGCGGCGCGGGTATGGCACTGGCGGAATGGATTGTCGGCGGCGCTCCGCCGTTTGATCTGTGGGATGTCGACGTGCGCCGGGTATTCCCGTGGCAATCGACGCGAAGCTTCATCATACCGCGCGTGGCCGAGACACTCGGCCTCCTCTATGCCGACCATTTCCCCTATCGGCAGTTTGCCTCGTCGCGCGGCGTCCGCCACAGTCCGGCGCACGAGCAGCTTGCCGCGCGCGGTGCCTACTTCGGCGAGGTGGCCGGCTGGGAGAGGCCGCATTGGTTCCTGCCCGATGACGAGGCGGCACGCGGCCGGCGGCCGGAAGCGCACGACACCTGGGGACGGCCGCGTTGGCACGACTACGCTGCGGCCGAGCATATGGCGGTACGCACCGGCGTTGGGCTGTTCGACATGAGCCCATTCGGCAAGATCCGCGTCGAGGGCGCGGACGCAGAGGCGGTGCTGCAGCGCGTGTGTGCCAATGACGTGGCCGTTGCCCCGGGCCGTATCGTCTACACCCAGTGGCTCAACGAGCGTGGCGGCATCGAGGCCGATGTTACCATTACCCGCCTCACCGACACGGCGTTCCTCGTTGTAACCGGTGCCGCCACGCTTCGCCGCGACCTGTCCTGGCTCAAGCGTCACATCTGCGATCGGGCGCACTGCGTGGCAATCGACGTGTCGAGCGGCGAGGCCTGTCTGGCCGTGATGGGGCCAAAGGCGCGGGACTTTCTGCAGGCCCTGACCCCCGACGACATCTCAAATGCGGCGTTGCCGTTCGCGACCCAGCGCACGATCGAGCTTGGCATGGCCCATGCGCGGGCGCATCGCATCAGCTATGTCGGCGAACTCGGTTACGAGCTGTTCGTGCCGACCGAGTTCGCCCGGCATCTGCTTGCGGTTGTGCTGGAGGCCGGCCGGCCGTGGGGGCTTCGGCCGGCGGGATTGCTGGCGATGGATAGCTTGCGCCTCGAGAAGGCCTATCGCCATTTCGGGCACGACATCGGCGATGAGGATCACGTGCTCGAGGCGGGGCTCGGCTTTGCCGTGAAAACCGACAAGCGCCGCGGCCGGTTCGGTGATTTCATCGGCCGCGAGGCGGTGGTGCGCAAGCGCGAGGCTGGCCTTGCCCGCCGCCTGCTGCAGTTCAAGCTCGCCGACCCGGCCCAGTTTCTGTTCCACAACGAGGCCATTGTTAGAGATGGCGGCATCGTTGGCCATCTGTCGTCGGGTGGTTTTGGACACGCGCTCGGAGTTGCCGTCGGGCTCGGCTATGTCCCCTGCCAGCAGGGCGAAAACCTGGAGCACATGCTCAAATCACGCTACGAGATCGAGGTGGCAGGACGGCGCTGCGAGGCCGTCGCCACGCTCAGACCTTTCTACGACCCAACCGGGCTACGCCTGCAAGGATAGCGATCGCCGCCAAAAGCAGCTGGCATGGCAAGCGGCATCACGCTGTGCTCCGGCAAATAAATCAATTGGTTATCACTTGCGTGCCCGGGCCCCCGCGTTGGCGAGATGCCGCCTGCCGATGCCCCCCAGCAGCATCGGGCAATTGCGCGGCGGGCAAGCTCGCCTATCGCAGCGCAATAGATTGCCGTCGTGTCGGCGCCGGTGCCCGCGTTCGGGCGCGTCTCGCGCCTGAGCCAGCCTTAGACGATGTGCTCAAAACGGCATCCTTGATTTGACTTAAAGGAACGGTGAAGTCGTGATAGCCTCGAAGTTAGCCACATGCATTCGATGAGCATAGCCGCGCCGCACGGCAATTGCGCTCGCGCTGCACAGTGAACGTAGCGGTTATGCAGTCTGCCAGGATCAACCCCACCGGGGATGAATGGAGGACTGAGCATGACCGCGCCGGCACAAACCCCACTGCCATCACGTCGACGATTTCTGAAGCTTGCCGCGGCTGGCACCGCCGCCGCGCTCAGTCGGCCGCGGCCGGCGCACGCCGAGCCGAAGACGATCACTATTCTGCACGAAAGCTCGTTCATTAAGCCATTCGATGACTATGTGCAGAATGTGCTTGCCGCTGCCTATCAGAAGCAAACCGGCATCAAGGTCAATTACGAGGTAACCAGCGTCGGCAGCCTTCCAACGCGTATCAGCACCATCGCCGAGACCGGCTCGGGAGCAGATATTACGATGAATGGTCTGCTCCAGGTGATCCAGTTCGGCGAGAAGTATCTCGACGTCGGCGACATCGCCGACGACGTCGGCAAAGCCCAGGGCGGCTGGTACGATGCCGGCAGGGAAGCCGTGCTGGTGGACGGTAAATGGAAGGCGATCCCGTTCAGCAATATCGGCCAGCTGATGAACTGGCGTACCGATTGGTTTGCCGAGGTTGGCGTCAAGACGTTCCCCGAGACCTGGGAGGAGCTGTACGAGGTCGGCAAGAAGCTGAAGGCCAAGGACCATCCGTTCGGGTTCGAGCTCGGGCACGGTTTCGGTGACAACCATGGCTGGCTCTACCCGTTGCTGTGGTCCTACGGCGGCGCCGAGGTTGCCGCCGACGGAAAGACCGTGGTCATCGATTCCGACGAGACCGCGCGTGCCGTCGATTTTGCCCGCAAGTTCTTCAAGGACACCATGCTCGCCGATGTGCTCGGCTGGACCGATGTCAGCAACAACAAGGCATGGATGGCCGAGCAGATTTCCTGCACCAACAATGCTGAGAGCATCCTTTGGTTCGCCAAACGGGAATTCCCCGATATCGGCAAGGTCACCGCCCAGGCCATGAACCCGGCGGGCCCAAAGGGTCGCTTCCATCTGCTTAACTCGATCAGCCATTCGATCTTCAGCTTTTCCCCGGTCAAGGAAGAGGCGCGCACCTTCATGCGCTGGCTGATGGATCCCAAGCAGCTCGGCGGCTGGTATGCGGTGGCCGAGACCTACTATCAGCCCCTGCTACACGCCTACGACAATGCCCCGATGTGGGACGTCGAGCCGCGCAACCGCCCCTACCGCGACGCCCTTGCCAGCGCGCATCTGCCGGGCTGGCCGGCGCCGGCCAGCCGGCAACTGGCGGAAAGCGTGGCGAAATACGTGGTGGTCGATATGTTCGCCAAAGCGTGCGCCGGCGCGCCGACCGCCGAGGTGATCAAGAACGCCGAGGCGCAACTTAAGGGCATTTATCGCTCGGCCTGATATGACCGTCGTCTTAAAGCAACTTCCTCCTGTTGCGCGCGCGGCGCGCCGCCGCGCGCCGTTCAGGGTTTGGCTCGACCGCGAAAGCGTCTTCAGCTGGCTGATGATGGCGCTGCCGCTGTTGTTCCTGGCCTCCCTGGTCGGCTATCCGTTCGTTTACGGCCTGCTGTTGAGCCTGCAGGACCGACCGGTCGCGCAAGCCGGCACCTTTGTCGGTTTCAATAACTTTGTCATCAATTTCCACGACCCGGTGTTCTGGCAGGTGGCGGCCAACACCTTCGTCTATACCGGCGTTGCCACCTTGCTGAAGATGGTCGGCGGGCTTGGCCTGGCAATGGCCATGAATCAGCACTTCCGCATGAAGAACCTGGTGCGCGCCTTGCTGCTGCTGCCATTCATCGTGCCGACCGTGCTCAGCACCGTCGCCTGGATGTGGATGCTCGACCCGGCATTCAGCGTCGTCAACCGGTTGCTGGTGGCGTTGGGGTGGCCCAAGCCCGGGCCGTCCTGGCTCGGTGACCCCACCCTGGCGATGGCCTCGATCATTATCATCAACACCTGGCGCGGACTGCCCTTCTACGGCATTACTTTGCTGGCCGGGTTGCAAACGGTCCCGCCGGAGCTCTACGAGGCGGCCACCATCGATGGCGCCGGCGGCTGGCAGCGGTTCCGATTTGTGACCTTGCCGCTGCTGCGGCCGATCATTCTGATCGTAACCCTGTTCTCGGTGATCTTTACGTTTGCGGATTTTCAACTGGTGTACGTGTTGACCCACGGCGGACCACAGAACGCCACCAATCTGTTTGCCACCTATGCGTTCGACATTGCCATGGGGGCGGGCCAGCTCGGGCTCGGAGCTTCGGTGGCGTTGGCGATGCTGCCGGCGCTTGCGGTGCTGATCGTTGCGCTGACCATTTACATGCGGAGGAGTTGATGGTTACGGGCCACGGCCGGCTCGAACGTGCGGTGCGGCTGTGGCTGCCGGTCGGCTTCTTCCTGGTGCTCGCATTGTTCCCGTTCTATTGGATGGCGATCACCTCGATCAAGCCTAATGCCGAGCTCTACAACCGGAATGTCATGCCGCTGATCGTGCATGCTCCGACCCTCAAGCACTACGTCGATCTGTTGACCAAGACCAGCTTTCTGCTGTGGACCTGGAACACGATGCTGGTCGCGGTCGTCTCGACCGCGATCTCGTTGGTGCTCGGCACCATGCTCGCCTACCCACTGGCCAGGATGCGGTTCGCGGGCGCCGGACTGATCGCCATGACCGTGGCGGCGGTTTACCTGGTGCCGCAGCCCCTGCTGTTCATTCCGCTCGCCGACGTCATCAACCGGCTCGGCCTCGGCAATACTTTGACATCCGTGATCCTGACCTACCCCACCATGCTGGTGCCGTTCTGCGCCTGGCTGCTGCTCGGCTATTTCAAGACCGTGCCAAAGGAGCTCGAAGAGGCGGCCCGCATCGATGGTGCCAGCCGGCTGCAGACGATCCGGCAGGTATTCCTGCCGCTGTGCATGCCGGGTTTCATTTCCGCCGGCATCTTCGCCTTCACCTTGTCGCAAAACGAGTTTCTTTACGCGCTGATCTTCCTGACAAAAACCACGGTGCGCACCGTGCCGGTCGGCGTCATTGCCGAGCTCATCCGCGGTGATGTGTTCTATTGGGGTCAGCTGATGGCCGGGGCATTGCTGGGCTCGATCCCGGTGGCCCTCATCTATTCATTCTTTGTCGAGCACTATGTCGCTGGGCTCACCGGCTCGATCAAGGGGTAAACCACCAAGCTCGACCCGTATGCCTCCTGTGTAGCGCTTCGTCCCGAACCGGTACCGCACGGCGCGCCGAACCGTCTGCAACTGGCCGACGAGGCGCTGGCAGGGGACCGATGGCGCGCAAGGTCTGGCCATGGGCGCGCCGAGGCAGAGGCGCACCGGCTATGGGCCTGGTTTGCGCCCGCACCCCTCACGTCGCCGCAGGATGTTGGCCGCGATCGCATAACCTTGTGCGATGTGCTGGTCGATGCTCTGACGTGAGAACTCATAGTCGCGTGAGACCGATTCGCCCTCGACCGCTTCGCGGGTGATGCGTGTAATCGACAGCGGGCAGGCCTCGCCGACCGCCTCAATGTAGCGCGGCCGCCGTCTGATCTGCTCGGCCAATTTCGGCTCCAAATTGACCATGATGTCTTCGACCAGCTGGCGGTATCCATCGATGTACTCCCAGCTTCGCACGCTGCGGCGGATTTTTTCGGCAAACAGGATCTCATCGCGCCGGGCCATTACTTCCGGGATCGATCGCGGCAGCGCCCTCTTGTCCAGCCACAAGTTGACGATATAGACGTCCTTACCGGTCAGGCCGCTGACTTCGATCACCTGATCGAGCGGCGAGTTGCTCACTAACCCGCCGTCCCAATAGTGCTTGCCAGCTATCGTGGTCCACGGGAAGCCGGGGGGCAGGCTGCCGCTGGCGAGAACATGGTCTGGCGTGATTTCGTCGACGTAGCTGTCGAAGATCGTAAGCTGTCCGGTTTCGACGTCTACCGCGCTGAGCACCAATCGCACCGGACTGTCCGGCAGCTTGTCGAAGGCGATATATTTGCTGAGCGTGGCTCTGAGCGGTGACAGCTCATAAAAGCTCTTCCATTGCGTAGGAAGCTGGGCAAGGCTCAAGATCGGCTCGAACCAACGCGGGCGGAAAAAATGCGGTGCGCCGAACAACAGCGACTGCAAGGATGAGAGCGCGCGCCGCAGATCTTCATTGGGCAAATCTGGGACATCCAGGCTCAATTCGCGCCAAAAGGCCTCGAGCACGCTGGTGGCGTTGCCCGGGTTGGCAGCGATGATCGCCGCATTGATGGCGCCGATCGAGACACCGGCGACCAGATTGGGATGAATGTCGTGCTCCTCAAGCGCCTTGACGACACCACACTCAAAGGCGCCTAGCGCCCCTCCACCCTGCAGGATCAACACCGTTTCCGCCGCCGCCCGGTTTAAGGGGAAGCGCACGTCCCACAACTTGGCCTTGGTCGGGCCGAGATTGCATCGGCCGATGATGAGGGCGCCAGCGGCCTTGGTGTCAACGAACGACTGTTCCAGCAGGAAGGCGCCGCGCAGCCTGTTGTTGGCCAGATAAAGCACGGAAAACCCGCCGTCTTGCCGCGATCCCCTGACGATGCGCTCGCTCGCTAGCTCGGTCTCGCCGACGACATTGAAGGTGAGATCGAACACATCGGAGAAGAAATAGGACACGGTGCGCCAGGATTGGCGGTCACCCAGCATATTCCAGGCAGCGATGCGGCCTTGCTTCACCGCATTGTCCCAGTGCTCGGAGCGGTGCCTCGACCGCGTAATCGGGTCATAGAAATCGGCGACGTCGCCGGCGGCGTAAATGCCTGCGTGATTGGTTTCAAGATACTGATTGACGAGGATGCCATTGTCCACGGCGATGCCGCTGTCGCGGAGAAAGCCGACCTCCGGGTGCACGCCAACGCCCATCGCCACCAGCTCGCACGGCACGACTTTGCCGCTGCTGGTCACGACCGCTTCAACCCGTGCCGTGCCATGGAACTTGGCAATGCCTTCCCGAAGCAGCAGCGCAATGCCTCGGGCCTCGAAATATTCCGCGAAAAATCCGGAGACCTCGGGCGAACCGAGCTTGTCGTAGAGCAGCTCCTCGCGGGCGATCAAAGTCGTTTGGATGCCGCGCCTTGCGAAGGCGGCGGCCAGTTCCATCCCGAGAAAACTGGCGCCGATCACGACGGCGCGCTGCACCTGAGCCAGGTCCCGATACAACGCCAGCCCGTCCTCTGCAGTACGCAGGTAGTGGATGCCCCCAAGGTTCACGCCGGGGACAGAGAGTTGGTCG
The DNA here is from genome assembly GCA_035258605.1 of Hyphomicrobiaceae bacterium. Taxonomy (GTDB): domain Bacteria; phylum Pseudomonadota; class Alphaproteobacteria; order Rhizobiales; family Hyphomicrobiaceae; genus AWTP1-13. Next base: position 11,691 of record DATFXD010000342.1, on the reverse strand, counting down.
ACGCTGGCACCGGTCGCAATCAGCAACTTGCCAAACCGGTAACGGGCACCTTGCTCGGTCTCGATCGTGCGGCTTTCGACATCGACCCTGGACGCCCGGGCTGCCAGGTGCACGGCGATGTCGCGCTCCCGGTAGAATGCTTCCGAATGGATGAGAATATCCGTCGCTTCCGGACCCTTGAGCAGAAAGTCCTTTGACAGCGGCGGGCGGTGATAGGGAAGCCTGCTTTCGGCCGTCACAATCGCGATGCTGCCGTCCGCTCCGCCGCCGCGCAGGGTCTCGGCGGCGGTCACGCTCGCCAGTCCGCCGCCAAGCAACAGGAAGTCAACGAAGGCCGCGTCTGCCGGCATCTCGATCAATCCACATCATTGCTGGTGTTGCCCCCACTTTCTACCACGGAGCCGGCCCCTCGGCTGCGAGCCGGCGCCTGCCGGCCGGCGCTGCCGGCGGGAGAGCGATCTTGGGCTCGCAGCTGCTGAGCCAAGCGGGGCGAGACGCTTCACGTTCCGCAAAAGGTTTGGCGCACCACTTGCTCCGGCCGCGGCGGATCGGCATAGCGCGACCGTCCGGGCTGGTCGTCATAGGGACGTGACAGCACGGCCAACAGGGTGTCAAAGGCCGAGAAATTGTTCTCCTCGACGGCCGTCGACAGCGCTGCCTCGACCAGGTGATTGCGGGCGATGAAGGCCGGATTGACGGCGCGCATCGCCGCCGTCCGCTGTGCGCTCGCGACCTCGCCGTCGCGCGCGAGGCGTTGGCGCCACCGGCACGCCCAATCGTCGAAGGCCTCGGGATGCAAGAACAGGCTGCGGACCGCCGCGTCACCATCGGCGCCGGCTTCGATTTCGGCGAGACGCCGGAAGGTCAAGGTGAAATCCGCGCCGTTGCCGGCCATGCGGTCGAGAAGATCCTGCGCCAAGGCGATATCGCCTGGCTGTTCTTGAAACAGGCCTAGTTTGCGCCGCATCGCCGTGGCGTAGGCGGCCTCGAAGCGGTCGGCGAACGCGCCAAGTGCCCCATTCGCCAGGTCGATGGCAGCCTCTTGGTCCCGTGCCAATAGCGGCAGCAGCGTCTCGGCGAAGCGGGCCAGGTTCCAAACCGCGATGCGGGGCTGGTTGCCGTAAGCATAGCGGCCAAAGCTGTCGATCGAGCTATAGACCGTGTCGGGATGGTAGCTGTCGACGAACGCGCACGGGCCATAGTCAATGGTCTCGCCTGCGATCGACATGTTGTCGGTGTTCATCACCCCGTGAATAAACCCGACCAGCTGCCATTTCGCGATCAGCTCGGCCTGGCGGGCGATGACGAGCTCGAGCAGGGTTCTATAGGGATTGTCGGCGCCGGCGGCGTCGGCATAGTGCCGGGCGATGACGTAGTCGGCGAGCCGGCGGATCGCCTCGAGGTCGCCACGCGCCGCGAAGAACTGAAAGGTGCCGACGCGGACGTGACTGGCGGCGACGCGGGTCAACACCGCACCGGGCAGCGGCCTTTCACGTGCCACCGTCTCGCCGGTTGCGACCACGGCCAGGGATCTGGTGGTCGGAATGCCGAGCGCGAACATGGCCTCGCTCAAGATGTATTCGCGCAGGACGGGTCCGAGCGCCGCGCGGCCGTCACCGTTGCGCGAAAACGGTGTCGGCCCGGAGCCCTTGAGTTGGATGTCGCGGCGCACGCCGCCAACATCGACGACCTCACCAAGAAGAATGGCGCGGCCGTCGCCGAGCTGAGGCACGAAGCTCCCGAACTGGTGGCCGGCATAGGCCATGGCGACCGGCTCACTGAGCTTGGGCACGGCATTCCCCGCCAGGATGGCGATGCCCGCTGGCGAGGAAAGCTCGAGGGGATCGAGCCCAAGCTGTCGGGCAAGGCCCTCATTCACCCGGATCAGCCGGGGCGCCGCAACCGGGGTGGGCGCTAACCGCGCAAAGAACCGCTCCGGTAAGCGTACGTAGCTGTTGTCGAAGGGAAAAACCCGCGCGCTTGCGATCGTTGCCAGCATGTCCTGTCCACGGCGATGAGGCGGCCGGAGCAAATCGTCAAGCCCTCACAATAAGGCAAGCCGTCACGGTGTTGAACGGGGTGGGTGGCAATGCCGCGCTCCTCGTTTGGGAAGCGGCGTCAGCGTCTGGCACCGGGCGAGGTCTTGGCAGGTCGCCGTGGGGCATCCTTGACGCGCCGCCGGCTGCGGGGGCGGCGCTCGCGTGGCGGCACCGTTGCGGTGGCAGCCACAACACGGTCGGCGCGGCAGCGGTCGCAGGTGCCGCAACGCGGTGGATCCTCCTCACCGAAGTACCGCCGGATGAATTGGCTGCGGCAGTCCTGGGACTGAGCGTACTCGGCAATCAGTCGAAGACGCCGCTCACCCTCATAGCGAAAGGTCTTGAGCTTGGCCATCAGATCGCCAACGCCAGCTTTGAAGCTCTCGGTTGCGATCACAATGATACCGCCCTCCTGATCGCGCTCAATGAGGCCGGCTTCTTCAAGATCCAACAGCAGGACTTCGCCGATGCGGGCCGGAACCCCGGCCGAGTAGGCGAGTGTGGCAGCGCTGGGAGCGCGGTTCTCCGTCGCCCAGGCGGTCAGCGCGCTCTCCAGCCGTTCAAGATGCCAAATGCTCGGGCGACTGAGCGACTGCAGCCGCTCCTGGATTTCGAGATCGGCCGGGTCGAACAGCAGAATGCATTGGGCGGGATGGCCGTCGCGCCCGGCGCGCCCGATCTCCTGAACGTACTGTTCCAGCGAGCCCGGTGCCTGGTAGTGCAGGATGTAGCGGATATTCGGCTTGTCGATGCCCATGCCGAACGCACTGGTCGCCACCATGATGAGGCGTCGAGAGCGCTGCATGTACTGGCGCTGGGCGGCGGCCCGATCGGCAGCGCGCATCTTGCCATGATAGCGCGCGACCGGGATGCCTGCGCGCTTGAGGGCGCCCCCGACCTCATCGACGGCTGTGGTCGTGGCGCAGTAGATGATGCCGGGCCGACGCAGCGCCCGGATGCGGCGGGCGGCGGCGCGAAACTTCTCCGCTCCCGGCACGATGTTGACGCTCAAGCGAAGGTTGGGCCGATGCGCCGGAGCGACCAGCACCGTTGGTTGGTTGAGGCGCAGCCGTTCGGCGATGTCGGCGCGCACGCGCGGCGTCGCCGTTGCGGTAAGTGCCAGCGCTGGCGGATAGCCGAGCCGTTGCCGTGCCTGGCCAAGCCGCAAGTAGGACGGTCGGAAATCGTGCCCCCACTCGGAGATTGAGTGGGCCTCGTCGACACACAACAGCGCGGCTTGCGCTTGTTCGAACAATGCTGCCGTCGCGGCCGATTCGAGCGTCTCGGGTGTGGTGAGGACGACGAGGCGTCCGCCGGCTTTGAGCCGGTCCAGCGCGCCGCGGCGGTCGGCTGCGCGCAGCTGGCTGTGAAGCGCAACCACCGGGACGCCGCACCGCCTCAGCGCGCTCTCCTGGTCCGCCATGAGGGCGATCAGCGGCGAAATGACAATCGTCGGCCGCTCAAAAATCATCGCTGGAACCTGATAGATCAGCGATTTGCCAAAGCCGGTCGGCAGCGCCGCCAGCACGTCGCGACCCTTGAGAACGGCCAGCATGGCCGCTTCCTGCTCCGGCCGCAGGCTCTGGATGCGGAAGATCCGGCGCGCGGTCTGCCGGCATGCGGCGAGCAAATTCATGGTGTCAGCATCTGGTTCATGACAGGCGTGCCAGTTGGCCGCCGCGATAGCCTAGCACGGCCCGTGCACCTCGTTAGCAAAAGGCGGTCGCGAACTCCGATCAAGACCCTTGCCCGATGCTGCCGTCCGGCTGGGATCGCACCCCAGCGATCGCGGCGATCTGGTGAGCGTGGGGTCATCGCTGCCGGCGGCGCCGGCGGCAATGGCCGCCGCCGATGGCGCGAGCGCGCCGCGCCCGAATGGCCGTAGCTATTGAAATGCGACCGGTGGCGGGGCAGTGTCTGAGTTTGTTGTGCCGCTCGTGCCAACACCCACCCGACGCAAAGGATGATGGCTGTGGCCGACTATGAGACGTTCGAACTCGGCCCGCTGCCGTTGCAGCGTGGGTTGACGCTGCCCCAGGCGCATCTTGCCTACAAGACCTACGGGACCCTTGCCGCCGACAAATCCAACGTCATCCTTTATCCCACTTCCTATGGCGCCCAGCACACCGATATCGAATGGCTTATTGGCCGCGAGCGGGTGCTCGATCCGGAGCGCTACTTTATTGTGATCGCCAATCAGTTCGGCAATGGCTTGTCAACGTCGCCGAGCAATCTTGCCGAGCCGTTTGGTCTCGGCCGCACCCCGCTCTTCACGCACTGGGACAATGTCCATGCCCAGGAGCGCTTGCTGCGCGAGAAATTCGGCGTCACCCGCCTGGCCCTCGTCTATGGTTGGTCGATGGGCGGTCAGCAGGCGCTGCACTGGGGCAGCCTTTTCCCCGAGCGTGTCGCCCGCATTTGCGCGGTGTGTACGTCGGCGCGCACAAGCCCGCACAACAAGGTGTTCCTGGAGGGCATTCGCGCGACCTTGACGGCCGATGCCGCCTGGCGCGACGGGCGTTTTGTCGAGCGTCCGGTGCGCGCCCTGCGCGCCTTCGCGCGCGTGTACGCCGGCTGGGCCATGAGCCAGGCCTTCTATCGCCAACAGCTGTGGAAGGGCGCCGGGTTTTCGTCGCTGGAGGATTATCTGGTACGCGCCTGGGAGGGCAATTTCCTGCGCCGCAATGGCGAAGACCTGCTGTCGATGATCGACACCTGGTATCACTCCGATATTTCCGACAACGCGGTCTACCGTGGCGACCTCGCCGCCGCGTTGGCAGCGATCACGGCGCGAGCGGTCATCATGCCATCGACGACCGACCTTTACTTTACGCTCGCCGACAGCGAGGCCGAGACGCTGGGCATGCCCAATGCGGAGCTACAGCCCATCTCCTCGATCTGGGGGCATCGCGCCGGCAATCCGGTGCAATGTCTCGAGGACGAGGCCACCTTGCGCACCGCGGTCAAAGCGCTGTTGGCGCGCTGACACGGCCTCATGCCAGCGGCGGCCGGCGTCGGTGCCAGTCGGTGCTTTGCTGGAAGGCGTGTCCGGCGCGCAACATGAGCGCCTCCTCCATCGGCCGTCCCACGATCTGAACGCCAACGGGCAGACCGGCGCTGGTGATGCCGCCCGGCACGGTCAGCGTGGGGTGCCCGCTCATATCGAACGGGGCGGTGAAGCGCAGCCGAGCTTCGACCGCCGCCGGCGTGCGTCCGGCGGCGGCCAGGTCGGCCAGGGTGGGTGCGGCGACGTTCATGACCGGGACGATCAACAGGTCGATGCCGCGAAACAGCGCCTCAAGCTGGCCGGCAAAGGCTTTCCGGCGCAGCAGCATCCGAGCCACCGTGCGGCCATCGAGGCTCCGACCGGTATGCAGCAGGTCGGCCAGCACCGGTCCATATTCGCCAGCGCGCGACGGGAAGGTGGCCTCATGTGCGACGGCCGCTTCGACCGCGCACAGCGGTAACCAGTCTTGCACCACGGCATCGGGAGAGGGAAACGCAACCTCGAGGATGTTGGCACCGCTCTGGGCAAGCACGCTCAGCGCCTGTTCGCAAGCACTGAGCATATCTGCATCGGCGCCGGCGGTGATGAGCGCGCGATCGATGCCGACACGAAGCTCGCGCACACCTTGGCCGATGCTGCCCAGATAGTCCGGCACCGGTTGGTGGGAAGCGGTCGGGTCGTCGGGGTCGGCGCCGGCGATGGCGCCCAACATGGCGGCCGCATCCGCGGCACTGCGTGCCATCGGGCCAATATGGTCCATGGATTCGGCCAGCGCGAACACGCCGGCGCGGCTGACGCGTCCCCAGGTCGGCTTGAGCCCGGTGACCCCGTTCATGGTTGAGGGAAAGCGGATGGAGCCTCCCGTGTCGCTGCCCAGCGAGCCGTAACAGAGCCCGACCGCGGTTGCGACACCGGAACCACTCGATGACACGCCCGTCCAATGCGCCGCGCTCCACGGATTGACCGGAGCATCGATCGACGGGTGATGCGCGGCGAAGGCGCCTTCGGTGAGCTTGAGCTTGCCGAGCAGAACCGCGCCGGCCTCAGCCAAGCGGGTGACGACGGTGGCGTCACGATCCGGGCGATGCTGTTTGTGGATGGCCATGCCGGCGGCCGTGGCGATGCCCTTGGTGTGACAGAGGTCCTTCACCGCAACCGGAACGCCATGCAGGGGCCCGCGAACCGTGCCGAGAACGATCTCGCTGTCGGCTTGGTGCGCTTGCGCCAACGCCAGCTCTGGGGTCAGCGTGGCATAGCTCTTGAAGCGGGTATCGAGCCGGGCGATACGGTCCAAAGTCGCTCGCGTCACCTCCAACGAGGAGAGTTGGCGGGCTTGGATGCGGCGGCCGACATCGACGAGGTCGAGATAGCAAAGGTCATCGGAGGTCATGGCTGGGGCTTCCTTTGAACTAATCCTGCCGCATGCGGCGCGGTTGACCTTCGCGTGTGTTGCGCCTCCACTGTAGCCGAACCGGGGCCGCCTGTGGCGTGCGATCCGCGAGGGGGCATGGCGATTTGCTCGCGCGCGGGATTGGTTGCTAGGGTGGGAGTGCGCGAGGCGGCACAGCAGCAAAGCCGGCCGGCGCTGATCACCAAAGGGGCGAGCCATGCATATCGGACTGATCGGGGGCATTGGACCGGCCGCGACCGAGTTCTACTATCGCGGTTTGGCCGACCGCCACGCCAAGTCTGGGACGCGTCTGGAGCTGACGATTGCCAACGCCGAGGTGCGCGACCTCTCTCACAACCTTGCCAACAAGGATGCGCGAAACCAGGCCAGCATTTTTGCGGGCTTGATCGCGCGGCTGGCGGCGGCCGGCGCGCAGGTTGCGGCTGTCACCTCGATGGGCGGCCACTTCTGCATCGGCGAGCTTCTGCCGATTTCGCCATTGCCCATTCTCAACGGTGTCCCGGAAGTGGGCGCTGCCGTGACACGGGGCAGGTTCAAGACCGTAGGCATCATCGGCACCCGCATGGTGATGGAGACCCGGCTCTACGGCGCCATTTCGTCGGCGGCGGTGGTCATTCCAGTGGGGGCCGAGCTTGACGAGGTGCACGAAAATTATGCGGCGATGGCGAGCGCGGGCCGGGTCAGCGATGCCCAGCGGCGGGTGTTTTTTGCCGCCGGCGAGCGCCTGTGCCGGGAGCAGGGTGCCGAGGTCGTGCTGCTCGGCGGTACCGACCTGTTTCTTGCCTTCCAGGGGCACGATGCGGGCTTTCCCGTGCTCGATTGCGCCGATGTACATGTCGAGGCCATCTACCAGGCGTCGCTGCGGACGGCGTGAGGCGTGAGGGTTTTTGACCAACAGCTGGCCGCAACCCTCCCACGTCGGGCCCGCGTTGCGAAATTCAGAGCCACCCTAAGGCTCAGTTTCGACGCGGCTTTGCCACCCCCGCGGCCGATTAGGGCGGCTTGCCTGTTGACAGGGTGAACGCCTCCGGCATCTTCGGCATCGGCCGTAGCACCAGCACAAGGTGGTAGACGATGAGCAGCCCGAGCGACTACATCCCGCCCAAGATCTGGACATGGGAACCGCCGAAAACCGGAGAAGAATGGCGCTATTCGAGCATCAATCGGCCGATTGCCGGCCCGACCCACGAGGCGGTATTGCCGGTCGGCAAACATCCCTTGCAGCTCTATTCGCTGGGAACACCCAATGGGGTGAAGGTGACGGTAATGTTGGAAGAGCTGCTGGCGCTTGGCCACAGCGGCGCCGAGTACGACGCCTGGCTGATCGAGATCGGCAAGGGCCAGCAGTTCGGCAGCGGCTTTGTGGACATCAACCCGAACTCGAAGATACCGGCGTTGATGGATCGGAGCGGTCCCAAACCTCGGCGGGTGTTCGAATCCGCCTCGATCCTGCTCTACCTCGCCGAGAAATTCGGCGCGTTCCTGTCGTCCGATCTAGATACGCGCACCGAAACGCTCAACTGGTTGTTCTGGCAAATGGGCAGTACACCTTATGTTGGCGGCGGCTTTGGTCATTTCTACCATTACGCGCCCGTCAAAATTGAGTATGCCATCAACCGGTTCGCGATGGAGGCGAAGCGTCAGTTAGATGTGCTCAATCGTCATCTGAACCACCACGAGTATATGGCCGGCGATGCCTATTCGATCGCCGATATGGCGATTTGGCCCTGGTATGGCGGTCTAACGGAGGGCAGCCAATATGGCGCGGGCGAGTTCCTGCAGGGACAGGACTACGTTCACGTCGTGCGCTGGGCAAAAAGCATTGCCGAGCGGCCTGCCGTGAAGCGGGGCCGGATGGTCAACCGGGCGGTCGGCGATCCTGCGCAGCAGTTGCGTGAACGCCATGATGCGAGCGACTTCGAGAGCAAGACCCAAGACAAACTGGGCAGATAGGCGCCTCCCACACGAACGCAGGATGACGTCGATCGCCGACGGACTTCGATGGCGGCGCCAAGGGGGCGACTGGGACATCGCCCCAGTTGGGCTCTGGCGACAGGGAGGACGATCGCCTCGCGCGCGTCGCCATCGAGTCGAGCTGATCCGCAACGGTTTGTTCGTGCTGCCACAAAGCCGCCGCTTGATCTCGATCCGGCACACGGATAGAGATCTGGAGGCGACCTTCGCGGCGGCGTCACCCACCTGCCAAGCGCTGAAGGCATGAGACGCCAAATCCGACCGCAGGCGTGACACCGTGCCGTTTGCGCCGTCCTGCGTCATTGCATGGTGGGAAGGCTCAATCAGCGGCCATCGACCGCCCCCCCGCATTGAACCCCCGCACATTGAAAGTGAGGCCAAGGCTGCCAGCGGCCGCTGCGTGGGGCTCCGCATGATCTCACGCCATCTCAGGCCATCACGTCGGCGAGCTCCTTGAGCGTGCCGACTACCAGATCCGGCTGATAGGGCGTGTCCTCGTAAGGTCTCTGTCGTCGGTTGATGAAGCCGCCACGCATGCCCTGCGCCTGTGCACCGATGCAGTCGAAGGCGTGATTGGCCACATGCATGATGGTGCCGATTTCGGCGCCGAGTATGTCGGCCGCTTTCTGGTAGGTGGCGAAGTGGGGCTTGAAGTAGCCGCAGGCCGCAATCGAAATGTAGGCGTCGAACTTGTAGCCGATATGAGGCTTGGCATTTTCCAGCATGTCGGGATCGCCGTTCGACAGAAGGGCGATCCGGTAGTGCTTGCTCAGCCGGGCCAAGGCGTCCGGCGCATCATCGAATGGGCGGAGCTTCTCAATTGCCGCCACCAGGCGGCGGACCTCCTCTTGGGTGTGGGGGATGCCGGCCCGCTCCAGCGTCAGCGTCACGGCGCGGCGCCCGATCTCCCGATATGGCGTATGGCCGCGATTCAACAGGGCGTCGATCATGGAATTCTCAAAATGGGTACGCCGCCACCAGGTGACAAACGCGGTTGGTTTGCCCTGCCACCCCTTCTCGCGCAAATAGGGCGTCACCATTTCGGTCAGCCCCTGCTGCATGTCGACGACCGTTCCGTAGAGGTCGAAGGTCAGGATCTTGAGGCTGTTCTTGAGCTCGTTGACCGGGGTCTTGCCGACGGGCATGGGCATTGCTGTTCTCCGATGGTGAGGACGTCAGGCGCTGGCCGGCGTGGCCCAGACTGAGGGCGAGTGGCCGGCCTCAGTCGACGATGACCATGACCGTCATAGCTTTCGTGCCGAGGTACTTCAACAGAGCGAAGAGAACACGCATTGCGATGTTGATCATCGGTTGCTGCAAACGAGGGTTGACGAAAGCACGGGACAGTGATCGTAGGGCGCCATCACCTATGCGCTGCTCTATCCGCCCAGTGCCCGATACCGGCACTCATCGCGATTTAGCGTGCGCTCGGGGCTCCGCTCCGTCAGAGCGGCCCACTTCCTCACAACCCGGGCTCGCTGCCTCATTTTGAGCCGTGCGCATTCTTCAGTAGGCTGGGTCATGAACACTGGTTGATAGCAATTCAAATCGACTTGAAAGCTCCACTATCAAGGTCGCTATGACCGCATTTGGCACACCGGTGACCCCGAGCAGAAATCGGCGTCGAAGCGACGCTTGGCCTTACCTGCGACAAACTCATGGCGTAGTCAGCACCAAGGGCAACGAAGCTACGGGCCCAACAGCCTACCCCGACAAGTTCCACCGGGTGGCGATAAGATGAGCCGGGTTGCGACCTTCGTCCTGCTTCTGCTCGCTATTTATGCAGGAAGCTATGCTGTCTTCCACCTGAACAATGTTTGGCCGAAAGACAAACAGGCCTACGTCATCTTCCCGTCCGGAACCGTTGGACAGGTGCTCTACTATGCGTGGCGCCCACTCTCGTACGCGGTCGGCACGCTCACCGGCATGCGCTTTCACGTAGGTCCCCACCGTTAGTCTTGCGTTGTGCCCGTCCACAACCCGGTGATGCTGCGCAGAGGATCCTGACCCGCTCGACCAGTCGCAGCTCATGGATGCCGCCATCAAAGGCATGGTCGGTGTGCTCGATTCCCAGTCGAGCTATCTCGACTGGAGGCTCTTCAGGGACTTGCAAATTGTTCCGCACGGTATTCCCGCGGGGCTCGGGATTGAAACCATCCCGGACGAGGGTCGCGTCAAAGTCGTCGCTCCGATCGACGACACGCCCGGGGCGAGGGCAGGCGTTAGGCCCAACGACATCATTACCCATATCGACGGCGTTTCGGTCGAGAAGCTTACACCCCATGAGCTGTTCTTTGAAAAGACGCTCGGTCAAGTCGATACGACAGTCCGATTGACCATCCTGCGCAAGGGCGAGGACAAGCCGCTCGAGCTGACGCTCGTGCGCAAGATGCTGCGCTTCAATTCGGTGCACGTGCGCCGAGACGGCGACGATATCTGTTACATCCGCATGCCGCTGCTCAACGAATGGACGATGCCAGCGTTCGGCAAGGCTGCCAGGGAAATGTCGGCGAGTTTTCCGCCGAAAAGATGAAGGGTTACGTGCTTGATCTGCGTAATACAGCTTCCACAGCGCTCGATGCGGCTGTAGCACTGGCCGACGCGTTCCTCGAGGAGGGCGAGATCGTCTCGGCGCGGGGCCGCACTCCCGAGCAGGTTGAGCGCTTCAACGCTCACCCCCGGCGATGTCATCAATGGCAAGCCACTCGTCGTCCTCATCAACGGTGGCACAGCTTCCGGCGCCGAGATCGTCGCTGCCGCCCTCCAGCACCACAAACGCGCGACTCTGGTCGGCACCCGTTCGTTCGGCATGGGTTCGGTGCGAACGATCGTTCCGCTCAGGGCACGCAGTGGTGCACTCCGGCTGACGACCGGACGATATTTCACGCCGGCCGGTCGCTCGTTCGACGGCAGGGGCGTCGTGCCGGACATCGAAGTGCTGCAGGATATTCCTGCCAAACCTGAAGATGCAAAGTCCTGACTGCGGCATACGACCTGTTACGGCGGCAGGATCACGCTCCGAACCAGAAAGGGTAGTAGCGTGCCGACGATCCGACATGTTCGGCTCCTGGCACTTTTGCCCGTGCTGGGTTCCCGAAGTTGGCGGCCTGATGAGCCATCGGAGTTGCCGAGCAGGACAATCCAAACGCTTCGAAACTGATGGTTAAAGCCCTTCCGGGCAAGCTTCTCCTCAAACCATGGAGCGACGGAAGTAAGCGTCGGCTCACGGCTGCCTTGCGAGTCTAGGCAAATCATGAGCA
>DATFXD010000341.1:0-22829 GCA_035258605.1 Hyphomicrobiaceae bacterium | reverse complement strand
GGCGAGCAGCTCGACAAAAAGCAGCTCGATCTCGTGCAAAAGGTGAACGGCTACTTCAATCAAATGAGCGATATGAAGGGCCTGTTTGTGCAGACCAGTGCCGACAATAAGCGCACGCGCGGCAAATTCTATGTCAAGCGCCCCGGCCGGTTCCGCTTCGACTATGGGGCGCCCAGCAAGCTGGTGATCATCTCCGATGGCAAATATCTTGCCATCCAGGACTTCGATCTCAAGACCGATGACCGTATCGCCCTCGACAACACGCCCTTTCGGGTCTTAATGCGCAAGGATGTCGATCTCCTGCGCGATGCCCACGTGCTGGAGGTTCAGGAGATCGATGATGTCATCGTCCTGTTGCTTGAGGACCGCAACACCGATAATCCCGGCCGAATCAAGTTGTTCCTAGCAAAAAAACCCGCCCTAGAGCTTAAGGAGTGGATTACAACGGATCCGCAGGGTTTGGATACTCGGGTAGAACTGCACGAAATGAGCAAGGCCGATGATCTCGACCCAAATCTATTCAATCCATCGCTGATTTCCTCACAGAAGGTCATGCAGTAGCGTATGCTTCCGGTCACGCTTGCCAGCGAATCAGATCAAGCGAAAATTTGAGCTGTATTGAAACATTCCGTAACAATTTCGTGATCGCCTTGCGTTGCGTATTGTAAAGCGCTGGGCACGCGCTATGTGTTGTTGCGAGCGGGCGATGTCGCTCTTCATCGGTAGTGCCCCCCGTCTAGCCGAAAGACATCGCTTGCCGTGCCGGCTTCCCTCCCGGCACAATGCGCATAACGCGCTTTTGCGCCCAACTCCTCCCCCGGGGTTGGGCGCTTTTCGTTTGCGCCTTATTTCGTTGGGCTGTGTGGCCCGCGCACGGCCAAGCCGGCGCCAGCCGGTCCTTTAACCTTGCCCTGCGGCGGCCGCAAGCGCTGCCTCGGCCGGCGGCGCCAGCGCCAGCCGCGGTCGGTCGAGCCCAAGCTTGCGCGCCTCAAGCAGGGCGTCAATATCCTTGAGCTCCTGTGCCACCGCCAGCAGGCGCTGGGTGACGTGCTGGGCAAAGTGCTGGGCGAGGCTCGGATCGTTGGCCATTTGCGTCTGGACACCGGCCCGCGTGATCTTGAGGCACAGCACCCGATCGCGCGCCACCACGGTCGACCCGTAACTGTGCTCGATCAGCATCGCCAGCTGGCCGATAATCGATCCCGGCGCGACCGGCTCGGGCTGTTCGAGCTTGCCATCATCGGCGGTGCGCTCGGCGGCGCCGGTGACGAGAACGTAGGCGCCGCTGCCGGCCTCGCCGGCCCGCGTGATGTGTTCGTCCGCTTGAAACTTGACGCGTTCGCTGTGCTCGGCCAGGGCCTCGAGCTGATGCGCCGCCAATCCCTGAAAGATCGCGACCTGCTGCAACGCCTCGACAATCCCGCTCGCCACCATGCCCATGCCCCTCGCTTGGCTCGGGCCTCCTGCCCGAGGCCGGCGCGGACCCTCAAGCGATTCGGGGAGCGCGGTAAAGGCCACGGCGGCGGGTTGATGCGGCGATGCCACGGGAGTATTCCCATACTCCGGGCTGGGGATCACGCGACGCGACGGCACGCGGGGCTTGCCTTGCGCCCGCGCGCACCGGGGAGGCCCGAGGGATGGCCGGCGCCGGCACCGGCGAACCGCCAAGAAAGCCCCGCAAGCCGCCCCAGCCAACCGGTGCCGACGGGCATTGGGCGGCGCGCCGCCGCGGGCACGCCGGCGCGCAGGGAGGCTTTGCACATGACCTACCGGGCCAACCCGCTGCCCCTGTCAGAGGTCGTGATCGGCCATTGGTATTTCGGCTTCGACTGCCTCGCCTGCGACCTGCGCTTTGCCGTGCTCGAGGACGCCAGCGGCGGCCAGCGCCCCCTCAAATTCGCTGGCGACGCCTTGTTGCAGGCGCTTTGCCCGCATTGCTCCGTCGACGGCCTATATCATGCCGATCAGCTCCGGCAATTCCAGTCGACCGCCGCTGACGGCTAGCTGCTGCAGACGGGTGCGCGATCCCGCGCGCGGCGATTAAGGCACGAGCTTATAGCCGCCGGTTTCGGTGATCAGCAGCTCGGCGTGCGAGGGATCCTTCTCGATCTTCTGGCGCAGGCGGTAGATGTGGGTTTCGAGCGTGTGCGTCGTCACCCCCGAATTGTAGCCCCACACTTCCTGCAACAGCACGTCGCGCGTCACCACCTTTTCACCGGCGCGATAGAGGTACTTGAGGATCGAGGTTTCCTTCTCGGTCAGGCGGATCTTCGAACCCCTCTCGTCGACCAGCATCTTCGAGGCCGGCCGGAACGAGTAGTGACCGATGGTGAACACCGCGTCTTCGCTCTGCTCATGCTGACGCAGTTGCGCGCGGATGCGCGCCAACAGCACGGCGAACTTGAAGGGCTTGGTGATGTAGTCGTTGGCTCCGGAGTCGAGGCCCAGAATCATGTCCGCGTCCGAATCGTTGCCGGTCAGCATCACGATCGGCAGCTTGAAGCCATTCTTGCGCAACAGCTTGCACGCCTCGCGGCCGTCCATGTCCGGCAGGCCCACGTCCATCAGCACCAGGTCGAGGTGCTCGGCCTTGACGGCCTCCACACCCTTGCCGGCCGTCGCCGCCGTGACGACATCGAACTCATCGTGCAACGCGAGCTGGTCCCTTAGCGATTCACGCAGGTCCTCGTCGTCATCGACGATGAGAATCTTGCGCGCTGTGCTCATGCTCGTCCGCTCCGTTATCGCATTCTCGCTGAGAGGCGCCTATTCTAGCACCAGATTGGCAGCGGAAACATAGGTCGTGGTCGATATCACCCCGTATCGGCGACCTCAAACACCAAGGAAAGGCGATGCCCGACAGGCAGGCGGAGATTCGGATCCTGGCGCGCTCGGCACGGTCCCGCAAGGCGTGGCTGGCCTATGGCGGCACCATCGTTCCGTGCGCGCTCGGGACCGGCGGCTGCCGCGTACGCAAACGAGAGGGCGACGGCGCCACCCCGATCGGTCGCTGGCACGCGCGCCAGGTGTTTTATCGACCGGATCGGGGACCGCGGCCGCGCAGCCGTCTGCCGGTGCGGCCGTTGCGCCGATCCGACGGCTGGTGCGATGCGGTGGGCGACCGCAACTACAACCGCTGGGTCCGCCATCCCTACCACACCAGCGCCGAAAAGCTTTGGCGGAGCGATAACCTTTACGATCTGATCGTCACCCTCGACCACAATCAGCGCCCGCGCATCCAGGGGCACGGCAGCGCCGTGTTCGTGCACATGGCCGGCGCCGGCTGGCAACCAACCGCCGGCTGCATCGGCGTGCGCCGCGACCACCTGTTGCGCCTGATCGCCTGGCTCGACCGGGAACGCGCGCTATCGGTCTGTGCCCCGGTGGCAAAAAAACGCCCGGAGGAGCCACTCCGGGCGCTCGGAGCACGGACCGGCAGGCGGCGTGCTCGCGGCAAGCGGCGGGGACCGATGGAGCGCGGCCCCCGCCACCCCAAACGACGCGACTAGTAGTTGTAGGCGCGCTCGCCGTGATCGACGAGGTCGAGGCCTTCGCGCTCCTGGTCGGTGCCTGGCCGCAGACCGACCAGCATCTTGACCAGGTTGAAGAGGATGAACGAGCCGACCCCCGACCACCCCAAGGTCAGACCCACGGTCTTGGCCTGGGTGATGAACTGGGCCAGCAGGTCGTAGTCCCCGACCTTGCCGGCGGCGTAGTCGAAGACGCCGGTGCCGCCCAGCCACGGCGCCGCCAGGATGCCGGTGCCGAGGGCGCCGACGATGCCGCCGATGCAGTGCACGCCGAACACATCAAGCGCATCGTCATAGCCCAGTGCGTTCTTGATCGACGAGCAACAGAACATGCACACCACGCCGGCCACGATGCCGAGCACGATCGCCCCCATCGGGCCGGAGAAGCCCGCCGCCGGGGTGACCGCGACCAGGCCCGCCACCGCGCCGGAGGCGCCGCCGAGCAGGCTGGGCTTACCCTTGGCCAGCTTTTCCGCCACCATCCAGGCCAGCGCCGCGGCCGCCGTGGCAACGAAGGTGTTGATCATCGCCAGCGCGGCGGTGCCGCCAGCCTCCAACGCCGAACCGGCATTGAAGCCGAACCAGCCGACCCACAGCAGCGCGGCGCCGACCAGCGTCATGGTCAATGAGTGCGGCGGCATCGCCTCCTTGCCGAAACCGACGCGGCGGCCGACCACCAGCGCGCCCATCAAGCCGGCAATGCCCGAATTGATGTGCACCACGGTGCCGCCGGCAAAGTCGAGCGCGCCCCAACCGAAGGCGAGGCCGGCATTGGCGGTGACCGCGTCCACGGCCGCTTGCGCCGCGGCCTTGCCGTCGCCGCTGGCCGCCGCCAGTGCCTTGGCGGCGCCGACCGTCGCCGACGGTCCCGCCCAGTACCAGACCATGTGCGCGATCGGGAAGTACACGAACGTCACCCACAGCGGGATAAACAGGACGATGGCGGAGAATTTCATCCGCTCGGCCATCGCCCCGACGATCAGCGCCGGCGTGATGCAGGCAAAGGTCATCTGGAAGCAGATGTAAACGTACTCGGGAATGACGACGCCGTCGGTGAAGGTCTCCGCCGTGCTGTCGGGCGTGATGCCCGCCAGGAAGGCCTTGGACAGGCCACCGACGTAGGCGTTGAGCGACCCGCCTTCCGAGAACGCCAGGCTGTAGCCGTACAGCACCCAAATGATCGACACCATGCAGACGACGAAGAACACCTGCATCAGCATCGACAGCATATTCTTGGTGCGCACCAAGCCGCCGTAGAACAGCGCCAGTCCGGGCACCGTCATCAACAAAACCAGCACGGATGCGGTCAGCATCCAGGCCACGTCACCCTTGTTGGGTGTGGGCGGTGTCGGCGTTTGCGCCAAGGCCGCCGTGGCGGCAAGACAGAGGATCAGCGCCGATACTGCCAAGGCGGCAATGCGGCGTGGCGTTCGTAAGCACATGAGACGTGTCTCCAACGTAGAATGCGGGCGGACGGGTTGTTGCTGCGCCAAGGTCAGATGGCGCTGTCGTCGGTTTCGCCCGTACGGACGCGAACGGCGTGCTCGATCGACGACACGAAAATCTTGCCGTCGCCGATTTGGCCGGTGCGGGCCGTGCGCACGATGGCCTCGACGGCCTTGTCGACGGTGCCTTCCGGCACCACCACCTCAATCTTGACCTTGGGCAGAAAGCTCACCGCGTACTCTGCGCCGCGGTAGATTTCGGTGTGCCCCTTTTGTCGTCCGTAACCCTTGACTTCGGTTACGGTCATGCCTTGCAGCCCAAGATCGGTCAGCGCCGCGCGGACTTCCTCGAGCTTGAACGGCTTAATGATGGCCGTTACGAGCTTCATTGCGTTCCCCTTATGCTCCCGCCCCCTGCTCACAGCGTGAGCAGGCGGCACCTGCGCGCCGCTCGCGTGGCGGCGCACCTGGGCCTAGTCAAAAGCCGTGCCAACTGCCGATGCAGATCATCAACCTCCTGAAATCAATGAATAAAAATCATATGCGGGCAGCCACGCGGCGCCGCTGGCAGTGCCGAAAAAATGTGCAAATTGTGCCCGCTGCGTGCTACCGAGGCACGAACGCCGACTGGCGCGAGCGCGTCAGGCCTTCCTGGGCGACGGAGGCGACGAGCACGCCATCGCGCCGGAAAATGCTGCCGCGACAGAAGCCGCGGGCGCCGTGGCTGGAGGGGCTGTCCTGGGCATAAAGCAGCCACTCGTCGGCCCGGAATGGCCGGTGGAACCACAAGGCGTGGTCGAGGCTCGCCAGCTGCACGTCCTTGTCGAACATCAGCTTGCCCTGGGCGATGAGGGCGGTATCGAGCAGGGAGAAATCCGAGGCGTAGGCGAGCACGCACTGGTGCAGCGCAAAGGCGTCGGGCAACCGCCCCGAGGCCCGCATCCACAGCATTTGCTCGGCCGGGCGCGGCTCGCGCGAGAAGTAGCGCGACACGTCGACCGGGCGCAGTTCGATCGGGCGCTCCTGTTCCCAGTATTTGCGCATCACCTCCGGCAACTCGGCCAGCATGCGGCCTTTGAGGTCCTGCTCGCTCGGCAGGTCCTCGGGCGGCGGCACCTGCGGCATGGTGCTCTGGTGCTCAAAGCCCTGTTCGTCTTTGTGGAAGGACACGCTCATGACGAACATCGCCCGCCCGTGCTGGGTGGCGGTGACGCGGCGGGTGGTGAAGCTGGTGCCGTCGCGCACCCGCTCGACGCTGTAGATGATCGGCCGATGCAGGTCGCCCGGCAGCAGAAAATAGCCGTGCATCGAATGCGCCACCCGTTCGGGGGGCACCGTGCGCACCGCCGCCACCAGCGCCTGTCCCAAGGTTTGGCCGCCGAATACGCGCTGCCAAGACTGCTGCGGGCTGCGGCCGCGGAACAGGTTGTCCTCGAGCGGTTCGAGGTCGAGGATGGACAAGAGCCTGTCGACGGCGCTTGCCGGTTGCAGGGTTTCGGCCGACATGCTCGTTGACCTTGAGGCCTCAAACTGCGGTCAGAGGAGGCAAGGAACGCCGGCCTGTCAAGCACCGGCGCCACCTGAGCGAGCATGAGCGCGAGCGGCGAACATTTCGACGTGGCAATCGGCGGCGCCGGCACCGTCGGGCTCCTGATCGCCTTGGCGCTCGCCGCCACCTTGGGCGAGGGCGTGCGCATCGCGCTGTTGGATCGCGCCCCGCTGCCGGGTCCGCCGGGGCGGGATGTTCGCGCTTCCGCGGTGTCGGCGGGATCGAAGCGGCTGCTCGAGGCGCTGGGCGTCTGGTCCGGGATCGCCGGCAACGCGCAACCGGTCACCGCCATCGACATCACCGATTCGCGTCTTGAGGATGCCATCCGCCCGATCCTGTTGTCCTACGACAACCGCCTGGCCGACGCCGAACCCGCCACCTTCATCATCGCCAACGACGTTCTGCGCCAGGCGGTGCTGGCCGCGGTGCTGGCCCAGCCGGCGATTGTCGCACGCGGCGGCAGCGCGCTCGGCGACATCGCCGCCGATGGGGCGGGAATTGCCATCACCGCCGAGCCCCACCGCCTGCGCGCCCGGCTGCTGATCGCCGCCGACGGCCGCGCCTCTCGCCTGCGCCAGGCCGCCGGCATCCGCATCGTGCGCTGGGACTACCCGCAAACCGGCATCGTCACCACGGTCCGCCACAGCCGGCCGCATGGCGGCCGCGCGCTGCAGCATTTCCTGCCGTCGGGGCCGTTCGCGATCCTGCCGTTGCCGCACAATCGCTCCGCCATCACCTGGACCGAGGCGGCGGCGCCCGCCCGCGCGCTGTTGGCGCTCGACGAGCCGGGCTTTGCCGCCGAGCTCGCCCGACGCTTCGACTATCGGCTGGGCGAGATCGAAGAGGTCGGCGACCGGGCCGCCTGGCCGCTCGACATGCACCTGGCGCGCGAGCTAATCGCCGATCGCGTGGCGCTGATCGGCGATGCCGCGCACGCCGTGCATCCGATCGCCGGCCAAGGCCTCAACCTCGGCCTGCGTGATGTCGCGGCCCTGACCGAGGTGGTGGCCGATGCGGCAAGGCTGGGCCTCGATATCGGCTCCGAGACGGTGCTCGCGCGCTATCAACGCTGGCGCCGGCTCGATGCGACCCTGTCGGCAGCAACCTTCGACGGCCTCAACCGGCTGTTCTCCAACGACTGGTTGGGATTGCGCACGGCGCGCGATGTGGGCCTGGCACTCGTCGACCGGCTGCCGGCGCTCAAAGCGTTGCTGGTGGCGGAAGCCGCCGGGCTCACGGGCGAGATCCCGAAGTTGTTGCGCGGCGAGCGCCCGTGACCGCGGGCCGCGGGCGCGGCCGCGCGCCGCAAGCTCTACCGCTTGCGGCGCGGTGCAAAGCGCGCTTGTCCTGGCCGCGGCTCGGGGTCCAAGATAGCTTCGGGTGTGGACCCGCCGAGATCGGCGCAAAATCTGCTAGGCTGTGGCCGATTCGAAGCCGCCGCCGGGAACAGTGGGCATGGTCGGCATCTTGCCACGCGATCGGCTGATCGTAGCGCTCGACACCGCGAGCGTCGCGGAGGCGCGCGCGCTGGTCGAGCGGCTTGGTGACGTTGCCGGCTTCTACAAGATCGGGCTCGAGCTGGTGATGGCCGGCGGCCTCGACCTGGCGCGCGCGCTCAGCGCCGAGGGCAAGCAGGTGTTTCTCGACATGAAGCTGCTCGACATCGAAAACACCGTCGAGCGGGCGACGCGCCAGGCGGCAGCGACCGGCGCCACCTTCCTCACCGTACACGCGCACAACCGCAAGACGCTGCGCGCCGCCGTCGCCGGCAAGGCCGGCACCAAGTTGCGGCTGCTGGCCGTGAGCGTGCTCACCAATCTCGGCGCGGCCGATCTTGCCGAAGAGGGTTGGAGCGAGGGAGCCGACGCGCTGGTCGTCCGGCGCACCCGTCTCGCGCACGAGGTTGGCTGTGACGGGATCGTCGCCGCCGGCACGGAAGCGGCAACGGTGCGCGCGCTGGTCGGTCCGGGTGTTGCCATCGTCACCCCCGGCATCCGCCTGCCGAGCGATGCCGCCCAGGATCAGGCACGCGTCACCACCCCCGCCGATGCCATCCTGGCCGGCGCCGACTATCTGGTGGTGGGGCGCCCGATCACGGCCGCCCGCGACCCACAGCGAACCGCGCAGCGCTTCCTTGATGAGATCGAAGAGGCGCTGGCGACGCGGTCGCTGGGCCCGCCCAGCTGACGACGCCGCGGCCCGGGCCGCTCGCGGCGGCGCCGCTCCCCTTGCCGCGGCTCAGCCGGCGTGGAAAGACGCCCGTTACCCATGATTGACGAACCCAAGCCCTCGTCGACCGCGCCCACGGCGCCAGCGTGGCGCGTCAGCGTCATCACCCTGTTTCCGGAGCTGTTTCCGGGACCCCTCGCCGCCTCGCTCGCCGGCGCCGCGCTCGATGCCGGCGTCTGGCAGCTCGACACCGTCGACATCCGTCAATTTGGTCTCGGCAAGCACCGCACGGTCGATGATGCACCGGCCGGCGGCGGCGCCGGCATGGTGCTGCGCGCCGACGTTTTGGCCGCCGCCATCGACGCGGCGCGGGCGCGCCACCCCACGGCTGAGGCGATCTGTCTATCGCCACGCGGGGAACTGTTCACGCAGGCAACGGCGCAGCAGCTGGCGCAGGGTCCAGGTGTGGTGTTGCTGGCGGGACGCTTTGAGGGCATCGACCAGCGCGTGATCGAGGGACGTGGCCTGCGCGAGATCTCAATTGGCGACTATGTGCTGGCCGGCGGCGAGCTGCCGGCGATGGTGTTAATCGACGCCGTCGTCCGTCTGCTGCCGGGCGTTATCGGTCAGCCGCGGTCGCTCACCGAGGAGAGCTTCCTCGACGGCCTACTCGAGTATCCCCAGTTTACCCGGCCGCGCGCCTGGGAAGGGCGCACCATTCCCGAGGTCTTGCTCAGCGGCGACCATGCGCGCATCGCCCGCTGGCGCTTGGCCGAGGCCGAGCGCCTCACGCAGGCGCGGCGGCCGGACCTGTGGGGCCGCCGGCGACGCCGGGACGCGTGAGAGGGATGGTGATGGCGAGCCTGCCACGCGCTTGAGCGCATCGGCGCTGAGCACGGAATTTGGCTTGCGCGCCTGGCAGCGACCACACTCAAACACGGGCCGCGCCCCGGCCATTGACAGTCAGCCTCAAGGACCCCATAACACCCGCCATGTTGCGGATCGCCGACAGGGTTCATCGACGCCGCCGTGGGCCACAGCCGCGGCTGCGATGACGCGCGCATATGAGCGTTGACGTCGCGAGCCGCGCCAGAAGCGCGGCTTTTTTTGTTGCCTTTCCCCTTGTGAGACCGATCCCGATGCCGACCAAGACCGCTCCCGAGCTCAAGACCGCCACCAGGGCGACGACGAAGCCGCAGATTTTCATTGATGGCGAGGCCGGCACCACCGGTCTTGCCATCCGCCAGCTGCTGGCGGGCGTGACCGGGCTCGGGGTCAAGAGCCTGTCGACCGCCGAGCGCAAGGATACCCGCGCGCGCCTCGCCATCATGCGTGAGGTCGATCTCGTGGTGCTGTGCTTGCCCGACGCCGCCGCCAGGGAAGCGGTCGGTCTCATTGACGCTCTGGGCGCCGCCGCGCCCAGGATCGTCGATGGCAGCACGGCGCATCGCGTCGCCCAAGGTTGGGTCTACGGCTTTGCCGAAATGGCCAAGGGCCAGACCGCGGCGATCCAAAGTGCGCGCCGGGTCAGCAACCCCGGCTGCTATCCAACCGGCGCCATCGCCCTGCTGCGGCCGCTGGTCGAGGCCGGCCTGGTGCCCGCCGACCATCCCGTGAGCGTGAACGCGGTGAGCGGCTACAGCGGTGGCGGCCGCGCCATGATCGAGGCCTTCGAAAGCGGCCAAGCTCCCGCCTTCGAGCTCTACGGTCTCGAGCTCGAGCACAAGCACGTGCCCGAGCTTCAGACCTACGCCAAACTGAGGCGACGGCCGCTGTTCGTGCCCTCGGTCGGCAACTTCCGGCAGGGCATGCTGGTGAGCGTGCCGCTGCACCTTGACACCTTGCCGGGCAAGCCCGCCGCGCGCGACCTGGAGGCGGCACTCATCGCCCACTACGCCGGTGCCGAGCGGGTGAGGGTGGTGCCGACCGCGGCCGGCCCGAGCCCCGGCGGGCGGCTCGAGCCCGAGGCCTTGAACGGCAGCAATGACCTCGAACTGCGGGTGTTTGCCAACGCCAAGTGGGACCAGGTCGTGCTGGTCGCCCGGCTCGACAACTTGGGCAAGGGCGCGGCGGCGGCGGCACTGCAGAACATTGGCCTGATGCTGGGTGTGGCGGTGTAGGCGCCGTCGATGCGGCGCGCGGGCCATCGACCACGTGGTCGATGGGTCCTGCCCCAATGAGCGGTTATGAGCCGATACGACTTCAGGGCCCCGCGCCTGTTCGTCGAGCCCGATCTGGCGCCCGGTCACGCCATCGCCTGCCGGGCCGAGCACGTTAACTATTTGCGCCACGTGCTGCGCCTGGGCGAGGGCGATGCCATCATCCTGTTCAATGGCCGCGATGGCGAGTGGCGGGCGCGGATCGGTGGCGCGCGCAAACCGGCGACGACGCTACTGGTCGAGGCGCAGCTGCGGCCGCAGCAGGCGGGTCCCGATCTCGATTACCTGTTCGCCCCCCTGAAGCGCGCCCGGCTCGACTATATGGTGCAGAAAGCCACCGAAATGGGCGTCGCCCGGCTGCGACCCATCTTTACCCGCCGCACCGTGGCGGAGCGGATCAACACCGCGCGCATGCGCGCCAACGCCATTGAGGCTGCCGAGCAGTGCGGCGTGCTAAGGGTGCCCGAGGTGTTGGCGGTTGCGACCTTGGCCGCCACCCTCGCCGACTGGGATCGGCAGCGCTGCCTGATCTTCTGCGATGAGGACAGCGAGGTTGCCGATCCGGTGGCCGCGCTCGGGGCGCTCAGCCCCGGCCCGCTCGCGTTGCTGATCGGACCCGAGGGCGGCTTTGATGACAGCGAACGTGAGCTCCTCACATCGCAGGCATTCGTGCGGCGCATCTCGCTTGGCCCACGCATCCTGCGTGCCGACACGGCGGCGGTGGCAGCTCTCGCACTCGTGAACGCAACGCTTGGCGATTGGCGCTGAGCCCAACCTGCACCCAAGGCCCGTGATGCGCCAACACCCCGTGCCCAAGGCTTGTGTGCGACCGGTCTTTTCCATAACAAGGGGCGAGCCAGAGCCGCGCCAGCCTGGCGCTTGAAAGCCTAGGGATCAGCCGCCGGATGTCGACCCGCGAGGACAATGTGCCGAGCCCGCCCGTCGGTTCGCGCGACGAGCTGGTTGCCTGGATCGCCGCCGGCTCCAAGCCGAAGGCGCGCTGGCGCATCGGCACCGAACACGAAAAATTCCTGTTTCATACCGACAGCCTGGGACCCGTGCCCTACGCCGGACCGCGCGGCGTGCGTCGCCTGATGGAAGGGCTAATGCAGCGCTTCGGCTGGCTGGCGATCATGGAGGGGGACAACATCATCGCGCTGAAGCGGCCCCCGGGCGAGGTCAACGCCGGCACGGTCTCCTTGGAACCGGGCGGCCAATTCGAGCTATCCGGCGCGCCCTTGCTTACCGTACACGAACTCGGCGCCGAGACGCAGAGCCACCTCGACCAGGTGCGGGCGGTTGGCGAGGACCTCGGCATCGGCTTTCTCGGCGTCGGCTTTTCCCCCAACTGGACGTTCGCGGAGACGCCGCGCATGCCCAAGCAACGCTATGGGGTGATGACGCGCTACATGCCGTTGGTCGGCAGCCGCGGCCTCGACATGATGTATCGCACCGCGACCATCCAGGTGAACCTCGACTTCGCGGATGAGGCCGACATGATCAAGAAGCTGCGCGTGTCGCTGGCGCTGCAGCCGATCGCCACCGCAATCTTCGCCTGTTCGCCATTCACGGAGCGGCGGCCCAACGGCCTGCTGTCGCTGCGCAGCGAGGTCTGGCGCCACACCGACCAGGCACGTACCGGTATGCTGCCGTTTGCCTTCGAGCCCGGCATGAGCTTTGAACGCTACGCCGACTACGCCCTGGGCGTGCCGATGTACTTTATCTATCGCGACGGGCGCTACATCGACGTCGCCGGCGCCTCGTTTCGGGACTTCATGGCGGGCAAGCTGGCGGCGCTGCCGGGCGAGCGGCCCACGCTCGATGACTGGTCCGATCACCTCACCACCTTGTTCCCCGAAGTGCGCATGAAGCAATTCCTGGAAATGCGAGGCGCCGACGGTGGCCGCTGGCGGCGGATCTGCGCCGTGGCCGCGTTCTGGACCGGACTATTGTACGAGCCGGCCTGCCTTGACGCGGCCTGGGATCTCGTCAAAGACTGGAGCGCCGCCGAGCGGCAGGCGCTGCGCGATGAGGTGCCGAGGCGTGCCCTGGCCACGCCAGTGCACGGCACCACCGCGCTCGAGATTGCCCGCCAGGCGACGGCGATCGCGCGCGCCGGCCTTAAACGACGCGCTTATCTGAGTAACGCCGGGCAGGATGAGACCGTCTTTCTCGAGCCGGTCGAGGCGATCGTTGCCACGGGCGTGACGCCGGCCCAGGAGATGCTCCAGCGTTACGAAACCATCTGGGCCCGGAGTACCAATCCACTGTTTACTGAGTTTGCCTTTTGAGAGCGGTGCCGGGCGTTCAGGTGCCGCACGCCGGGCCTCGCCCCGCGGGATTGTGGTGCGCCGCCACATTCAGGTGGCGTTCATTCTTTCAAGCGTAGCTATAGCCCGATGCGGCTGGCTTCAAGTCGATATCTCCTGGCGGATTGCAGCGCAATTGCCGGCAAGGCCCGGGTGCGCCCGGTGTTGCTTGTTGCCGCCGCGGCGCTCTGGCTGCTGGTCGGCTCTGGCCATGGCCCCGGCCGGGCCGAGGCGCAGAACGCCTGTTCCTCGGGCTGCCGGGCAGCCTATGGCGCCTGCTATAAATCGACGCACGACCGCTCGCGCTGCCAGGCGCAGCTGCAGCACTGTCTGGAAGGCTGCATCCGCATGCGGCATTCGACCCATCGCGGCTTCGTCCCCGAGCACGGCATTCCCGGCATCAGGTTCGGGCGTGGCCCCATCCCCTTTGGCCACGCGCCAGGGCGTTGGGCCAAGTTCCTGCGTTAGGCGCCCCGCGGGCACCCGCCGCGTGCCCGTGCTCGCCCGCGACCTCAGCTGGCCCAAACCACGCGGTGAAGCCGCCCATGCCAGCGGCTTTGGCCTGGCGGACCGCCCGGGCCCCGCGGGCTACTCCGGCCTCAGGCGGCCGCTGCGCCGGCGGGACCCACGGCGCCCTGCGCGCGGGACATGGGCACAACGCGCTCCCCGCCGTGGCGAGGCGAAGGGGCAGGCGTTATACTTTGTGGCCCACTGGAGATTGAATCGCCCACCATGTCACACCTGATCCTGCCGCAACCCGACCGCGCGGTCATCGCCCGTCGCGACAGCATCGTGGCGGACTTGAAGCGGCTCGTTGGCGCCGCGGCGATCATCGCCGATGAGGTCGGCCGCCGCGCCTATGAGACCGATGCCCTGACCGCCTACCGCAGGCTGCCGCTGGCGGTGGTGCTGCCGTCGACGACCGAGGAGGTCGCGCGGGTCTTGAGCTACTGCCATCAGGGCGGCATCAAGGTGGTGGCGCGCGGCGCCGGCACCTCGCTTTCGGGCGGCGCCCTGCCGGCCGAGGACGCGGTGGTGGTCGCCGTCTCGCGCATGACCCGGATCCTCGACATCGACTATGTCAACCGCGTCGCCCGCGTCGAGGTCGGCATCACCAATCTCGCCATCAGCGAGGCGGTGAAGTCGGCCGGCTTCTTTTACGCACCGGACCCATCGAGCCAGCTCGCCTGCACGCTGGCCGGTAACATCGGCATGAACTCGGGCGGCGCCCACTGCCTCAAGTATGGCGTGACCACCAACAACGTGCTGGGCCTCAAAATGGTGCTGGTCGACGGCAGCATTGTCGAACTCGGCGGCGCGCATCTCGACGCGCCGGGGTACGATATCCTGGGGCTGATGATCGGCTCGGAAGGCCAGTTTGGCATTGTCACCGAGGCCACCGTGCGCATCTTGCGCGCCGCCGAGGGTGCGCGGCCGATGCTGCTCGGCTTCGATTCGAGCGAGGCCGCCGGCCAATGCGTTGCCGCCATCATCGGCTCGGGCATCATTCCCGTGGCCATCGAGTTCATGGACCGACCCGCCATCCGCGTCTGCGAAGCCTTCGCCAAGGCCGGTTATCCCGATGTCGAGGCGCTGTTGATCGTCGAGGTCGAGGGCTCCGAGGAGGAGATCACGAGCCTGCTTCAGCGCATCGGCACGCTGGCCAAGGCCTTCAATCCGCGCGAGCTGCGCGTCAGCCAGAGCCCGGAGCAGAGCGCCGCCATCTGGAAGGGCCGCAAGTCGGCGTTTGGCGCCATCGGCCGCATCTCCGATTACTACTGCATGGACGGCACCATTCCGCTCGGCAAGTTGGCCGAGGTGCTGGTGGCGATTGCCCGCATTTGCGACCGGCATGGGCTCAGCGTTGCCAACATCTTCCATGCCGGTGATGGCAATCTGCACCCGCTGATCCTCTACGATGCCAACGATCCGCAACAAGCCGAAAAGGCCGAGCAAGCCGGCGCCGAGGTGCTCGAGCTGTGCGTGGCGGTCGGCGGCTGTCTCACCGGCGAGCATGGGGTGGGCATCGAGAAGCGGGATTTGATGCGCGTGCAGTTCAATGCCACCGACCTCGCCCAGCAGATGCGCATCAAGACCGTGTTCGACCCCAAGTGGCTGTTGAACCCCGCCAAGGTGTTCCCGCTCGAGGGACGCCAGGAGGCGCAGCAAGAGGCGTCGCTGGCGGCAGCCTGAGGAGGGTGTTGTGCGGAGCGACGTACGCCCGGTCGATGAACGCGAATTTGCCCAGATCCTGACCCAGGCCAGCGCCGACGCGACCACGATCGAGATCAAGGGCGCCGGCAGCAAAGAGGGCATCGGCCGGCCGATGGCCACCGCGATGCGCCTGTCGACCCGGGCGCTACGCGGCCTCACGCTCTATGAGCCGAACGAAATGGTGATGGCCGCCCGCGCCGGCACGCCGTTGGCCCAGCTCGAAGCGAGCCTGGCCGAGCGCGGCCAGATGCTGGCGTTCGAGCCGGCCGACCTGGCCGCGGCGGTCGCAGGCGAAGCCGACGCGGCCACCATCGGCGGCGTGTTCGCCACCAATTCGTCCGGCCCGCGGCGCATTGCGGTCGGCGCCGCCCGCGATCATCTGCTCGGGGTGCGGGCGGTGAACGGGCGC
This sequence comes from Hyphomicrobiaceae bacterium, assembly GCA_035258605.1. Lineage (GTDB taxonomy): Bacteria > Pseudomonadota > Alphaproteobacteria > Rhizobiales > Hyphomicrobiaceae > AWTP1-13. The sequence goes on along the minus strand of DATFXD010000341.1, from coordinate 7,045 downwards.
GGCGAGATCTTCAAGGCCGGCGGTCGGGTGATGAAAAACGTGACCGGGGTTGACCTGTGCCGCGGGCTCGCCGGCAGCTGGGGCACCTTGGCGGTGATCAGCGAGGTGACCTTCAAGGTGCTGCCGATCCCCGAGCACACCGAGACCCTGGTTTTGCTCGGGCTTTCCGACGACATCGCCGTTGAAGTGCTGACCACGGCCATGGCGACGCCGTTTGAGGTTTCCGGCGCCGCGCATGTGCAATCGCCGTTGGTCGCCCGGCTCGAGCACCCGGGCTTGCGTGGTCAGGGACTGTCGGTGACGGCGCTACGGCTTGAGAATTTCGTGGCTTCGGTCGCCGCCCGCAAAGACAAGCTCAAGGCCGTGCTCAGGGCCTACGGCGAGATCCACGACCTCGACCACGACAATTCGCTGGCGCTGTGGCAGGAGCTGCGCCAGCTGTCTCCGCTCAAGGGCAGCGATCAGCCGCTGTGGCGGCTCTCGACCGCGCCCAGCGCCGGCCCCAAAGTGGTGGCGGCGATTGCCCGCTATACCGAGGTCAGCGCCTTCTACGATTGGGCCGGAGGCCTGATCTGGCTCGAGATCCTGCCTGCCACCGACGCCGGCGCAGCCGACATCCGGCGGGTGATCGCCGCCCACGGCGGCCACGCCACGCTCATTCGGGCGGCGCCCGAGGTGCGGGCGGCGGTGCCGGTGTTCCAGCCGCTGGAGGCCGGCGTCGAAGCGATCTCGCGCCGCCTCAAGGCGGCCTTCGACCCGGCCGGCATCCTCAACCCCGGCCGCATGTATGCGGATATCTGACGACAAGCGGACACCATGCAGACGCATTTCACAGCCAGCCAACTTAAAAACCCGCGCCTCAGGGAGGCGGACAAGATCCTGCGCCGCTGCGTACATTGTGGCTTCTGCACCGCCACCTGCCCGACCTACGTGCTGTTGGGCGATGAGCGCGACAGCCCGCGCGGCCGCATCTACCTGATCAAGGAGATGTTCGAAAAGGGCGAGCGCGCCGGCCCCGAGGTGCAGCGCCATGTCGATCGCTGCCTCAGCTGCCTGTCGTGCATGACCACTTGCCCCAGCGGCGTCGACTACATGCACCTCGTCGACCACGCCCGCGTGCACATCGAGGAGACCGGGCAGCGCGGCCTAAAGGACCGCGCGCTGCGCTGGCTACTGGCGGCGGTATTGCCCTATCCCGACCGCTTGCGCTTGGCGCTGCGGGCGGCGTGGTTTGCCAAGCCGCTGACCGGGCTCATTGCTCGGCTCGGCTTGCGCGAGGTGGTGGCGATGCTGGAGCTGGCCCCCAACGGCCTGTTGCGCGGTGCCACCTTTTCCGGACCGGGCACCGCCGTCACCAAGCTCGAGCGGCGCAAGCGCGTGATCCTGCTGGCTGGCTGCGCGCAGCAGGTGCTGCGGCCGGAGATCAACGACGCCAGCATCCGGCTGCTGGCCCGCCGCGGCGTCGATGTCGAGGTGGCGCCGGGCGCCGGCTGCTGCGGCGCCCTGGTGCAGCACATGGGCCGCGAACAGGCGGCGATCGCCATGGCCAAGACCAACATCGATGCCTGGAGCCGGCTGATCGAAAAGAGCGGCCCGATCGACGCCGTGATCGTCAACACCTCCGGCTGCGGCACCACCGTCAAGGACTATGCGCATCTGGTCCAGGGCGAACCGGCCTACGCCGAACGGGCCACCCGCATCGCGCGCATGACCCGCGACATCACCGAGTTTCTGGCCGGCTACGAGATGGGTCCGCCCAAGCGCTGGTCCTCGCTCAGGGTCGCCTACCACTCGGCCTGCTCGATGCAGCATGGCCAAGGCGTCAACGAGGAGCCGCGCAAACTGTTGCGCAACGCCGGATTCACGGTGCTCGAGATCCCGGAAGCGCACTTGTGTTGCGGCTCGGCCGGCACCTACAACGTGCTGCAGCCCGACATTGCCGGGGCCTTGCGCGAACGCAAACTTGCCAACATCAAGAGCGTGCGACCGGACATGGTGGCGGCCGGCAACATCGGCTGCATCACGCAGCTGGGGCTCGGTAGCGAGATTCCGATCGCGCATACGGTCGAGCTCATCGATTGGGCCTATGGTGGCCCGGTGCCGCGCGGGCTCGAGGCGTTGGCCCAGCACGTCACCGACGTGCCAGAGTCGACGCTCGAGCCGGTGGCACCCTGAGCGGCTCGGCCCGACGCTGGCCGACAACATTTGGGAGCGAAACTAAGATGCGCATTGGCGTGCCGAAAGAAATCAAGGTCCACGAGTATCGGGTGGGCATGGCGCCCGGCAGCGTACGCGAAGCGGTGGCACACGGGCACCAGGTGTTTGTCGAGACCAATGCCGCGCTGCGCCAGGGCCTCACCGACCGTGACTACGAGCGGGCCGGCGCCACGGTGCTCAAGTCCGCGGCCGAGATCTTCGCCAGCGCCGACATGATCGTCAAAGTCAAGGAGCCGCAGGCCACCGAGTTCGCGCTGCTGCGCCCAGGCCAGACGCTGTTTACCTATTTGCATCTGGCGCCCGATCCCAACCAGGCCAATGCCTTGCTGCAGGCCGGCGTCACCGCCATCGCCTATGAAACCGTGACCAGCCCGCGGGGCGGGCTGCCGCTGTTGGCACCGATGAGCGAGGTGGCGGGCCGCATGGCGGTGCAAGCGGGCGCACATTGCCTGGAGATGGAGCGCGGCGGCCGCGGCATGCTGCTCGGCGGCGTCGCCGGCGTCGCCCCCGCCAAGGTGGTGGTCCTGGGTGGCGGCGTCGCCGGTGTCAATGCCGTGCGCATGGCGATCGGGCTCGAGGCGCAGGTGACCGTGCTCGATATCAACCTCGACCGCCTCTACGCCATCGACCAGCAATTCGGCGCCGCGGTCAATACCGTGTTCTCGACCCGGCAGGCGGTGGAGGACTATCTGCTCGAGGCCGATCTGGTGATCGGTGCCGTGCTGGTGCCGGGCGCGGCGGCCCCCAAACTTATCAACGAACAGCACGTCAAGGCGATGCCGCGTGGTTCGGTGATCGTCGATATCTCGATTGATCAGGGCGGCTGCTCGGAGACCTCGCGACCGACCACCCACGCCGACCCGACCTACGTCGTGCACGATGTCGTGCACTATTGCGTCACCAACATGCCGGGTGCGGTGGCCCGCACCTCCACCTTGGCGCTCAACAACGCCACCTTGCCGTTCATTCTGGCGCTGGCCAACAAGGGTCCGCGCCGCGCCATGCTCGAAGACCCCGACCTGCGCAACGGCCTCAATATCGAGGCCGGCCACGTCACCCACGCCGCCGTGGCCAACGCCCTGGGCCTCGCCTATCGGGACGCGCGCCAGCTGCTCGAGGCTTAAGCGTTCAAGAACCGTTGGCGGTCTTGGCGCGCGCCGCCACCGCTTCGCCGGTGGGCTTGGCCTGCATGCGGCGAAACAGGTGGTCCTTGCCGGCAAGATCGATGCGCAAGCGGCATTTCGAGCGCAAATCGTTGCTGTGCGCCCCGAAACCGACATGCACCACGTGCTTGTTGCGCATCTCCTGCACGAACTCCACGGCCGGGCAGAAATCACTGTCCTCGGAAATCAAGAAGGCGATGTCATAGACATCGTACATGGCGTCGGCGATCAGGTCGGTGGTGACCAGGGTGTCGAGCTGCTTTTCCGGCGCGATCGGAATGCCGCCGACGGTAAAGTTGCTCGAGCCCAACCGATCGTAGCGTGGCGTGCGCCGCAGAATCGTGAACACCAGGAACCCGAACTCGTTCTGCAGCCGGGCGAGCTCGGCGCGCTGGGCCTCGTTCTCCTGCCGCCAGCGGTCCACGGTCTCCTTCTGGAAATAGATCTTGAGCGGCAGTTTTTCCGGCGCGGTGCGCTCCAGCCGCAGCATGTTCTCGAGCAGCTCGAAATACTCCTCCTCAAACAAGGTGCCGTACATGTTGGTGCCGCGATAGACCAGGGCCGGCGGTTCCTTGCGGCTCTCCGCCAGCCAGCCGCGGGTCTCCGCCAACAGCAACTCCGGCAGCTTCACCCACAAGATATCGCGCTCGATGCTGTGGGCGTCGTTGTTGATCACCCGCTTCCAGTTTTTGGTGAAGTTGGAATGATCAATATAGATTTTGGCGAGCTGGATGCGGTCGGCACGCAACTCGTTGAGCCGGCCGCCAAAGCCTTCGGCCAGGCGGGCGATGCCGCGGGCGAAGGCGGCGAGCTCGGCATCCTGGCGCAAGCCGCGGCTGGCATTGGAGGAGGCGGCAAACAGTTGCGCGATCTGGCGCCGGCGCCGGCGCTTGCGCAGGCGCCCGGGGAGCACCACCACTATGAGCACGCCGAGGATGGCGAGGTTGACCCAGAAAAAGAGCGCCTCGGGTGCCCTGGAAAAAAGAACCTGTTTGCCCTCGCCCAGAAGGGCCTCGAGCACGTCCATGCCACCCCGTGCCTCACACGCCACGCCACCCAACAGCCTTTGACGTGCCAGGGAGGCTAAGCGCTCCGCGCTAGGGGGTAAAGAATGTCGGGGCGTCAGGCGGGGTTATTGGGGGCGCGGGGCTGGCAGTTTTGCCACGCCGGGGCTGGCGATCGGCGGGGTTGGCGCCGACGCTGCCTGGCGCCCGGGGTGGCGCTCCCCTATGTTTGCGCCCAAGGAGTCGCGGGCCGGAGGTCGTCATCCGCATCACACGCGCACACACCATTGGCCGCTGGCGGCTTGCGGGCTTGGCCCTGCTGGCGCTGGTGTTGGTGCTGGCCGGCAGTGGCGGTGCCGGGGCGGAAGATCTGCTCGGTGCCGGCTTCGAATTGCGTGGTGGCGTGCTGGCGCATGACGTGCCGGGACTGTGGAGCGGATTTCGGCTCGAGCGCGGCGTCGATATCAACGGCGAAATCCTGTTTGGCAACGGCCTCCCAATCCTGGGTGGCGCGCTGCGCCCGGCGATCGGCGGCTCGGTCAACGTCGACGGTTTTACCAGCAAGGCCTATGCCGACCTGCGCTGGGAAACCGAGCTGCCGGCGCACCTGTTCTTTGGGTTGGGCTTAGGCGCCGCCGTACACGACGGCAACCTGGCCCCGACCGAGCCCGATCGCAAGGCGCTGGGCTCGCGCGTTCTGTTCCACATCCCGCTCGAGCTCGGCGTGCGCCTCGACGCCAGGCAAAGCTTCTCCGTCTATTTCGAGCACACCTCCAACGCCGGCACCCAGCGCTACAACGAGGGCATGGACGGCATCGGGCTGCGCTACGGCTACCGCTTCTAGTGGCAACGCCAAACTGCACACACATTGGCGGCTGGCGCCCGCGCGGCCGTGCCAGGCGTTAGGCGTCGAAGAACACCGTCTCGTCGGCGCCCTGCAGGCGAATGTCGAAGCGGAAGCGGCCGGGATGGGTCGTGTCGGGCTGCGCCATCAAGGTGTGACGGCGGTCTTCTGGCACCAGCGCCAGGATGGGATCGCCGGCATTGAGCGCCTCGCCTGCGAAATAAATGCGCGTGAACAACCGCTTCAACAGGCCGCGGGCAAAGATGCCGACGTTGATATGCGGTGCCTGCAGCCCGCCGCCCGGCGCCGGCACGGCGCCCGGTTTGACGGTGGCGAAATGAAACTGGCCGGCGGCATCGGTGGCGGCGCGGCCAAAGCCACGAAACGAATTGGAACGGACGGGGCGACCATCGGCGGGATGGGGGTAGCGGCCGTCGCTGTCGGCTTGCCAGATCTCAACCAGCGCGTCGGGCAGCGCGTTGCCCTCACCGTCGCGGATCGCCCCTTCGATCTCGATCGGCACGCCGGCGACCCCGGGTCCGGCCAGGCTCGATCCGAACAGGACGCGAAAGTTGTAGTCGGCCGGCGCCAGCCCGATGTGCAGGAAGGGACCAACGGTCTGCGACGGGGTCCGCTCAGACATGGTCGCGATCCCGGGGCGTGGCGTTGGGGCCGCGCAGCACGATGTCAAACCGATAGCCGAGCGCCCACTCCGGACGGGTGGTGGCGAGATCGAACTGGCACACCATGCGCTGGCGCGCATTGGCATCGCTGACGGCGTTGAAGATCGGGTCGAAGGCAAACAGCGGGTCGCCCGGAAAGTACATCTGCGTCACCAGCCGGGTGAGGAACGAGGGACCAAACAGCGAGAAGTGGATATGCGCCGGCCGCCAGGCATTGGCGTGATTGCGCCAGGGATAGGCCCCGGGCTTGATGGTGATAAAGGCGTAGCCGCCATCGGCATCGGTGACGCAGCGGCCGGCGCCGGTGAAGTTGGGATCAAGCGGGGCGGGATGCTGGTCGACGACGTGGATGTAGCGTCCCGCGGCATTGCACTGCCAGATCTCGATGAGGGTGTTGGGCACCGGCCGGCCGGCCTCGTCGAGGACGCGTCCCTTGACGATGATGCGCTCGCCCAGCGGCTCGCCGGCGTGCCCGCTGGTCAGATCCGCTTCTGACGGCAACGCATCGGAATGGCCATAAACCGGTCCGGTGATTTCCGAGAGCGTCTGCGGGATAACGATCAGCGGTCGCGACGGCGCCCGCGTCCGCGTCGACAGGTAGTCGGCGGCGAGATAGGGCGGATCGGCGGCGGCGCTGGCACGGGAATAGGTATCGTCCATGTTGGGCAGGCTCCAAGCGGCGGGCGGCCCCGCGGCCGATGCCGACCTTGGAATTGCCGGCCACGAAAAGCAAGGGGCCCGCGCGCGGCAGGTGCGGCGGTGGCTAGAGCGGGAGGGATGCGGCGCCACGGCCGCTGGCCCAGCGCCGCCGCCTCGTCGATGGCCGGCCGATCGTGGCGGCGGACCTCGGCGATGCGGCTGGCGCTTCGCGCGCCGGGTTGGGGCGTGCGTCACTGCAAAGGCGCGCAGGAACGGGATCTAATCGGCGCGCAGCTCGCCGCCAAAGCCATACTTTTTCGCGCAACAGCCAAATTCGTCGTAGCGGTACACGGAGCTCAGGCGGCCTCGGCGTTGGGGCCGTCGGCGCGGCGTTCGCCGCCAGCGGTGCCCGGCGCGAGATAGCCCGGCACGTCGGGGCAAATGCTGGGGCCGGACGGGCGAATACGTTCGCACTGAGTGAGCGGCTGCAAGCTG
>DATFXD010000340.1:0-4658 GCA_035258605.1 Hyphomicrobiaceae bacterium | reverse complement strand
TGATGGCGTTGCCGCTGTTGATCCCCTGGAACGTGGTCGGCGCCATGTGGAACATCTTCGCGCTGCCCGACATCGGCATGCTGGGCCGGCTGCTCAACGACCTCGGCATCAACTACAATTACACGCAGCAGCCGATTTCGGCCTGGGCCACCCTGATCGCCATGGACGTCTGGCATTGGACGTCGCTGGTGGTGCTGCTTGCCTATGCCGGTTTGAGCGCCATCCCCGACGCCTACTACCAGGCAGCGAAGATCGATGGCGCCTCATCCTGGGCCGTATTCCGCTATATCCAACTGCCGAAGATGAAGCGGGTTTTGACCATCGCCATCCTGCTGCGCTTCATGGACAGCTTCAATATCCACACCGAGCCGTTCGTGCTGACCGGCGGCGGACCCGGCAATGCCACCACCTTGTTGTCGATCGATCTCGTCAAGATCGCACTCGGCCAATTCGATCTTGGCCCGGCGGCGGCGATGTCGATCATTTACTTTTTGATCATCCTGCTGCTGTCGTGGATTTTCTACGTGGTGATGACCCGCGACGAGGAACACTGATGCGCAAACTCGGTTGGCTGGTGCCCGCGCTTTATATCCTGTTTCTGCTGCTGCCGATCTATTGGCTGGTGAGCATGTCATTCAAGACCACCAATGAAATCCTGGGCGCGTTCACCTTGTGGCCAAAGAAGTTCACGCTTGAGAACTACCAGAAAATCTTCACCGATCCGACCTGGTACAACGGCTACATCAATTCCTTGATCTACGTCGTCATCAACACCGTCATCTCGGTGCTGGTGGCGTTGCCGGCGGCCTACGCCTTCTCGCGCTATCGCTTCCTCGGCGACAAGCACCTGTTCTTCTGGCTGTTGACCAACCGCATGGCGCCGGCCGCCGTGTTCGCGCTGCCGTTCTTCCAGCTCTATTCCGCCATTGGCCTGTTCGATACCCACATCGCCGTGGCGCTCGCCCACTGCCTGTTCAACATTCCGCTGGCGGTGTGGATCCTGGAGGGGTTCATGTCGAGCGTGCCGCGCCAGCTCGATGAGACCGCCTATCTCGACGGCTACGGCTTTTGGCGCTTCTTCGGCAAAATCTTCGTCCCCACCATTGCTGCCGGGATCGGCGTCGCCGCCTTCTTCTGCTTCATGTTCTCCTGGGTCGAGCTGCTGCTGGCCAAGACCCTGACCTCGGTCGCCGCCAAGCCGATCGCGGCAACCATGACGCGCACCGCAAGCAGCTCGGGCTACGAACTGGGCTTGCTGGCGGCGGCGGGCACCTTGACCATCATTCCCGGCGCGTTCGTGATCTACTTCGTACGTAACTACATTGCCAAGGGTTTTGCGCTGGGCCGGGTCTGAGCCCTGCCGCGCAACGGTGGAGGTGAGGCGTGCATCTGACCTGGATGGCCTGGACTTGGGAAACCGCCACGTTCTTCCTGAGCATAGCCGGCCTGTTGATTGGCATGACGATTTGGGAGCTCAAGGCCCCCGGTGGGGCGCCGCGACGGGGGATTTTGGCCATTCGCACGACGCGAGGCGATCGACTGTTCATCTCGCTGATGAGCGCCGCCTTCGTCCACCTCGGCTGGCTAGCGGCGTTCGGCACACCGCTCTGGGGCGCGGTCGTGGTCGCCATCATACTGGCACTTGCCATTTTCCGCTGGGTCTGATCGTCGCCAACTTGCGTCGGCAACAAAGCTTTCCGACCTCGCCCGGTCGGTCGCCTTGAGGCACTCAGATCATCATACTGAGCATAACTTCGCCGTCAGAGCGCCGCTTTCCTATGGCAAGAATCAAGAATGTTGGTGCGGGACCAACGACAATTATTGGTGCGGGACCAACCACGGAAGGGCCGACGATGACCCGCATCGAATTCAACGCCATCCGCCGTAAGCTCAGGGAGTTGAACCTCGAATACAGCGCCTTGCTGCGCGACCGGTTCGGCGAGGGACGTTTTGCCCGCATGGCCAAGTTGCGCGCGGAGCGAAACGCGCTGGTGGCGATGATTGCCGAGCACGACGGCCGCGAGGCGACAGCGGTGCGGCGCAATGGCGCCTTCCATGCCGCGGTCCCCGAAGGCCTGCCGCTCGACGCGCAGGCCTGAACCTCGTTGCCCCTTGAAGGCAGGCTCAATCGCCCTCGATCGCTTCGCGGCGGATTTCGAGCTCGAGCCATCTTTCTTCGGCGGCGGTGAGGGCCGATTGCTTCTCGGCCAGGGCTTCGGAAGCACGCCCGAAGCCCAAGGGGTCGCGGCTATAAAGACCCGGATCGCCGAGCCGGCGCAGCAATTCGGCAATTTCGGTTTCCAGCGATGCAATTTCGCCGGGTAGGTTTTTCAGCGCGTGCTGCTCGTTGAAGCTGAGCTTGCGTCGGGGTGGTTTCGGCTTGGCGACCGCAACGGGCTTTTTGGCCGCCGGTAGCGGCTTCGCCCCGAACCGTCCGGCAAGATCGCGGCCGCGCTGGGCCAGCATGTCGCTATAGCCGCCGGCGTACTCGGTCCAATGGCCATCACCCTCCGGCACCACCACCGCATTGACCACGCGGTCGAGAAAATCTCGGTCATGGCTGATGAGCAGCAAGGTGCCGGCGTAGGTGCCGAGCATTTCTTCCAGCACATCAAGTGTCTCGACGTCTAGGTCATTGGTGGGCTCGTCCAGCACCAGCAGATTGGAGGGCTGTGCCAAGGCCCGCGCCAACATCAGCCGGCCGCGCTCGCCGCCCGATAGCACGCGCAACGGCGTGCGCGCCTGTTCGGCGGTGAATAGGAAGTCCTTCATATATCCGACCACATGGCGCGGGCGGCCGTTGACCGTGACGGTATCCCCGCTGCCTTTGGTCAGGGCTTGGCTCAGGGTCCAATCCGGATCGAGATCGGCGCGATGCTGGTCGAGCCGCGCCATCTCGATGTTGGCGCCCAGCCGCACCGCGCCGCTATCCGGTGCCAGCAGGCCCGTCAGCAAATTGACAAGCGTGGTCTTGCCGCTGCCATTCCAGCCGACGATGCCGATGCGGTCGCCGCGCTGGATGCTGAGTGAAAAATCTTTGACGATGCGCTGGCTCGCATAGGTCTTACCGATCCCTTTGGCTTCGATGACAAGGGTGCCGGACACCGGTGCTTCCGGCGTCGCCAGCACGGCCTTGCCAACCGATCCGCGATAGGTGCGCCGCGCCTGCCGCAGGCTGGCAAGCCTTTCGACTCGGCGCACGTTGCGCTTGCGCCGCGCGGTGACGCCGTAACGAAGCCAGTGCTCTTCGCGCGCAATTCTACGATCGAGCTTATGCTGATCGGCCGCCTCGAGCGTCAGCTCTTCGTCGCGCCAGGCCTCGAATTGCGCAAATCCGAGCTCGACCCGCCGCGTGCCGCCGCGATCGAGCCACACGGTGATGCGCGAAAGATTGCCGAGGAAGCGCCGGTCATGGCTGACGAGCACGAGCGCGGTACGCCGGTCGGCGAGCCATGCCTCCAGCCATTCGATGGTCGGCAGATCGAGATGATTGGTCGGCTCATCAAGCAGCAGGATGTCAGGGGCCGGCGCCAGTACGCGCGCCAGCGCCGCCCGCCGTAGCTCGCCGCCGGACAGCCGAGCCGGCTGCTCGGAGCCGTCGAGACCGAGGTGCTGCAGCAGGGTGCGGGCCTGGTGCGGATCGTCGTTGGCATTGAGACCGGCCTCGGCATAAGCCAGCGTGGTGGCAAACTGACCAAGGTCGGGCTCTTGCGGCAGATAGCGGACACTGATCCCTGGCTGCAGGAAGCGCTGGCCGCGGTCGGGCTCCAGCAACCCGGCTGCCAGCCGCAACAATGTCGATTTGCCAGAACCGTTGCGCCCCACCAAACAGACGCGCTCGCCGGCGGACACGGCGAGTTCGGCGCCCGCGAGCAGCGGCGTGCCGCCAAAGGAGAGCGCGATATCCGAAAGCCGGAGCAGTGGCGGTGGCTGGACCATCGCCGGCAATGTAGCAGGCGCAGCCGCGCCGATCGATTGGTGGTTGGCCGCGGCCAGCGCCGGCCCCTTGCGCCAGCGGCCGGCCCCGAGGCCACCCAGCGCCGCCCACCCGCGACGCGTTGCCGCGATGGCGGCTCGCAGCCTATTTTGGCCGCGCTCAACCTGGGAGCCCCGCATGCGATTGATAAGGTTGTCGTGGTCACCGGCGGCGCCAGCGGCATTGGCCTGGCGATTGCCAAGGCGGTAGTTAGCGACGGCGGCATCGCCATCGTCGCCGCCATGAACGAGGCGGGAGGATCGCCGCCCCCGGCGCGCGTAAGATCCCGGGAGCTCAGGCCCTCCGATCCTCAGTTGCCGTAGTTCTGTTTCAGGTAGTCCTTGATAAGCGCTGCATCTTCGGGTTCGATCGGCGCGCCGAAAGCCTTGATCATCTTGGTCACTTCGGCGTCCCACAACGCCGCGCTCGGAAACGGCGAATTCATCTGAATGTAGTCGAGGCTGTGGCAGGCCGCGCAGTTGGCCTCGACCTTGTCCAGTCCCGGCGCCGTCTTCAGCTGCACGGGCTTCTCCGCCGCGGCGGCGGCAACGGCGATCGCCAGCGCGGCGACAAAGATCGGCAATCCTCGCATGCTCGCCTCCTCAGACAACGGTCAGCGAAACGCTATGCATCACGTTGTGATGGTAGCCGGCAGGGTTGGGGATCAAATCGGCGGTTTGCG
>DATFXD010000339.1:0-7687 GCA_035258605.1 Hyphomicrobiaceae bacterium | reverse complement strand
GCCGGCTTCCCGCCACAGGAACGCAAAGCCGGTGGAGATGCCGCGCTTGGCCAGTGCGTGCTGGGCATTGCCGACCATCCAAATGACGAGCCCGAACAGGGCAACGAGGATGATGGCCTGATAGACGAGGCCACGCACGTTTGCATTATGCCATAGGCCATCCAGCGACAAAGCCGGGCGCGGGGGTGGCGGCCGGCGCCCACGCAACGAGGGAGTGGGGATGCTTGCCTCAGACACGCGGCCTCTGGCTCGGCATCAGTTGAAGGGCGGCGAATAAAGGAGCCCGCCGCGGATCCACAAGTCATTGATCCCGCGATCCATCTTCATCGGCGATGCCTTGCCGACGTTGCGCTCGAAGATCTCGCCGTAGTTGCCGACCTGTTTGATGATGCGATAGGCCCATTGCGCATCGAGGCCAAGGTCCTTGCCGAGCTCACCCTTGACGCCAAGCAGCCGTTGGATTGCTTCATCGTTGCCGTTCAGCATTTGGTCGACGTTGTTGGAGGTGACATTCTTCTCCTCCGCCTCGAACAGGGCAAATACCGTCCAATTGACGATATCGCGCCATTGCGCGTCGCCCTGGCGAACCACGGGCCCCATCGGATCCTTACCGTGCACGCCCGGCAGGATGACGTATTCGTCCGGGTCGGAGGCGGCAGCAGATCGGTTGGCGGCCAGGCCGGACGTGGTCTGCACGTGCGCATCGCAGCGGCCGCTGAAGAAGGCCGTATTCAGCTCCTTCTGGTTCTCGATCACCACCATCTTGAAGGTAAGGCCATTGGCATTGGCAACCTCGGCTGCAACTTTCTCGGAGGTCGACCCCGGCAACACGCAGACGGTGGCGCCGTTCATCTCCTTTACGCTCGTCACGCCTAGCTTCTTGCTGACCATGAAGCCTTGACCATCGTAAAAGGTGGGCGCGACAAAATCGATGCCTAGCTTCGCGTCGCGGGTCAGCGTCCAGGTGACGTTGGCGGTGGTGACATCGACCTCTCCCGTCTGCAGCACGGTTAGGCGCGTCTGCGTCGTCGACTGGAGAAGTTCGACCTTGTCGGCGTCGCCGACCACTGCCGCGGCGATCGCACGGCAGGTATCCACGTCGATGCCTTTCCACTGGCCGCGACTGTCGAGAGAGGAGAAGCCAGCCCGATTGCCATTGGCGGCGCACACGAGCTTACCGCGCGCTTTGACGGCATCGAGCGTGGGGCCCGCAACGGCACGATCGGCGGGCAGGGCGACGAGGTACAACAAAGTGGTCGAGACGGCGACTGCAGTTCTAAGCATGATGTTACCTTCCCACCCACCGCCCCTTGCGGGCGATGCCGGCAGCGTCGGGTCTGGGGTTAGTGCAACCCGCGGGCGACCTCGAGCACGTGATCGACGTCGTTGTCGTTATTGTAAATGTGAAACGACAGCCGCACCATGCCTTGGCGCACCGACAGCCGCACCCCCGACCGGATAAGGGCTTCCGCCAGTTTTTGCGTTTGCGGATCGTCGCTGCTGTCGTGACCGCCCGCGCCGTGCCGCCCAATCGACACGATGCTGGCAAGGCTTTCGCCGGTACCAGCAACCGGCAAGCCCAGTTGGTCGAGGCCACTGGCAAGGCGGCGCGCCAGCCGCGCCGCGTGCGCCTCGACCGTGCGGGTACCGATGCGGCCGATCAGCGCCAGCGAAACCTCGACCCCGGCGGCGGCGGCGAAATTGTAGTTGCCGAGATCGAAGCGGCGCGCGTCGGGCATCAGCCGGTAATCATCACCGCCACGCGCGGCCTCGTGGGTGGCGCCGAGATCGACGCCGAACCGTGCCAGATACACGGGATTGAGCCGCTCCGCCCAACTCTGCCGGCAATACAATAAGCCCATACCATAGATACCCAAGAGCCCCTTCTGGGTCGATACGGCAAAGCCATCGATGCCGGAGGCCTCGACGTCGGTGTGCACGATGCCGGCCGTCTGCGCGCCGTCCACCAGCAAGAAAATGTCGCGCGCTCGGGTGAATGTGCCGATCGGCGCAAGGTCCACTCTGAGCCCCGGCGAAAAGCTGACCTCGCACAGCGTCACAATGCGAGTGCGATCGTCGACGGCGGCAATCACCTCCTCGGCCACGAGCCGTCCGGCGCGGGCCGGCACGTCGCGGATCTCGATGCCGAGCCGCCGCTTCAGGCTAGCCCAGGGAAAGATGTTGTTGGGGTGCTCGAGCTCGCGACAGACGACGACGTTGTCACCCGCTCGCCACGGCAATGCCGCGGCGATGATGTTAAGACCCTCGGAGATGTTTTTGGTGATGGCGATCTCGCCCGCGCGCGCGTTGATGAGCCCAGCGAAACGCTCGCGCGTGCGCTCGATGGTGGCGAACATGGCGTCCTTGTCGGCTTTGCCCATCAGCACGCTGTCCAGCGACGCGGTGATCGCGGCATGCGCCGAGCGCGGCAGCAACCCGCGTGCCGCGGTATCGAGATAAGGACCGCCGATGGCGCCCGGAAACTCGCTGGCGATGTCTGTGTCGATGATCGGCATGGAATTCCTTATCAGGCTGAAGATCGTATTGGCCGCAATATATTCCTTTCAGCGAATGAGCGCCTCGTCAATGCATCATGTCGACCGTAAATTGTTAGCGCTCGCCGGGCGCAGCGGGCCGGAGAGGTCGATCGATCGAGCGTGCCACGAGCGGCCGTGTGCGCACTCCTCAACAGGGTTTCATCACCGGTGACCCGAACGCCAGATCGAGAGAATGATCCAAAGACTGTTCAAGAATGCGACGAGATAGCCAAGCAGGCCGAGCAGGGTTAGCACGGAAAGCCCGAACAGGGTGGGTCCGCTGCCAACCGTCATGACGATCGACGAACCGATCACCAGCGACGCCGTCATTATTCCGATCGTCATGCGATTGACGGTGTTGTCGATACGATCGCCGAAGCTATCGAGGCGCTTGAGATCGAGGTCGACCCGCACCCGGCCGCGGCGCGCATCCTTAATCAGGCGGGCGAGGTCACGCGGCACGGTGGTGAGAAGACCAAAGGCGTTGGCCAATGTCGCTTGCCCCCGGTGCAGCGCCGTAACAGGCGCATACCGTTCCGAGATGGCGCGGTCGAGGAAGGGCCGGATGCGGTCGACGAGCCGGAACTCTGGGTCATACTGACGGCCGAGGCCCTCAAGGCTGATCAGTGCCTTGAACATCAGCGTGAGATCGGCCGGCAGCAGAATGGCGTGGTCCCGTAGAAGGGTTGCGACCCGCTGCAGCAATGCGCCAATTCGCACGTCCTTGAGTTCTGTGTCCGCGAAGTCAAACGCGAGTTCGCCAACGTCGGCGGCGAGCTGCGCTTCGTCCACGCCATGCTCGCCCGTCCAGTCGAGCAGCACGTCAAGCATCGCCTGATCATCCTGGCTGACAATTCCGGCGAGCAAATCAACGATCTGGCTGCGGCGCAGCGCCGACAGATGCCCGACCATTCCGAAGTCGATGAGGGCGATGCGGTTGCCAGGGAGATAAAGCACGTTGCCCGGGTGCGGGTCAGCGTGAAAGAAGCCGTCGACGAGGATCATCTTGAGCACGGCATCACAACCGCGTGCCGCCAATAGCTTGCGGTCGAGGTCGGCGGCGGCGATGGCAGACAGGTCGGTGCCGCGAGTCCCGGCCACATACTCCTGCACATTCATCGAGCTGCTGGTGAAATCCCAGTACACTTTCGGTACCAGGATATTGGCATCATCCGCAAAGTTGCGCGCGAACCGATCGATGTGGCGGGCCTCGACGGCGAGGTCAAGTTCTCGTTCCGGCGAACGGCGAAATTGGGCCACAACCTGGACCGGCGCGTAGCGGCGCGCCTCGGGCATTTCGTGTTCGATCAAGTTCGCGAGATGCTCGAGAAGCCGCAAGTCGGCGTCAATCTTGGCGGAGATGCCGGGACGCCTGATCTTGAGGACGACAGCTGCCCCGCTTGGCAATTTGGCCCGGTGCACCTGCGCAATCGAAGCTGCAGCGTGCGGCTCGCTTTCGACCTCGGCAAACACCTCGAACGGCGATCGGCCAAGCGCATTTTCGACCTGAGGCAACAGCTCATCGAAGGAAATCGGTGCGACGTCGCTGTGCAGACGCTCAAGCTCGGCGATCCAGCTCGGTGCAAGCAGGTCTGGCCGAGTCGACAGCACTTGGCCGAGTTTCACAAACGTCGGCCCAAGCTCCTCTAGCGAGCCTGTGGCTCGAGTTCGGCTGACTTGCCGGCTTCCCCCCAATGCAGAATCTGGCCGGCCCGCTCCAGCGCGGAGGCCAGCCCCGTGCGTCGCACCAGGTCGCCAAGCCCGTGCCGGATCAGTACCGAACTGATCTCGCGCAGCCGCGACAGGTCGCGCGCCGCGCCAAGCGTCCCCCAGATCATGTGGTGGACCTATTTCGCGTTCTTCGATCCGCTTTGGTCGCTGAGAGCATCCGCAACCCCCGCAATGATACCGCTCGTCAAGAGCGCCATGCGAGCGCTGAGCGCACGTGCCGCCTCCAGGCTCGGGACTGCGGTTTCGCTATAGGTACCTGCAACGCGGCCGGCAATCTCGTTGATCAACGTGCCGGCGCGTGCGCTGGCCTCGATGCCAACCTTCTGGGCATGCACAGCAAGCTGATCAAGCTCGCGGCGCAGGTTTTCGCCGCTGGCGCGCTGGGATACCCCGCTAACGGCAGCAAGACAGTCTTGCTGCAGCTTCATCAGGCTGGCGACCGCACCCTTGATGTCATTGTCGGTGACGTCCTTGCCGCGATTTACAACGGTTTCCAGCGCACGATGCGCAGCTTCGGCAGAGGCGACGAGCGCCGCATCGAGCCGACCTACCGTATCGGCAAATGCCATTCCCGGCGCATCATCCGTTAGGGTTGTTGCCGACGGCGCGCCACCGGTTACCGCGCGCATCACCTCCTTGACACCCTCGGGATCGATCTGGCCTTGCCGCAACAATTGACCGATCAGCGTGCGTACCCGCTCGCGGATGGCTTGATCGTGCTCGGCGGCAGAGCTGTCCGGTTGGCTTGTGGCTGCGGCCTCGCTGGACATGCGCAATCCTCCGTTCGAAGTACTGACCTGCCGGGCCCGGCAGCTGACGAACAGGCGCCAGCCATCTTGCGCCCGTATGGTGCCGCGTTCAAGAACGTGCGTTGTTTGCCTGGCGCCGTTTCTCCGTCCTCGCACTCATGTCACTGACCCAGCGCTTATGGCAAAGCTGACGAACGGGTGGCGCCGCAGCCGCGGCTGCTTGGCCCGATCGAAACTTCGGCGTCAGGCCCCTGACGAGCAGTCCTGATCGAGGAAGCTGGCGGGTTGGGCCTTGCCGTCAAACTCGAACATGGTGCGGTTGCACACCTGCAGCGGCCTTATGCCCTAGCTCGATCCTGCCATCGAGGGCAAAATAGCAGGAGGTGCGAACAGCCGAACAAACCTCCGCCAGCGGCGTTCTGCTTGCGATCTTGCACCGGACGCAAGCGGGCATCTCGCCACCGCTCCTGATGGCAATCACCGACGGCCTCAAAGCGGCCGACAAAAGAGCCCGGGACGTGGCCGCTGACGTTGGGCCGATGAGCGTGAGCTATGATGGGTAACGTACGATTGGGTTCTCGTCATGTCGTGAAGCTTCCCGTTACACGGGGTGAGCGTATCGCCGATAATATCATCCACGTCACCGGGCTTGGTGTGGGGCTAACTGCGGTCGTCGCCATGATGGTCGCGGCGTTCGGTTCCCTATCCGCCGCATCGACCGCAAGCCTGGCGATTTACGGTGCGGGCATGCTCACCATGCTGGGGTGCTCCGCCGCCTATCACATGATTCCGGTCGCGGCCTGGAAGGGCCTGCTCCAACGCTTGGATCATGCCGCGATCTTCCTCAAAATCGCCGGCACATACACGCCGTTCGGCGTCATAAAGATCGGAGGCACAACGGGGCTTACCCTGTTGGGAACAGTCTGGTCGGTCGCTTTACTTTGCTCCGGCGCCAAGATCCTGCTGGCGTCGACTTTTGATCGCCTGTCACTCCTGCTCTACTTGGCACTCGGCTGGTGCGGGATAGTGATGATCCCGGATTTAACGGGGACAGTGACGCTCTTGACGCTCATCCTGCTTGGACTGGGCGGCGTACTCTATACGGTCGGGGTCATCTTTCATCTGTGGCGCTCATTGCCCTATCATAACGCGATCTGGCATGCCTTTGTGCTGGCGGGCACCGGCTGTCATTTTTGGGCAATTATGAGCGCCGTCTTTGTCGGTTGAACGCGATTGAATTGGGGTTTGGCTCCGCTCCGAGGCCCGTGGACGCCGCTTCCACCGACAAGGGCGCGCTGCGATCTGGGGATATCGACGACAACCCCGTTTGGCCAAGGGCGCACATAGAGGCGTTTGTCTCAATCTATTGCGATCCACGCTGTTGGCGTGGCAAGGTGAGCGCTACCAGGATCGCCAGCAGATTGGCGCCGCCGGCTACGACCACTGCCATTTCATAGCCGCCGGTGAGATCGTAGAGGCGCCCTGCGAGAACGGGCAGCGCGATCGCGGCAAGGCACCATGCAATGTACGTGCGGCCTGCGATCCGACCAAATTCCGACCTCGGCCAATAGCACGCCACCGCAGCGACAGTCACGCCCGAGATCAGGCCATAGCCAACGCCGATCATCCCCAAGCTCGAAATTGCAGTTGCTGGCGATGGCATGACGGTCAAGATGAATGCGCCGAACAGCGCAATGGCCTGCGCCGAGGCCGCGACAAGGGGCGCCGGCAGCCGATCGGTCAGCCAACCGCCCATCAGACGCGCCGCGGCAATTGCCGCTGTGATGCCGGCTGTGGCCAGCACCGCTGTCGCATGGCTGGCACCAAAAGCAACCACCATCCCGGCCGCTTGACTTAACACCATCAGCCCTGCCGACGCCGCCAAAAAGAAGAGCGTGAAGAGCTTCCAGAAGGTGGCCCGCAGACTGTCTTGGCTGCCCGTCGCTGCCGAAGCAGTCCGGTGCTTTTCCAGAGCCACCCCGGCCTGCGCCACCAGCAGGGCCGCCGCGAATGCCGTTGCGGCGATGACGGCCGCCAGGACGGCGAGCGTTTGTCGCACGCCGAGCCAATCAAGCCCCAAACCATAGGCGGGTGCCGCCAGCATGGCGCCAAGGGGAAACAGACTGACGAGATAGCCATTGACGAGCCCAGGCCGGGCGAGCGGCGCAGCATTGACGCACTGCTGCACCACGACGTAGGCCATGCCGCCGCCGGTCGCGAACAGCAAGCCATAACCGAGGATAAGCCAACCAAGCGAGGGCGCGACAGCCGCCAGCGTCACGCCAAGCGCAGATAGTGCTCCCGTCAAAGCCACCAGCAGTGGTGCGGAAAGCCTGCCGAACAGTAAGGGGCTCAAATTTGCGCCAATTGTAAAGAAGACGGCCGAGATGCCGAACACAGACGCAAGATCGGCGCGGCTCGCATGCAGGAGCTGTTCCAGTGGTGCCAGAAGCACGCTGAAGGCGTAGATCGAGCCAAGCGGCAGGCTCAGGATGGTAGCAGCGGCAAGGGTCGCACCGGGCGTCGCGTGCACGCCAATGTGTTGCCTCGCCATGTTCGGAAGTTCCGGAATTCTCGCCACTCCTGTTGGCGCCGATGAGAATACCAAGGGACGGATGCAACCCGCCCTCGGGCCAGCACCGACGGCGTCACGGCGATCGCGATCTCCCC
>DATFXD010000338.1:0-2153 GCA_035258605.1 Hyphomicrobiaceae bacterium | reverse complement strand
GGAAATCACACAGGCGCGAATTCCATTGGCGCATTCTTCCATGTTGAGCGACTCCGTCATCGCGATCATGGCTCGTTTGCTGGCACTGTACGCCGGTCCAGTGAGCCGGGTTAAATAAAAGCCGGCCCACGAGGCGACATTAATGATGGTGCCTTGGCGCCGGGTGCGCATGACGGGCAGGACGGTGCTAATACAATTGAAGGCTCCATTTAAATTTATATCCACCACACGGTGGAAGTCCGCCATCGTCACATTGGCCCAGGCACGCTTTGGCACGTTGGTCCCGGCGCTGTTGACGAGGATGTCGACCTGCTCAT
Source organism: Hyphomicrobiaceae bacterium (assembly GCA_035258605.1). Lineage (GTDB taxonomy): Bacteria > Pseudomonadota > Alphaproteobacteria > Rhizobiales > Hyphomicrobiaceae > AWTP1-13. The sequence continues at coordinate 1,836 of DATFXD010000338.1, read as the reverse complement.
GGCCCGCCAGAATTGATTGGGCAACATGCGTCACCTGGCTTGCGTCACTCACGTCGAGCACCCGCGCTTCCCCGTTGCCGCCTTGAGCGCGGACCGCCGCCACGGCTTTGTCAAGTTCGGACTGCCGGCGGCCAGATAGGACGATGTGGACCGCGGGACCCGCCATGGCCATGGCGGCCGCCTTCCCGATCCCAGTACCGCCGCCGGTTATCCAGATCACCTTTTTGGCTTGCATTCGAGATCGCGCTCCATTTCAGGCGTGTTGGTTCATTCAGCAAGGCGTCTTTCGTACTCCTTGCCGCCGGCTCGGTAACGCGGATCTTGCCGTGCGTGGCAAGGAACGGCCAGCGGTCTCAGCGTGGCGCGAGACGGGCGTTGCTCGCTGCCAAAGGCGATCGTGGGCTGTCGCGGGCAGGACCGTCAAGCCACCAACATGCGGGCGCCGCCGCAAACGGGCGCTGGCTCGTACGTCGTCTCCAGAACGCGCCACTGCCCTGATGCGTCCGCTACACCTGCGGCGGTCGCCTCAGCGACTTCGCAGTCTCAAGCCCTCCTTGTCGACCAGCCCCAATCCGAGGGCGTCAGGCCTAAATTCCTGACACCCTCTCATGCGCACGCTGCGGCAAGGTGGCTGTGCACGCGCCCGCAGCATCAGCCGGCGCCTGCAAGACCTGGTGCCAGTGCTAGCCGGTCGTTGGTGACCAGCGATAGGCTTTGGCGCAGGCGCCGCCCATCAGCATGGCCCGTTCGCTGTCGTTGAGGCGAGCCGTGGTGAGGAAGGGCTGGACGGCCTGCTCGTAATTGACGACCGCGAAAGCCCGCGTCCAATCGGTGCCCCACAAGCAACGGTCAAAGCCCCAGGCATCGAACACGCGGGCCAACGGGTCCCAGATGTCCGGAAAGGGATAGGGCTCGCTCGACAAGGTGCAGGCACCGCTGACTTTGATCACCGCATTGGGACGCTTGGCGAGCTCCAGCACCTTCGGCAGGTCGGCCCAGGGTTGTGGCGGAGCCGGCGGTGTGCGCGGCTGCATGATGGCCAGATGGTCAACGATGAAGCGCGTCTCGGGGTGGCGATCGATCAGCGCCGTGCCGTCATCGAGGTTGCCCCAGCACAGCATGTTGACCGGAAAATCGTGGCGGACGGCTGCGCCCAGGATCCGGTCGAGGCCAGGATCATTGGGTTCGCGCTTCGCCTCCTTGGTTAACATGATGCGGATGCCGACCGTGCCCGGCGTCCGCTTCCATTCGGCGATGACATCGGCCACCGCGGGATCGTCAGGGTCGACCGGTTTGACGATGCCGAAGCGGTTGGGGTGGGCCCGTTGCACCTCGACTGCATAACTGGCGTCGTAGCGATACATGGAGAAGGCCGAGATAAAGATCGCCCCGTCGACGCCGACCTTGTCCATTGCCGCCACCATCTCGTCCCCAGTGACGTGATCGGGCCAGTTTGGCACGCTGTGCCAGGGTCGCTTCGGCGTGTTTGCCTCATAGGCGTGGACCTGGGAATCGATGATCGTCATCGGTCAAGCTCCTCTCTCCTCAGCACCAAGTCGGGCGCGCGGCATCGAGGTGGGACAGGCGCCATGGTAGCGCTGATGCCGGTGCATGGTCTCTCCTCGGCCCGATCCAATCGCAACAGAGCGCTATCCACTTATCCGGCGTGGCCATTGGTCGTGCCCACCCGGCCGCGCACCATCCAATCTTTATTTAAACCAAACGACAGCGCGTTGGCGATGGCGAGCATCGCCGCGAATGCCTCCCGCGATCAAGGGGGCGATCGCAGCGGGCAGCATTGCCAACCGATAGCGCCAAATCGGTGGACCTTGACTG
>DATFXD010000337.1:0-2634 GCA_035258605.1 Hyphomicrobiaceae bacterium | reverse complement strand
GTCGAGGCGCAATTCCACGAAGCGGTGTTTACCCATGCCTCGACCAGCCCAAACCAGCAGCTGATTGCCAGCCTCGATGTTGCGCGTCGGCAGATGGAATTGGAAGGTTACGGCCTGGTGCACAATGCCATCGAAGTGGCGCTGGCAATCCGCCAGGCGGTGGCCGAACACCCGCTGATCGCCAAGTACTTCCGCATTCTCGGCGCCGAGGCAATGGTGCCGGCGGAATACCGCCAAACGGGTTTTGTCGATTACCTTGACCCGAAATCAAATTGGGCGGTGGTGCGGCACAGCCTGCAGGAGGACGAGTTCTGCCTCGACCCGACGCGGATGACCTTGGTGTGCGGCACCGCCGGTTACGACGGCACGCAATTCAAGGGGCTGCTCGCCAACCGCTACAACGTGCAGCTCAACAAGACGTCGCGCAATTCCGTGCTCTTGCAATCCAACATCAACAATACCCGCAGCGACGTCGCCCACCTGGTCCGGGTGCTGGTCGAGATCAGCAGCGAACTTGACCAGCGCTTGGCGCAAGGCGGTCGCAACGTGCGCTTGGCGTTCGACGCGCGGGTGAAGAGCCTGATGCACGACGTGCCGGATCTGCCGAACTTCTCGCATTTTCACGCCGCCTTCCGCAAAGACGCGGGCAAGCGCACCAACGAAGGCGATATCCGGTCCGGGTTCTATAGCGCTTACGACGCGGCCGGCTGCGAATACATCCGGCTCGCCGATCCGGAAATCGACCGTCGCCTGAAAAATGGCCCCGAGCTGGTGTCCGCCAACTTCGTCATTCCCTATCCCCCAGGCTTTCCGATCATGGTGCCGGGCCAGGTGATCAGCCAGGAAACCATCGACTTCATGCGCAAACTCGATGTCAAGGAGATCCACGGCTACGACGCCGCCGAGGGCCTAAAACTGGTGCGCGCCGATGCCCTGGCAAAACGGGTGGGCTCGGTGCCGAAACGCGCCGCCTAGAGGATCTGGTGAACAAGCACCTCATGCATCGCGACCAACAGCTCGAATGAATGGACGGCGACCGCCATGATCGATTGGTTCGTTAGTACGCTGCGCAGCTATCCGGAAATTGCCATCTTTCTATCGTTGGGCCTCGGCTATTACTTCGGCTCCTTCACCTACAAGGGTCTGGGTCTCGGCGCGGTAACGGCAACCTTGATCGCGGCCGTCATCATCGGCCAACTCGGCATCAACATCACCGGACCGATCAAACCGGCCTTCTTCTTGATGTTTCTGTTCGCCATCGGCTACGGCGTCGGGCCGCAGTTCGTGCGCGGCATCGCCCAGGACGGTGTTCCGCAGGCGCTGTTTGCCGTCGTGGTCTGCGTGTTCTGTCTGATCGCCGCCTATTTGGGCGCCAAGCTCGCCGGCTATGATGTCGGCTCCGCCGCCGGGCTTTATGCAGGATCGCAGACGATCTCGGCGTCGATGGGCCTTGCCACCGATGCCATCAACCGTCTCGGGCTGCCGCCGGAAGAAGCCAAGCGGCTGTTGGATGGGATGCCGGTCGCCTACGCCGTCACCTATATCTTCGGCACCGTCGGCTCCGCCATCGTGCTGGCCTTGCTCGGCCCGGCCTTGCTCGGCATCGATCTTGAGACCGCCTGCAAGCGCTACGAGGAGAAGCACGGCGGCAAACGCGAACTGGGCGGGCCCGGCACCGCCTGGCACCAATTTGATTTGCGCGCCTTCCGCGTCGCCAAGGACGGACAGGCGGTGGGCAAGACCGTGCAGGAGGCGGAGTCCTTGCTGCCGGAGCAGCGGGTGTTCGTCGAGCGCATCCGCCGCGGCGGCAAGATCTTCGATGCCACCGGCGACACGGTGATTGCCGCCGGCGACGTTGTGGCGGTGGCCGGCCGCCGCGACGTGCTGGTCAACCTGATCGGCGCGGCCGCGACCGAGGTTGAAGATCGCGAGTTGCTGGCGGTGCCGATCGAGGGCGTCGACATCTACGTGTCCAACAAGGAGGTCGACGGCAAGACGCTGACCGAGCTGGCGAAAGCTCCCGGCGCGCGCGGCGTGTTCCTGCGTAAGATCACGCGCGGCGCAACCGCCACCGACATTCCAATTCTGCCCAACACCCAATTGCACCGCGGCGATATCGTCACCTTGGTCGGACGCACCCAGGATATCGCGGCCGCCACCAAGATGCTGGGTTATGCGGACCGGCCAACCGACGTCGCCGATGTGGCGTTCATCGGCGCCGCCATCACCATCGGCGCGTTGCTCGGGGCCATCGTCTACAAGATCGGCAGCGTGCCGCTGACCCTGTCGACCTCGGGTGGCGCCTTGATCGCCGGCCTGTTCTTCGGCTGGTTGCGCTCGGTCAGACCAACCTTCGGCCGGATCCCCTCCTCCACCGTGTGGTTCATGAATTCGGTCGGCCTCAACGTGTTCATTGCCGTGGTCGGCATCGCCTCGGGCCCAGGCTTCGTCGCCGGCTTGAAGCAGCTTGGCTTCAGCCTGTTCCTGTGGGGTGTGGTGGTGACCACCGTGCCGCTGATCCTGGCGATGTACGTCGGCAAATACCTGTTCCGGTTCGACGATGCCATTCTGCTGGGCTGCTGCTCCGGGGCGCGCACCACCACGGCCTCGCTCGGCATGATCAATGATCGCGCC
>DATFXD010000336.1:0-4577 GCA_035258605.1 Hyphomicrobiaceae bacterium | reverse complement strand
TTTGAGCAAGCCCGCGGCAGGCCTCGGCGTCGGTGACGTCGAGGCCGAAGCTCCAGGCAGCACCGCCGGCGGCGGTGATGGCCGTTGCCGTGGCAGCACCGGCTTCGGCATTGATGTCGAGCACCACCACTTTGGCGCCCTCATTGGCGTAGCCCTCCGCGATCGCCCGGCCAATGCCCGACCCGGCGCCGGTGATGGCGGCGATGCGTCCCTCAAGCAGCCCAGTCATGGTATTCTCCTCTCCTTGTCCCGCGCCCGATCACCACCAGGCTCTCTCCCGCGCCGGCAACAGCGGCGCTCCCCCGCTGGCGCCGCCGGCTGCCGGCCGGCGGCAACTGCAGCTAGGCCAACCTACACCCTATTCCCAAGCCTTGGCCGATGGCATTAGACTCGGGAGAGGTGCATGGGATCGCCGCGCGCGACAACGGGGAGAGTTGATGAGATGCAAACGCTCACCATCGGTGACGTCACCATTACCAGCATCATCGAGCGGGACGGACCGTGGCGGAAGCCCGAAGACATGTTTCCCGCCTACGACCCCGACATCGGCCGGCGCCACCTTGCCGAGATGGCACCGGGAGTGTTCGACCACGCCTCCGGCAAGATGATCATTACCTATCAAACGTTCGTCGTGCGGACGCCGAAGCACACCGTGCTGATCGACACCTGTACCGGCGAAGACAAGGGCCATCCCCCGCCGATGGATTTTCCCAAGCAGCCTTGGCTCGACAATTTTCGCGCCGCCGGTCTCAGCTTTGCGGACATCACGCACGTGTTTTGCACACACCTGCACATCGATCACACCGGCTGGAACACGCTCAAGCGCGACGGGCGCTGGGTGCCTACCTTCCCGAACGCCACATACATCTTCCACAAGGGTGAATATGCTTATTGGGAGGCCGCCACCGCGCGGGGCGCCAATCCGCCGGGTAATGTGTGGACCTACAATTGCCGGCCCATTGTCGAAGCCGGTCAGGCGCTGTTGGTCGATGACACCTACCAGCTCGACGAAACCTTTACGCTGACGCCGACGCCGGGGCACTCGCCCCACCACTGCTGCGTCGACATCCGCTCGCGCGGCCAGCACGCCGTGGTCACCGGCGACATGATGCACCACGCCCTGCAATGCCGAGAGCCGCAGTGGTCGACGATATTCGATACCGACCAGCAACAGGCTGCGCGCTCGCGTCGCCAATTCCTGAGTAAGGTTGCCGATGGCCCGACCCTGCTGTTGCCGATCCACTTCCCGGCACCGACGGTCGGACGCATCGCCGCCGACGGCGAGCGCTTCCGCTACAATTTCGTGCGCTGAAGCGCGCTTCGGCCGCGACGCCTCAGCCTAGCCGGCGCCGATAGAGGGCGATCAGCCGCTCCCAATGCCGCTCCGCCGCCGCCTTGTCGTAGATCTTGCGCTGCGGAAAGGCAAAGCCGTGATGTACCCCGGGATAGATCTCGAGTTCGCCGGCACCACCGGCCTTCTCGAACAGCCCTTTGAGCTCGGCCACCATCGGCAGCGGCGCCAGGTCGTCAATCTCCGCACACGCGATGTAGAGCTCACCCTTGACCTTGGCGAACGATAGATGCGGGCTTTCGACGGCGTCGCTGACGAGCCAGGTCCCGTAGAACGAGGCTGCCGCCGCCACCCGCTCGGGATAACGCGCCGCGGCCGCCAGCGCATAGGGCCCACTCATGCAATAGCCGTGCACACCGACCGGACCCCGCCTCACGTCAGCGCTGCCATCGAGGTAAGCCAGCATGGCCGCGATGTCGTCCATGACCGGCGGGATCGTCATCTTGGTCCTGACCGCGCGCATCCGCTGGTGCTCGGCGCTGCCGTGCTCCAGCACCTGAGGCCCATAGATCGTGTCGCGTCCGGCACGGTAGTAAAGGTTCGGTAACAGCACACAGTAGCCGACGGTGGCGAGCCGCCGCGCCATGTCGCGCAGCTCCTCGCGGATGCCCGGTGCGTCCATCAGCAGCAGCACGGCCGGGTGCTGGCCGCGATCGGGCTTGGCCACAAAGGTTTCCATGGCGCCGTCCTGGCTGGCGATATCCAAGGTCTCCTCACGCATTGGCGATCCTCCAACGGTCGAGACGACGCCACTTCTTCAATTGACGCCAACGGCGCGGCTCATGGTCGAGCCGATTTCGGCGTGCACCGCGAGGTCGGCCAGCTCGTCCTGCTCGGTCGGCTCACGGTTGATGATGACGAGGCGCGCGCCGTTGTTTTTGGCCAAGATTGGGAAACCGGCAGCCGGGTAGACCACCAGCGAGCTGCCGAGCACGATAAACAGGTCTGCCGCCAAGGTCAGTTCGTGCGCCCGTTCCATGGCAGCCTCTGGCATGGCCTGCCCGAACGAGATGGTTGCGGTCTTGATCATGCCGCCGCAGGTTGTGCAGAGCGGCAGCCGTTCGTCGATCGCGAAGATCTCCTGCACCCAATCGAGTTCGTAGCGCCGACGGCAGTCGAGGCAGGCGGCATAGGTGGCGTTGCCGTGCAGTTCAACGACCTTGTCCTCGGGCACGCCTGAGGCCTGATGCAGTCCATCGATGTTCTGGGTGATGACGGCGAGCATCTTGCCCTCGGCGACGAGACGGGCAAGCGCGCGATGGCCAGCGTTCGGCGTTGCCTGTTCGATCACCGCGTGGCTGGCAAACTTGCGCCGCCAGGTCTCGCGACGCGCCTCCGCCGAGGCCACAAAATCGCTGAACTCGATCGGTCGCATCTTGCTCCAGATGCCGCCGGGCGAACGATAGTCGGGGATGCCCGATTCGGTGGAGATGCCGGCGCCCGTGAAGGCGACCATGCGTTTGGCCTCGGCCATCATTTGCTGCAGCGCGTCCACCTTTGCCATCGCTTCACCCCAAACCGTGCTGCTGCCCTCAAGTTGCCGCCGCATCCTGTCGGATCATCGCCGCACCCTTTTCGGCGATCATGATGGTTGGTGCGTTGGTATTGGCCGTGGTCACGGTCGGCATGACGGAAGCGTCTATCACCCGCAAACCGGCAAGGCCACGCACCTTGAGACGGGAATCGACCACCGCCATCGGATCCTCGCCCATCTTACAGGTGCCGACGATATGGTAGATGGTGGTGCCCTGGGTGCGGACAAATTGGGCAAGCTCGTCCCGGCTGATGACGCCGGCACCGGGCGTGATTTCTCCGAGGCTGTGCGCCGCCAGTGCCGGCGCGGCAAACACGCGCCGGGCCAGCGCCACCCCCGCCAGCGCCACGCCGAGATCGTTGCCGGCCGACAGATACCTGGGCTGCAAGGAGGGGCGCTCGAAAGGATCGGGTGACTTGGCCAAAATGGTGCCGCGGCTTTCCGGCCGCGCGATGCTGACGGCGATGGTCATGCCGGGCTCGCGCTCGAGCGCGCCAAACTTGTTTTGGTCGTAGCTTGCCGGCGAAAACAGCAGTTGGAGATCAGGGCTCGCCAGCCCCTCCCGACTGCGAGCGAAGGCCTGCGCGCTCGACACCCCGAAGGTCAAGGCGCCGCGTCCGGTCGTCAGCCAGCGGCCGACCTCCCGGCCCAGGCGTAGGCCGCGCGACAATTCGTTGATCGAGACGGCGTCCTTGACCCGGTGCGAGACGCGGACCGCGTAGTGATCCGACAAGTTGGCCCCCACCCCCGGCAGATCGTGGACGACCGCAACCCCGATCGATTTGAGGTGGGCGGCGGGACCGATCCCAGAGACCTGCAGCAGATGCGGAGAGTTGATGGTCCCCGCCGACAGGATCACCTCGCGGTTGGCTCTCACCTCGCGGTCGCGGCCGCCCTGGCGAACGACAACGCCGACGCAGCGCTTGCCATCGCAGATCAGCCGGCTCGCCAACGCCTTGGTTTCGACCCGCAGGTTGGGTCTGGCTCTCGCCTCGGCGAGGAAGGTGCGGGCGGTCGAGCCTCGAAAGCGGCCGTTGCGCGACATCTGCGAATAGCCAACCCCCTCCTGTTGGTGGCCATTGAGATCCTTGGTGAAGGGAATGCCAATCTCTTGTGCCGCCGCGACGAAGCGATGCGTCAAGGCCAGCGTGGTACGGTAGTCCTCGACCAGGATCGGCCCCTGCTTGCCGCGCTGCTCGGCACCGGGCGCATAGCGCTCGATCGACTTGAAATAAGGCAAGACGTCCGCGAACGACCAGCCCGTGCAACCCATTTGCGCCCAGGCATCATAATCGGCGGCATTGCCGCGGATCCAGAGCATGCCGTTGATCGAGCTCGAGCCGCCGAGCACGCGGCCGCGCGGCCAGTGGATGCTGCGGCCGCCGACGCCGGGATCGGGATCGCTGGCATAGTTCCAGTTGAGCCGCGGGTGGTAAAGGAGCTTGAGCACCCCCGCCGGGACATGGATCATCGGGTGCCAGTCGCGCGGGCCCGCCTCCAGCAGCAGCACCTTGGCGCCGCCCTCGCTCAACCGGTTGGCCAGCACGCAGCCGGCCGAGCCGGCACCGACCACGACGTAATCGGCCTCGATGGCAGGCGCCGTTGCGCTCAACGTGATGCTCCTTGCGAGTTCCCCCGGTGGCCGCAACTGCGGCCCGACTGCGGCAAAGGCGATGGTCGACGAGTTGGCCG
>DATFXD010000335.1:0-2525 GCA_035258605.1 Hyphomicrobiaceae bacterium | reverse complement strand
ACGAGGCGTCTACTCCGCGACCCTGGACCTGTCAAAACTGGAAACCGGCAACCATTACATCGAAGTCGTCGCCTTTCTGAAGCGCGAGGCGTCGCTGCCGCCGATCTTCCGCACCTTCCGGAAAGTCATATTCGTCCAGCGATAACCCCGACGAAAGAGTAAGCACCCACAATCGCTCCGAGTCTGACGCTATGCCCAGACTCTGGGGGACGGTCTGAGCTGTTCGACACTCTTCGGGTGATGACAAGGGCAGCAGGAACCATGCTTAAACCTGAACGAACACGGGGGCGACTTGTCCACAAGACGTACAGGGGTTCGCGGTACGTGGCGGATACCTGACTTGCCCACGCACGGCTACGAGGCGACGCGCGAGGCCGCGATGGCGGCATTCGCGAAGAGTTGGCGACGGGAGTAGCGCCGATGACAAACCATCACGAAGAGCCGGCTCCGCTTCCTGCGCTGGTTGGGGCCGTCGTGTTCACCATCCTGTTGGTCGCCGCGGTGGCCCTATTTGCGCTTGTCCTTATTCGTTAGTGGCGTGACGAATCACAGCTGGCCGCGCCAGCCACTTGTCCGCCATCCCAATTCTGGCGCCGGCGATGCAGGGCGCGCGGCTTCATATTACTCATTAACGCGCAGATAGGAGGTCCGCATTCGGGGACAAAGCAGCCAACTCTTGAAAGTAAGCCGAAGCGTGGCCCGGTCGGCGATCCGTTGAGGCCGGTGCCCGGCGTGCCGCCCCGCCCGCGCCGGGGGCCACGCAGTTAGGACAGCCGCGCTCGTGGCGTGGTATCGTTGCATTTACGCACCCTCGCACGGGAGGGCGCATGACAGTCACCATCGGACGGCGGGAATTACTGGCCGCACTCGGCGGCGCAGCCGCGTGGCCGCTCGCGGCGCGCGCGCAGCAGTCGGCGATGTGAATTTTCGGCGCCCATCAGCACGAGCTGGGCGGTGTAGTAGACCCAGATGAGCACGACCACGATCGAGGCCGCGGCGCCATAGGTCGATTCCAGAGCTTGCTTGCCGATGTAAAGGCCGATGAGGGGCAGCGCGCATCGACATTTGCACCTCAATTAATAGTCGCTGGAGGTGCTTATCGGCTACCGGCTTCGATAACTCGGCGGCAAGCAGAACTGAGCCGCCGTTCGTTCGTTTTGAGGCAATCCGCAATCGCGTAATCCCCTTGATTTTGCATCTCGCGGCAAAATCGCTGCACATCGGTTCGACAAGCGCGCTGCTGTTCGGGAGTGCCCAGGTGGCCGGGCGCGCCGCCTCCTTGGGCAAAAGCAACCGCCGGCGGGACCGCCAATGTCAATGCCAGTGCGAACAAGTATCTAATCATGCTTGCCTCCATCCCCGGCTCGCGCATCCGGCCGCTCGTTGGAGAGCCGTGAAAGTCAGATCGGGAAACGCGGCCTGCAGGGCAAAGTTCCTCGGCCTCGCCGCACAGAGCAAAGACGATTGTGGGCCACCGATGCAATCGGGCGAGGACCGCGGCGATAGACGCTCCGATTAGCCTTTCCGACGCCAGCCATCGGCGCTGCGGGCCGAGCAGCGAGCATCATGTCTCATGGAAGCTGCTCCTCAGGTAGTGCTAGAAAAGCCTGAATGTTGCGTCCCGAGTATCTCGCCCAAAAGCTCACGCCCTATCCCTTACCGACGAAAGATGGGGGCGTGCTCCGCACCGTTGACGACGCTCACGCTTACATCATGGCACTGGCGAAGAAGCGCGCGCTACATGCTCACTGGCAACACGCTGGTCGGCTACTGCTGCAACAAGCCGGTGCAGCGGCGTTGACCCGACAGGTTCACCTCGCGCTGGTCATAGACGGCAAGCTTGACGCTGGTGCGTTCGAGCATATGAGCAGTGCTCGGCGGTGGCGACGAAATACATCGTAGTCGCGCGGGTGCAGGCCGAAGGTGTTCGTGCTGGTTTGCGCGAGGTGCTTTGACGACTTACCGCGATTGTCGCTGCTTGACCGCAGTCGACATGCGAGCGCAGTGTCCTTGTCTCCCCGGGGAGCGCTGATGCGACAGGTGGTGACCATCCCTGCTGCCATCGCGATGATCGCGTTGGCGGCTTGCACGGGACCGCAAGGTCCTCCAGGGCCTGCCGGCGAGGCTGGCCCTCCGGGTCCAGTTGGTCCGGCCGGCCCCCAGGGCGCTCAAGGCCAGCAAGGACCCGTCGGTCCCCAAGGCTCAGTCGGTGAGCAGGGACCGGCTGGCCCTTCGGGACCGCCAGGACCAGTCGGCCCGCAGGGTCCGCAGGGAGAAGCGGGTGGCCAAGGCCCAGTGGGACCCGCGGGCGAGCGCGGACCACCAGGGCCACAAGGCCCCCTTGGTCCACCCGGCCCCGCCGGACCAGTCGCCTGGGCCACCGAGACAGCTAGTGGAGTGACTCTAACGTTTGCTTCCCACGTTTGACAGCGGCGAGGATGCGACTTGGAGGTGCGATCCACACGAAGGGTTTGGGATCGGCGTTGGCCTCTGCGACGAAGCGGTCAATGGCGACCTGAAGTTCG
>DATFXD010000334.1:0-12446 GCA_035258605.1 Hyphomicrobiaceae bacterium | reverse complement strand
AGCGCCCGCTCGACATCGCTGGGGCCGTCGACCTTGACCGCGCGCAGGCCGCAGGCGCGCGCACCGGCGACGTTTTCGGCGCTATCATCGAAAAACAACACCCGCTCGGGGGCAACGCCGATGTCGGCGACCACCGTTCGGAACGCCGCGGCCTCCGGCTTGCGCGCGCCGATCTCGTGCGACACATAGACCTTTTGAAACGGCGCCAGCAGATCGGCGAACCGCTGCGACCAGTGGGCGCGATGGGCGGGATTGGTATTGGAGAAGGCATAGAGTGCGAGCCGGCCGCTGACGCTCGCCAACAGCCGACGGATGCCCGGCATTTCGCCAATGAAAATGGCGTTCCAGCCGTCCTCGAATTGCGCGTCCGTCAGCTCGAGGGCGAGCTCGCCGCGCACATGCGCAAAAAAGGCCTGATCGGAAATCTCGCCGCGCTCGTGGCGGCAGTAGGCGTCGCCGCCGATGATCCGCAAGCGCAGCTGCGCGGCCAAGGCGGCGGCCGGAATGCCGGCGAGCTCGGCCCAGCGCGCCGGCGTGCGCGCCGGTTCGATGTCGATCACGACCCGCCCCAGGTCAAACAACAAGGCCTCGACCCTTTGCTCCAAACCTGCCTCCCTCGGCCGTGGCAGCCAGGGTGCACGGCATTGGGCCAAGGTCAATGCTGGGGGATCACGGAGTGAGCCTTGAGCCAGGTGAACGCGGCTGTGCTAACATGCGCCCCCCAGGTGCTGCCGCAGCGGCGCGCGCGCGCCCCTAGTGCTGGAGGATCCAATGACGACGGCGAGCGAAGGCCAAGAACTCACGCGCGTCGGGCGCGGCACGATCATGGGCGAGCTGATGCGCTGTTATTGGCTCCCGGCGGCGCTGTCCTCGGAACTGGTGCGCGATGGGGCGCCGGTCCGCCTGATGCTGCTGGGCGAAAAGCTGATCGCCTTTCGCGACAGTGCCGGCCGGGTCGGCGTCATGGACCATCGCTGCCCGCACCGCTGCGCCTCGCTGTTCCTGGGACGCAACGAAGACGGCGGATTGCGCTGCATCTATCACGGCTGGAAGTTCGACGTCGCCGGCAATTGCCTCGACATGCCGAGCCTGCCGCCGCCGGGTTTCAAGCAAAAGGTCAAGGCCAAGGCCTACCAGGTGGTCGAACGCGCCGGCGTGGTGTGGGTCTACATGGGCCCCCGCCGCGACGCCCCACCGCTGCCCGGGTTTGAAATTCTTGACCTGCCGCCGGCCGAAATCAACGTCAGCTTCATCCAGCGCGATTGCAACTATCTGCAGGCGCTCGAGGGCGAGATCGACACCTCGCATTTCGGGTTCCTGCACGCCGGCCACGTCGATCCCGACGACCTGGCCGAGAACGAGCCGCTGCGCCACACCGTCACCAATCGGGCGCCGGAGTACCATTTGGCCGATACCCCCTGGGGAACGCAGTATGCGGGTTACCGTGCCGCCCGGCCCGGCCACACCTACTGGCGTTTCGGCAATTTTCTGTTTCCGTTTTGGACCCAGGCCCCCAACGGCGAGTTCGGCAGCCATATGCATGCGCGCGCCTGGGTGCCGCTCGATGACGAGCATACCATGTTCTGTTTCCTGTGGTGGAAGCGGGCGACATCGGCGATGTCGCTGCCACAGCCCGCGTTCAAGGATGGCACGCCGATCGGCGGCACCGGGCGCGGCAACAAGCTCATCCCCAACACCACCGACTGGCTGGGACGCTGGCGCATGGCGGCCAATGCCGGCAACGATTGGGGTCTCGACCGGGCGGCGCAGCAAAGCAACCGTATCTATAGCGGCATTGAGGGCGTTCACCTGCAAGATCAGGCCATCACCGAAAGCATGGGGCCGATCGTCGACCATGGCTGCGAACACTTGGCGCCGTCCGACCAGATGATCACGCGCACGCGCCGACGCCTGCTGATGGCGGCGCGGGCCTGGCATAGCAACGGCACGGTGCCGCCCGGCATCGACGAGCCGAGCGTTTATCGGGGCGCCCGCAGCGGCTACTTTGTCAGCGCCGACCAAAGCCCCTGGCAGGAGGTCTACGCCCGCGAGCTGGCGGGCGCAGTGCATCCGCCGCCGGTGGTCAGCGCCACGCCTTGAAGCGCGCTGCCGGTGAGCCCCGTCCGGCCCGAAGCGCCAAGCCGCCGATGCCCCACCCGCAACCGGGCGCACCGCCCAGCCACCCCAATAGCGTCGTATGCGCCCGCGTTGGCCGCCGCCCGCGCGGTGGCCAGGGTTGCGGATCGGCGCGGCCGTGTGCTCTTGTGGCGCCCAAGGCGGGGTCGCGTGAAGAGCTGAGGAGGGCGGCATGCGTGGAGGGATGGGGGTGGCGCTGGCGGCGTCGCTGTGGCTGGCCTCGGCCATGGCAGCGGCCGCCGAGGAGGTGACCTTCAAGGCGATCAGCGCCTTTGCCGAGAAGACGTTTTATTCCCGCGGCTTTGAACGCTTCATCGACAAGGTCAACGCCGACGGCAAGGGGCAGGTGCAGATCAGCTACGTTGGCGGCCCCAAGGCGATGCCGCCATTCGAGGTGGGCAACGCGCTCAAAGGCGGCGTGGTTGACCTCGCCAACGTGACCGGCGCCTTCTACACCAACGTGATGCCCGAGGCCGATGCCTGGAAGCTTGCCGAAAAGCCGATGGCCGAGCTGCGCAAGAACGGCGGCTATGCCTACATGGCCGCGCTCTATGACCAGAAAATGCAGGCCATCCTGCTGGCTCGCCACATCGACAACAATCCCTTCCACCTCTATCTGACCAAACCGATCTCGGGCCCCGACCTCACCGGACTGAAGCTGCGCATCACCCCGGTCTACCGCGATTTCTTCCAGGCGCTCGGGGCCACCGTCGTGCAGACCGCGCCCGGCGAGGTCTATACCGCGCTCGAGCGCGGCGTGGTCGACGGCTACGGCTGGCCGATCACCGGCATCTTCGATCTCGGCTGGCATGAAAAGACCAAGTACCGGGTCGATCCCGGGTTCTACAGCGCCGAGGTCAGCATTCTCGTCAACAAGAACTCCTGGGGCCGGCTGAACGAGCGGCAGCGCGAGATCATCAGCGCCGCCGCCGCCTGGATCGAGGCGCAGGCCGCCGACGTCGGCAAGGAGAACGAAGCCGATATCGCCAAGCAGAAGGCGGCGGGCATCGAAGTCATTACCTTGGGCGAGGAGTTCCGCACCAAGGCCTATGAAGCGGGCTGGGCCGGGGTGATCAGGCAAAGCCCCGAGCATGGGCCAAAACTCAAGGCGCTGTTTTCCAAGTAGCCCCGCGGGATGCGGGGCGCGCAAGGCTCTCCCGGTCATGACCTTGGTGGCGCGCTGCTACGGACGCTTGCTCGATGCCCTGATGCTGGTGGCCCAGCTGTTGCTGTTGGCCATGACCGTCATGATCGGCGCCGATGTGCTGCTGCGCAACGTCGGCGGCGGCGGGCTGCCGTGGAGCAATGAGGTGTCCGAATACATTCTCTACCTGGTGACCCTGCTGTCGGCGCCCTGGTTGCTGCGTCGCGGACAGCATATCCGGGTCGACATCCTGCTGCGGGCCCTGCCCAAGCGTCTCGCCTATGGTTTTGAATGGCTGGCCGACCTCGGTGGCTTTGCCTGCGCGCTCTACTTCGTCGTCTACGGTTGGCGCGTGGCGCAAGCGAGCTACGCCGCCGGGGCGATCACGCTCAAGACCTTGGTGCTGCCGGAGTGGTGGATGCTGGCGGTGCTGCCGCTCGCCTTCCTGTTGGTGGCCATCGAATTTTTGTTCCGCATGCATCGGCTCGCCGGATCGCCGCTCGGCCCGCGGGCCGATGCCGTTTCGGCCTCGTAGCGCAACACGGGGCGGCAGGACACCAAAGCATGGGCTCATCGTGGCAGATCGCCGCCCTGGTGCTGCTCGGCGGCTCGACCGTGCTGTTGTTCGTGGGGCTGCCGGTGGCGTTGTCGTTCGTCGCCATCAACATCCTGGGGGCGATGCTCTATCTCGGCGGTGATGCCGGGCTGCTGCAGGTCGTACGCAACAGCGCCGTGTCGGTCATGAATTTCTCCCTGACGCCGATCCCGCTTTTCATTCTGATGGGCGAACTCCTGTTTCATACCGGCCTGGCGCTCAAGGTGATCGAGGGCATCGAGCGGCTGATCCGCCACGTGCCCGGCCGGCTCGCCGTCATTGCGGTCATCGCCGGGACGGTGTTTTCGGCGATCTCGGGCTCAACCATCGCCACCACCGCCATGCTCGGCTCATTGCTGCTGCCGGTGATGCTGGCGCGGGGCTATCATCCCAGCTTTGCCACCGGGCCGATCATGGCGATCGGCGCCGTCGATATGCTGATCCCGCCGTCGGCGCTCACCGTCCTGCTCGGCAGCCTGTCGGGGATCTCGATCTCCAAATTGCTGATCGGCGGCGTCGTGCCCGGGCTGATCCTGAGCCTCGCCTTCATCGCCTATATCATCGCCACCGCGCTCCGACGACCGCATCTGGCGCCACCGGCGCCGCCCCAAGGCCAGGCCGAGGCCGGTGGCTGGCGGCTGATGATGGTCTACGTGCTGCCGCTGATCTCGATCTTTGTGGTGGTCGTCGGCGCTATGTCGGGAGGCTGGGCGACC
Organism: Hyphomicrobiaceae bacterium; assembly: GCA_035258605.1. Classification (GTDB taxonomy): domain Bacteria; phylum Pseudomonadota; class Alphaproteobacteria; order Rhizobiales; family Hyphomicrobiaceae; genus AWTP1-13. The sequence continues at coordinate 7,855 of DATFXD010000334.1, read as the reverse complement.
CCCACGGAATCGGCGGCGCTCGGCGCCATCGCCACCCTGCTGCTGGCGCTCGCCTATCGTGCGCTCACGCTTGCCGCCCTCAGGGCAGCGCTCGGCGGCACGGTGGCGATTACCGGCATGATCCTGTTCATCATCCTTGGCGCCACCACGTTTTCCCAGATCTTGAGTTTTTCCGGGGCCACCGACGGCCTGGTCTCCGCCATCCTCGGCCAGGGCTTGTCGGCGTTTGCGGTGGTGACCGGCATGATGCTGCTGTTGATTTTGCTTGGCATCTTCGTCGATCAAGTCAGCATGATGCTGATCACCTTGCCGGTATTCATGCCGCTGGTGGCAAAACTGGCGATTGACCCGATCTGGTTTGGGGTGCTGTTCCTGATCTGCATGCAACTCGGGCTGCTGTTGCCGCCGCACGGCCTCTTGATCATGACCATGCGCGGCGTGTCGCCGCCCGAGGTCAGCATGGCCGATATCTTCCGCGCCGTGGTCCCGTACGTGATCATGAGCCTGTTGCTGCTGTTGCTGCTCCTGCTGCTGCCGGCGGTGGCGACCTGGCTGCCGAACCGATTGATTGGATAGCCGATGCGTACGCCGAAAACCGTCGCCGCCATGCTCGCCGCCGATCTGGCTGAGATGGGTGCGCGCCGCTGTTTTGGGCTGCTGGGCACCGCCAATTTCAAGATCTCGCACGCGCTGGTCGCTGAGGGCGTCGAGCTGATCTCGGCACGGCACGAATTGAACGCCGCCAGCATGGCCGACGCTTATGCCAAGGCCACCGGCGAATTGACCTTGGTGAGCGTGCATTCCGGCCCGGGGCTCAGCAATGCCTTGACCGGCATCGCCGAGGCCGCCAAAAGCCGCACGCCCTTGCTGGTGCTGGCCGGCGATGTGCCCGCAGGGGCGGTGAAGTCGAACTTCTCCATCGACCAGGCGGCGATGGTGCGCGCCGTCGGCGCGCTGGCGGAACGCGCCCACAGCGCCGCAACCGCGCGCGAGGATACCTTGCGCGCGGCGACGCGGGCCTTGCGCGAACGGCAAACCGTGGTGCTCAGCTTGCCAACCGACGTGCAGGACGCCGCCTGTCCGGTGGCGCTGCCGCCGCTCAACGTGCCGCCGCCACTGGCACCCATCTACCCCGACCCGGCGGCCGTCGCTGCCTTGGCCGACGCCTTGGTGGCGGCCCAGCGCCCGCTGATCCTCGCCGGTCGCGGCGCGGTCATCGCCGCTGCCGAAGCAGCCCTGATCGCGTTGGCGGAGGCGAGCGGAGCGCTATTGGCGACCTCGGTGTGCGGACACGGGCTGTTTGCCGACCATCCTTGGTCGGTCGGCATCAGCGGCGGCTTTGCCTCGCCGGCGGCCGACGCCTTGATTGCCGAGAGCGACCTGATCGTCGGCTTTGGCGTCAGCTTCACACCATGGACCACCAAACGCGGCCGGCTGATCGGCCGGCATGCGCTGGTGGCGCAAATCGACGTCGACCCGGCGCGGCTCGGTTGGCAGATGCCGGTGGGGCTGGCCATGATCGGCGATGCGCGCATCACCGCCGAGGCGCTGCTGGCCGAGCTGGCACGGCGCGGCAGCGGTGCGCGCCGCGGCCGGCGCGATGCCGGCACGCGCCAGCGCCTGGAGGCCGGCAGCAATCACAACGCCCCCTACCAGGATGTTTCGACCGCGGCCGCCATCGACCCGCGCACCTTAAGCAAGGCGATCGACACAATCCTGCCCAAGGCGCGCGTTGTTGCCTCCGATTCCGGCCACTTCTGTGGTTGGGTGCCGCGCTTTCTGCGCGTGCCCAATGCGCGGGCCTCCTGCCTCAGCCACTCCTTCCAGTCGGTCGGCCTCGGCCTGGCATCGGGCATCGGTCTCGGCATCGCCAACCCAGGTCTGTTGGCGGTGGTGGGGGTCGGCGACGGCGGCTTTTTGATGTCGATGGCCGACCTGGAGACGGCGGTGCGCCTTAAACTTCCGATGTGCATTGTGGTCTATAACGACAGCTCCTACGCCGCCGAGGTCCATCTCTTCCGCCGCCAGGGCTACGCCATCGACATCGTGCAGTTTCCCGACACCGACTTTGCGGCTCTGGCGCGGGGCTTTGGCTGCGGGGCGGCGACGGTGCGCACCGCGGCCGATCTGGAGCCGGTGCGTGCCTGGGTACGCGACGGGGCCCGGGGCGTGTTCGTCATCGACGCCAAGATCGCCCGCGATCTCGAGGCCGATTGGCACCTTGAACATTTTCCAAGCTGAAGAAGCGCCACCGACGTCGGCCGCCGGCGGTTGCCGCTGACAACCGTCGCGGCTGCTGCTGTTGGCGCACTGCCGAGCGCACGATCATGGCGGGCGGCAAGGAACGATCCTTGGCTACTGCGGGTTTCGCCTCCGCTCGCATTTGAAGCGAGCGTCAGCACAGCCAAGGAGGCGCGGCGGTGACAGCAGCATGGACACGGCGCACCGCGCTGGTCGCAGCCTCGCTGTGTCTCAGCCTTGTCTCCCCCACGCCGTCGCTGGCGCAGGGTTGGCCGGCGTGGGCCGATGATGTCTTTGCCACCGGCCGGGCGTCGCGCCCGGAGCCGCGACGGGAATTCGGCATCCCCGCGCAACCAACACCCAGCGAACGGCCGCTCGCCAAATCGCGCGAGCCCTCGCTCGCCGCCGACGGCGACGTGCGCGACGGCGGGCCTCGTCCCGACATCGCGCCGGTGGCCCCCGCAACCGTGGCCTTCGAGGCTGCATATCCCGCCAACTCGATCGTGATCGATACCGGGGCGCGCGCGCTTTACTACGTGCTGCCCGACAAGCAGGCCTATCGCTATCCGATCTCGGTGGGCCGGGAAGGTTTCAACTGGACCGGCACGGAAACCATCAGCCGCAAGCAAGCCTGGCCCGACTGGTATCCGCCCGCCGAAATGCGCGAACGCGACCCAAGGCTTCCCGAAAAGATGACCGGCGGCACCAAGAACCCGCTCGGTGCCATGGCGCTCTACCTCGGCAACTCGCTCTACCGCATCCACGGCACCAACGACGTAAAGTCGATCGGCCAAGCCCAGTCCTCCGGCTGCTTTCGCATGCTCAACGGCGCCGTGCTGCACTTGGCTCAGTTGGCCGAGGTTGGCACCAGCGTAACGGTGGTGAGCGCGCTGCCCGCCGCTGCCGACGTGAGCCAGGCCACGCCACCAGTGCCGGCCATACCCGAAGCCGCGCTTGAACCGGCGCCGCAGGCGAGCCCGGCGCCGGCCGAGGCCGGCGACCGCATGCCCGACTATCGCAGCTTGCGCGATTTCGCATTGCAGCCCCGCTGACGTGGCGACGGCCCGGGCTTTGCCGCAGCGTGCGGCAAGTCGCGCGCGCCGCGTGCCGCGCCATCGTCGATGCCTGCCGGCATCCGCATCGCTCAAGGCCAGCGCGCGGGGGCAGCGTGGGCGATGGCCGAGCGGGAACGCGAAGCGGCCGCTGCAGTTGATCAGGATGTCCTCTTATTAATTCTGCGCGGGAGCATCTGCCAATGGCCGAGGTCGCCGTCAACCGCCGTGGGTTTTTGTCGGCTTCGGCGGCGGCCGCGGCCGGAGGTGTGCTGGGCGGCTCGGCGACGGCCGAGCCGGAGATGGCGCCAGCATCAGCGCCGGGGCAGCTTCCCGTCGCGCTCGACGTCAACGGCCGTCGCCATCAGCTGGTGGTCGATTCGCGCCGCACCTTGCTCGACCTGTTGCGCGAGGATCTCGGGCTGACGGGAGCAAAAAAGGGCTGCGACCACGGCCAGTGCGGCGCCTGCACCGTTCTCGTCAACGGCCGGCGCGTGCTGTCGTGCTTGACCCTGGCGGTGGCGGTCACCGGCGAGGTCAGCACCATCGAGGGCCTGGCCGCGGTCGATGGCGAGCTGCATCCCATGCAGGCAGCGTTCGTGGCCGAAGATGCGTTCCAATGCGGCTATTGCACGCCCGGGCAAATCCTGTCGGCGATCGCCTGCGTCAGCGAGCGGCACGCCAATAGCACCGCCGAAATTCGCGAGTACATGAGCGGCAATATCTGTCGCTGCGCCGCCTATCCCCACATCGTCACAGCCATCGCCCGGGCTAAGGCGCAGATGGAGGCGTGAACCCATGCGTCCGTTCGCCTATGTTCGCGCCGACAGCGCCGATCGCGCCATCGCCGCCAGCACGCCCGGCGCCCGCTTCCTCGCCGGCGGCACCACCCTTCTCGATTTGATGAAGCTCGACGTGATGCGGCCAGAGCGTGTGGTCGACATCAACGACCTGAGCGACCGCTACGGTCAGATCGAGGCCAATGACGAGGGCGTCTTTCTCGGTGCCCTGGTGCGCATGGCCGAGGCCGCGCAGCATCCCCGCATCCTCGCGGACTATCCCGTCATTGCGCAATCGCTGCGGTTCGCCGCCAGTCCGCAGCTGCGCAACATGGCGACGCTCGGCGGTAACGTGCTGCAGCGCACCCGCTGCAGCTACTTCCGCAATAGCGGCGTCGGGTCGTGCAACAAGCGCGAGCCCGGCAGCGGTTGTGCCGCCATCGACGGCGTCAACCGCAAGCACGCCGTGCTCGGCGTCAGCCCGCATTGCATCGCCACCTATGCCGGCGATCTGGCCCAGGCGCTGATTGCTCTTAGCGCCGTTGTCGCCATCAGCGGACCCGACGGCGACCGGCGCATCGCCTTCGATCAGCTGCATCGGCTTCCCGGTGACCGGCCCGAATTGGAAACCACCCTGGCACCGGCGGAGCTGATCACCGGTTTCTGGGTCCCGGCCGGCGCGTGGACCCGGCGCTCGCTCTACCTCAAAGTGCGCGATCGGGAGGCCTACGAGTTTGCGCTGAGTTCCGCGGCCGTGGCCCTCGACGTCGCCGACGGCACGGTGCGCGAGGCGCGCATTGGGCTGGGCGGCGTCGCCACCATCCCATGGCGGGCTCGCGCCGCCGAGGAAGCCCTCAAAGGTCAGCCGATGACCGCGGCCAATGCCGACGCCGCCGCCGGGACGGCGTTCGCCGAGGCCCAAACCCGTTTTGACAACGCCTATAAGCCGGAACTTGGTCGGCGAACCTTGGTCCGCGCCCTGCTTGCGGCCGCAGCCCTGGAGGTCTAGCGATGGCGACCATCGTTCCCGCCGCGATTGGTACTCCGACCTTGCGCATTGACGGTCGGGCCAAGGTCACCGGCAGCGCGCGCTATCCCTCGGATGTGGCGGTGCCGAACGCCGCCCATGCCTTCCTGGTCACCAGCACCATCGCCCGGGGACGCATTGCCGGCTTCGACCTGGCCGAGGCACGCCGGGTCCCCGGTGTGCTCGACATCCTCACGCATGAAGACGTCGCCGGCCAGGTGCAGCCGCCGTCGGCCCCCGGCGGCAAGGGCAAGGCCACGACCACCCTGGAATCGGATATCGTTTGGCACGCCGGACAGATCATCGCCGTGGTGATAGCCGACAGCTACGAGGCCGCCCGCGAAGCCGCGCACAAGGTCGTGGTGCGCTATGAGCCGCAACCACCGGCGGCAAGCTTCGACAGCCCCGGCGTTACTCTCGAGTCGGCCGCAGCCGCCAACAAACAGTCAGACCCGCAGGTCGGCGATGCGGCGGCCGCGTTTGCCGCCGCCGACGTCAAGATCGAAGCCAGCTACGCAACACCGACCCAGCATCACAACCCCATGGAACTGTTCACCACCACCTGCCTGTGGTCGGGCGATCGGCTCATCATCCATGAGCCGAGCCAGTTCGTGCATGGGCTGCGGGCCGAGGTCGCCCGGCAACTCGGCCTCAACCTCGAGCACGTGCGCGTGCTGTCGCGCTTCGTCGGCGGTGGCTTTGGCTCGCGCGGGGGCATCACCGCGCGCACCGCCTGGATCGCGCTGGCGGCGCGCCGGCTCAATCGGCCGGTGAAGCTGGTGGCCACCCGCTCGCAGGGCTTCACCATCGCCACCTACCGCGCGGAAACGCGGCATCACCTGCGGCTTGGCGCGACGCCCGATGGCACGCTGGTCAGCCTCAGCCACGACGGCTGGGAGGTGACGTCACGGCCGTCGACCTACAACGTCTCGGGCACCGGCACCACCGCCCGCCTCTATCGCTGCGACAACGTCGCCACCAAGGTCACCATTGTGCACGCCGACCGCAATACGCCGGGGTTCATGCGTGCGCCGCCGGAGACGCCCTATTTGTTCGCCCTCGAGAGCGCCATGGACGAGCTGGCGGTGGCCCTCAAGCTCGATCCGGTGGAGCTGCGCCGGCGTAATGACACCGCCGTCGAGCCGATCCACGGCCTCCCCTACAGCAGTCGCAATCTGATGGCGTGCTTCGATGTCGCCGCGGAGGCGTTCGGCTGGAAGGATCGCTCGGCCGAGCCCGGGTCGATGCGGGCCGACGACTGGCTGATCGGTTGGGGGTGCGCCGCGGCCACCTATCATGCCAGCATCAGCGCCGCCGCCGCGCGCGTGCAACTGACGCCGGAAGGCAGCGTGCGCGTCGAAACCGCCGCGCACGACATTGGCACCGGCGCCTACACGGTGATTGCCATGATTGCCGCCGACCGGCTGGGGGTCGGCGTCGACAAGGTTTCGGTGCTGATCGGCGACAGCGATCTGCCGCCCGGTGGTCTGGCCGCTGGCTCGACGCATACGGCCAGCGTGTGCACCGTGGTCGCCAAGGCCTGCGATCAGATCAAAGAGCGCATCGCCGAGGCCGCCACGCGTGCCAACGAGGGTCCGTTCGCCGGCGCCGATCCGACCTCCCTGGTGCTGTCGCAGGCGAGCCTGCGCGCCGCCAATGGCACCAGCGAGCCGCTCGACAAGGCGGTGGCGCGGCTCGGGGGTGTGGTCGAGGTCTATGCCGAAAACCTGCCGCCGGGCGCACCCGCGCGCGGCGCCCACATGGTCTATCACGGGCAGCCGGCGATGGCCCGCGGCTCCGAACTCAAGGACCAGATCCGGCATTCATTCGGCGCGCAGTTCGTGGAAGTGCGGGTGCACGCGCTAACGCGTGAGATCCGCGTGCCACGGGCGGTTGGCGCGTTCGCCGCCGGCACCATCGTCAACCCGGTGACGGCGCGCAGCCAGCTGATGGGTGGCATGATCTGGGGCATCAGCGCTGCGCTGCACGAAGCGACCGAAATCGATCACGCCCGCGCCACCTACACCAACGACGACCTTGCCGAGTATCTGGTGCCGGTCAACGCCGACATTGGTACCGTCGAGGTCCAGTTCGTGCCCGAGGAGGATCATCACGTGAACCCGCTGGGCATCAAAGGCATTGGCGAACTCGGCACCACCGGCATGAACGCGGCGGTGGCGAACGCCGTCTATCACGCCACCGGCATGCGCATTCGCAAACTGCCGATCCGGATCGAGGGCTTGTTGGCCTAGCGCGCTTTGCGCGCGGGGCGGGCGCGCGCGGTATCAACGGCGCTGGCGCCGATCCCCCCGCGGCGGTCGCCGAGCCGCCGCATTCGGGCTGGTCATCGGCGCCGAGGACGTCCACAGTGCCGTTGTGGCGAGCAATGTCGCGACGGTGGTATGAAGCCCGCGCCGGTCCGATGCCCGCGACCGACAGCCACGCCGATCCATGACCATGCAAAACCCATGACCACTCCCCTGATCATCAGCCTACCGCACGCGCTGGGCAAGGAGGAGGCCATGCGCCGGATCAAGCCGGCGCTCACCACCGCCGCCCAGCGTTTTCCTGTGCTCAAGGTCGAGCACGAGGTCTGGTCGCAAGACCGGCTCGATTTCCGGGTGCGGGCCCTGGGCCAAGCCGCCTCCGGCACGGTCGAGGTGGGCGAGGACCGCGTGCGTCTCGAGGTCACCTTACCGTGGCTGCTGCACAAGTTTGCCGAAGTCGTGCAAAAGACGATCACGGGCAGCGCGCGC
>DATFXD010000333.1:0-6227 GCA_035258605.1 Hyphomicrobiaceae bacterium | reverse complement strand
ATGACTATTAGGAGAATTAACGCCTTGAGGGATGTGGTGGCGGAGGAGGATGGGAGTCGAACCCACCTGAGACCGTCTAACGGCCCCACCCGGATTTGAAGTCCGGGAACAGCACCGGCTGAAAAACTCCTCCAACGTGGCTCAACCCCTTGGTTCGCAGAGCCGTTCCGCGTTGAGCGGATCCACGGGCATTGTCACATCTATCCTCGTTCGGACCGTTATTGTCACGGCCGCTGTCACGTTTTCGACCTGCGGCGACAGACCCGCACCGGAGGGCGGAGCCTCCCTACCAAATTCCAATTTCGAGCTTGTATTCGGGCGGCATCCCTGAGTGTGCTGCTGTTATGGTAATCCTGGTAGGGACGAAGCTCGTCCCACGATACTCGGGAACAACGGCGACATTGCTCATTCCCCCCCGGACTGCGCTAACTAGCCCAGCTATCGAGTTGTTTTTAACCTCCCAAACCAGTGGCGGAATATACACCACATTATCGGGGCGATCTTGTCCGCCGAGCTCTGCGGGAAACAGTAACGCCTTTGTCAGATGACCTTGTCGACAGGCATCCTCGGCAGCTGTCACGGAAGTAATAGATGAGAAGTCTGGCATATCGCTTACTCTCGTTTGCTCAAAAGCCTAATCCAGTTCCCGTCGCAGTCCAACGCCGCGGTCGAGGTGAGCGCAGTGTTTAAAGTCCGGTCGGCCTACCGGGAGCGGGAGCCCTCCCTGTTCCGTGCCCGGCGCGCTCGGTGCAAACAGCGCCGCACGCGCCGGATTGATGCGACGCATGTCTTGGCGCCGGATCGTAAAGCCGTGCCGATCGAAGAACTCAAGAATTTGAATTGCGACCTTGCGACCGTTGTCAAGACGATCACGGAACTGGGCGGCTGTAAACCTGCCCTCGGGCGCCTGCCTGGCGACGTCAATGGCAATCTCGGCCATTTGCTGCACCACCGAGCGCAGAAAGAAATGATCGTGAGCGATCTCGTCCACGTCGCCACGCCGCGCCGCCATGCGCAGCAGGCGGCGCACATAGTTTTCATCGAGGCGCATGGCGGTGGCAATATCGCGCACGCGCGGTGGCCGGAACTGCGCTCGCGCCAGCGACGGCGTGATCAAGCTCCAGATTTTCTCTTCCTCGGCGGAGAACCTGACCTGATGCAAGGGCCGCCGCACCCAGGTGCGGTCGAGCACGACCTGGCCGGCCTCCGCGAGCCGCTTGATGGCAGCCAGAAATACCGGCGGCGACAGCAGCGATTTTACCGCCTTGCGCAATTGCTCCAGCCCCAGACCGGGCGCATCTGGGCGCGCGACGTGGAAGGCATCGAGGCTGTCGACTACCCCAGCCTCGAGGCGACGCCAACTGCCGGGCAGGATGCCGATGCGCCGGCCGCCGGCCGGTAGCGTGATGAGCGAAAGCTCCGTCTCGATCAGAGCGATGGTCGCCGGCGCCAGGGCACGATCACGGAAATAGACGTCGACATCGATGGCACCGCTGCCACTCGCCAGCACGGTCGCCAGCGCTCGACTGGCATCGATGTTCGATAACGCCTCGAGTTCGGCGCGGCGCGCGGGCGTACGCCGCCGGCGCTCCGGCGGGCGCAGATCGATCAGTGTACCGCCGGCAATGGTACGGCTCGAGGAGGTATCTCGAACGACGAAGCGGTCCCCGACGGCTGCCGCCAGTGGTCGTTCCAAGACCAATTGCACGTATTCCGTCTCGCCGGGATTGATCGGCTGATCGCGCAGCACCACCACGCGACCCGGCACTTCGGCGGCGGCATGGTGGACCTTGACTGGGAACCATTGTCCGATCGGCCTTGGCTCCGTGGCGAGCACGCGCAGACTGGCATCGATCCGCTGGCTGGGTGCATGCAGGGTGGGATTGAGGATGACATCGCCGCGGCGGATGCTGTCCTTGCTGATCTGCGGCCCGCTCAGCACCAGGGCGCAGCGCTGCCCGGCTTCACCTTGTTCGACGGGCTCGTTCTGGGCATTGATCGAGCGCACGCGCGCTTCAAGCCCCGAGGGGCTGATGATGAGGCGATCCTCGAGGCGAACCAAGCCGGACAATACCGTACCGGTGACGGCCGTACCGAGGCCCTGCAAGGTGAAGGCGCGGTCGATGGCAAGGCGAAACAGCCCCTGCTTCGGCCGGCGCGTGGGCGTGGCGGCGGCAAGGTCCAACTGCCGCGTCAATTCCGTCAACCCGGCGCCGGTGAGGGCAGACACCGGCAGGATTGGCGAGCCGGCGAGACCGGTACCGGCAATGACGGCCTCGACCTCGCGCGTGACAGCGGCGATCTGGTCGTCGCCAACCAGATCGCATTTGTTGATGGCGATCAGGCCGCGTTCGAGCCCCAATAGGTCCATGATGGCAAGATGCTCGCGAGTTTGCGGCATCACGCCATCGTCGGCGGCAATGATGAGCATGACAAAATCGATGCCGGTGGCGCCCGCCAGCATGTTGTGGACCAGGCCTTCGTGCCCGGGAACGTCGACGAAGCCCAAGGTCGCTCCGCCCGGGCGCTGCCAATAGGCAAAGCCCAGGTCAATGGAGATGCCGCGCGCCTTTTCCTCCTTCAGCCGGTCGGTATCGACGCCGGTCAGTTTCTGGATCAGTAAGGTCTTGCCGTGATCGATATGACCGGCGGTGCCGACGATCATGGTGCCTCCTCGACCTCGATCGGCAGCCGCTCCGCCGTTTGCGGCGCCGTCAAGCCGGACCGGACGCCAACGTAGAAGCGTTCGGCAAACTGGCCGCCCGCGCTGCACGCCTTGATCAGCCAGGCGAGTTCTGCCACCGGATCGCGCGCTACTTCCATGCCCAATCGGTGCGTCGCTGCGAGCTCCCCGAGCGCCAGGAGCAGCCGTCTGCGCGCGCGCTCGAGCTTGGGCTCGACGGCTGTGCCGGCCTTTGCCATCGCACTGCCGCTACGCCGGAACATGGGGCTGTTCCGGGCCAACGAGATGGTCCTCGATTTGATCGAGCTGGGCGAGGAAGCCCGCCTCGTCTTCAAGGCAGCGCAGGTCGAGGATCAGCGCCTGGTCATTGATGTGGCCGATGACGGGTACCGGCAGCGAGCGCAAAGCATGGGCGAGCGCCGCCAGCCGCCGGCCTGCGCCCTTGCGGGCGATCGGCTTAATGCTAAGGGCTGCACTCGGCAAGGTGTCGAGCGGCAGCGCGCCGGAACCAACCTGGCTCATGCATGCCTCAACCGTCACCGCGTAGTCGGCACCAACCGCGGCGGCCACGCCGGGGGCAAGCCGGTTGCCAAGCGCGGTCAATTCCGGGCGTGCCCGCGCAAAGGCGCGCAGGGTGGGTAGCGTCTGCCAGAGACGGTCGGGGTCGCGGTAGAGTTTGAGGACGGCGGCCAGTGCTGCCAGGCGAATCTTGTCGATCCGCAACGCTCGTTTCAGGGGATTTTTGGCGATCGCGCGCACCAAGTCCTTGGCGCCGGCGATGATCCCGGCCTGCGGCCCGCCCAGCAGCTTGTCGCCGGAAAAGGTCACGAGGTCAGCCCCCTCGGCAAGCGCCTCCCGCACCGTTGGCTCTGGTCTCAGCCCGAAGCGCGCAAGGCTAACGAGAGCGCCCGACCCCAGGTCGTGAACGAAGGGCAGCTTGTGCGCACGCGCCAGCCGGGCAAGCTCGGCCGCCGGCACGGATTTGGTGAAGCCCTCGATGCGGTAGTTGGAGGTGTGGGCCTTGAGGATCAGGCCGGTTTGGGCGCCAATGGCCTCGGCGTAATCGGCAAGGTGCGTGCGGTTGGTGGTGCCGACCTCCAACAACCGCGCCCCGGCGCGCGCCATGATGTCCGGTAGGCGGAACGAGCCGCCGATCTCGATCAACTCGCCGCGCGAGACGACGGCCTCCCTGCCGCTGGCAAAGCTATTGAGGACCAGCAACACGGCCGCGGCATTGTTGTTGACGATGGCCGCGTCCTCGGCACCCGTCAGTTCTCGCACAAGACCACGCACGTGGTCATCGCGCTCCCCGCGGACCGCCCCGCCGAGATCGAACTCGAGCGCCACCGCCGAGCGCATGGCCTCGCTGGCGGCCGCAATGGCGGCTTCTGGCAATAGCGCGCGGCCGAGATTGGTATGCAGGACGGTCCCGGTAAGATTGAACACCGGTCGCAGGGTCGGCGCATCGTCCGCCTCCATGGCAGCCATCGCCTCGAGCGCCAAGGTTGCCGCATCGCGCGCCGGCTTCTCCCCCTGGCGCGCGCGGTCGCGCGCACCTTGGAGCACGTGACGAATGGCGGCCACGGTTGCGGTATGTCCGAAGCGGGCGACGGCGAGGCTGCCCGTCGGCGTCTTAAGAACGGTATGCACGGCAGGAAGGCGGCAGTGGGCGATGGGCGGATGTTGGTTCACAACTACAAGGCGTCCTCGTTCAATTGCCGATGCGTAAGGCATTGGCGGCGCTGCGCTTCCATCCGGTATCCCCGAGGCCCGAACTGGTGACATCATCGCCAGCAGCTTCGAGCGCGTGGCCATTGCCCCTGATAGAGAACCTTTGCATTGCTGTGGCACTTGCCATAGCCCTCGGCCTTGATGGTATTGGGCTTACCTTCGACGATCTGATAGCCGAGGCCGTTGGTCGAGCCGCAAACGCTATCCGCAGCGGCAGCCAAAAACGCAAGTACGGTCCGAGCCCATGCCGGCTTGCCGATGCCGCCAACCGCCTGCTACGGTTGATAAACAGCGACGTAGGATGCGGCGGAACGGCAAAAGGCGGCATCGCCGTGTCGCCGATTATGCTGCCCGGCCGGAGGCTAGTCACATCAGACATGAGCACCTCGAACCGAGGATCAAGCTCGAATTCATTGTTACGACTAGGCCACTCGCCGCCGTTCGATTTCGCCCCGATCCACTTTCTTGCGAGCCGCTTGAGGGCGGCAGCGCCTGCCGCACGACACAAAGCCGCCGATCATGGCCCTGATGGTGCCACGCACCCAGATCGCAGCATAGCCAGGAATGATTGAGATGGCGATGGCGAACCACGGCAGCCGACCCTTCTGCTCGACGGTGCCTTGAGCGCAGCAAGGCCCAGCTGCCATCACCCAACAACAATCCCGAACAGGTGCCGACCGCGATGGTTGCGGCCAGAACTTGTGAGCCGCGTCCTGTTTGCCGGGGCACGTAGGCTTCATCGGCATCAAGTACCCCAAGTCGGCGATGCCCCGGACAAAGAGTGTGGCCATAGCGGCACGGATGTTCTGCCTACGGGGAAAGTTTCGTCCAGCCGAGGCGCACATGATTGCCAACGCCCATTCGCCATCGGCGGTCGACGCCACCCGTGAGGCATCAAAACCTTGTCGGGCGGCGCCACTATTGCTGGCACGGCGCTATTGGTTCATCAGTTGCAAGACGCAGCGCTAGACACCGTCGGTCCGCATCAGATCCTCGTCTGGTTTCGATCCGGGCAGTCCAAGGCCACGCGCGACCTTGTAGGTCAACCAGCCTTTCTCGTCGGTGAGCGAACGCTCGGACAAGATTGCCATGCTGTGCAATGACTGACGCTGAGGCCATGCTTGTTCTTTTCGATAGCGGTGGCGTCACGACCCGACGTCATCAGCTCGCAATCCGGTCCGTCGCCAAATCCCCGGTTACACCTCGAACCTGTTGGCGCTGCGCCCTCCAGTGCGTGACTTAGACCTTGACGGTGTTGGCTGGGCTGGGCGCGGCAAAACACAATCGTGCCGGGTATCACAGCGGTAGGGACGGATCGTGTGCGCGCTTACGTCATCGCGACGAACCTAAAGGTTTTGACCTGCAGGCACTGCGGTTCCGCTTCGGCGAAGCCGAAGGCCGAGCCAGACGCCGGCGGCAACCACATGACCTGGGAGAGGCTTCCATGATCGCCGGAGGCCAGTAGCGCCCGCCCCACGAATGGCGCCGGACATGGCGTCATGGCCGCATTTCGCAAAAATCTGCAATTCTTACAATTTTCGGCCAAACTGTAGGATTATGCTGCAATCTGTTGCGCCCGCGGGGCCGGGCGCCATTGCGGTCCAAAACTCGAGCTGGCGCAGGCTTGTGGGGCAGGACCCGTAATCGGCGCCTCTTCCAGGTCCGAGCATTGGCTGGACATGGGGCCATGGCCCCATTTTCTGACGCCTGGCGCCCACACACTCCATCGCATCATTGACGTGGCCCTGCTTGTTGTTAGTTATCGCAACCTCTATCCAGGGTTGCGCTGGGCCTACCATCTTGGCGATGTTAC
>DATFXD010000332.1:0-9710 GCA_035258605.1 Hyphomicrobiaceae bacterium | reverse complement strand
GCATTTGAAGACCATTGAGCAGCTGGAAGACACGATTGCGGCCTTCGACGCGCGGATTGAGGCCGCGCTCGAGCCCTTTCGTGACGCCATTGAACGATTGAAGGAGGTTCCGGGTTTGAGCGAGACCTCGGCCCAGATCCTGATCGCCGAGATCGGCACGGACATGAGGCAGTTCCCAACGGCGGGCCATCTCCTGTCCTGGGCGGGTCTCATACCGCGCCTCGACGAGAGTGCCGGCAAACGGCGCTCGACCCGCGTCAGAAAAGGCGCCCCGTGGTTGAAACCTGTGCTGGTTCTGTGTGCCTGGGCCGCATCTCGAAAGAAGAACAGCTACTTTGAGGCTCAGTTCTTGCGGCTAAAAGCACGCTGCGGCCCCAAAAAGGCTGCTGTCGCTGTCGCGGCCTCGATCCTGACCACCGTCTACCACATGCTGGCCGACGGCACTTGCTACCAGGATCTCGGCGCCGACCATTTCGCCCGCCGCAACCCAACCCGTGCCGCAACCAAGCTCGCCAATCGCATCCGCAATCTCGGATTCCACGTTGAGATCAGGCCAGCGGCATGACCTACCTCACTCGGGTTTCTGGATAGCAGGGCGGCGACGCCTTCATTCGCGATGCTGCACCACCACGGCCACATCGCCGCGAAACTGCCAGCGCGACACGCCACTGCCGGCCTTGCGATTGACAGCCCCATGCTATTGTCATTGGCTCGGTTCACGACATGGTCGTCAAAGGTGTCGCCTCTCCCGTGGCAATGCTCGAAGCGGTCTCGCGGCTTGCCAGCGCTCAAACATCATCGGCTGGCGCGGGCGAGCCGCCTCTAGGCGCAGCGTCACGCTCGCAAAGCACTCAGCATGTCCGCGATATAGTCGTCCGAGCTCGCGGCCACGAGCATCAGCGCCCAGGGTCGCAATTGCGCCAACGTCTTGGCTAGCGCCGCGTCGGTCGCAGCCCCACTGCCGAGCACAAGCGCGCTCGTCATCACATGTTTGCGACTGCATGCTTCACCGATCATGGCGGCGGCCGAAGCATCCTCTCCCGCCGTCGCGACCATGACCAGGAGGTCCGCACCATTGATCTCGTCGAGCAGCTGTTTCGGGTGGCCCGCCAAGTCGCTCAGCCGGTTCTGCATCGACAATTGGCCACCACCCTGCGGTTCGACCGCAAACGCAGACGCGATCAGGAAGGTCGCACCGCTGCATTGGTGTTGCGCAACCCGCTCCACCACCGCCTGGCTCGGCCGATCGAGCGCCACGACCTTGACCAGGCGGGGACGCGAATTAGGATCATCGATGCGAAAGCGGGCTTCGGCGGCGCTGCTGGCCCGGGCGGATTCGCTGTGCATGCTCAGACCGACGCATGAGCGACACCGGGGCGTACAATGAGCGCTTCTCTCCCGGCTTCTTTGAACGGCTGATCTGGCGGTAGCACCAGCGACGCGGAGCGCACGCGCTGGTGCGAGACGTCGACCCCCGGCGGGAGTACCGCATTTTCCATCAGGTTCCTGATGGCGCGCAGCAAGCGGTGCCGCGCCATGATGATGCCGTTGTCGGTCGAGACCAGATTTTCCTTGGCGCGATCGACAATCGGCCCCATGCTTTCCTGCAGCGAGGCATCTTGCATGGCGATGCCAGCCACTCCGCTGAAAGTCCTGCCCTCCTTCTGCGCCGCGCGGTCGATCAAATAGTCGTTGTCTTTGTTGGCCCGCGGCCGGAAGGTGCCGGGCACGTATTTGACGTGGATACCCTTCCCATCCCGCATGGCCTGCCTCTCATCTGGCGTCAACGCACGCGTGGGATGGTAATCGAAGCTCCAAGTCCAACAATTTTCGTCGTCGATGGGGATCCAGAAGTGACCGTGCACGGGGTGGTCGCCCCGTGGCGGGATCATCGTGAAGGATGGCATGACCCACTGCGTGATCCGCCAGTAGTAGTGGCCGTTCTCCGCATTGCGCCGTGCGCCGACGTAGAGTCCGCCTGGGCTTTCGACGACCTCGAACACCGGTCGCGCATCCCGCAGGTTGTATTGGTTGCCCTTTGCACCTTGGAACAGCGGGTCCGAGGTCAGCTCGCCGCGATGCAGAAAGGAGACGTGGCTGGAGTCAATGCCACCCTCCATGGCCTGCAGCCAATTGCATTCCTGCAGACGCTTCGAGATGAAGCTGCGCTGGTGCGGAACGAGGGCAAATTCCCATTCGGGCAGAGGTGGCTGCTTGGCGGGAGGCCCCATATACGTCCACAGCACGCCGCCGCGTTCGACTAGGGGATAGGACTTGAGTTTGATCTTTGAGCAGAAGCCGCTTTCCACCGGCTCCGATGGGACTTCGATGCACTGGCCCGTGTAATCATACTTCCAGCCGTGGTAGGGACAGCGCAGACCGTGTTCCTCGTTGCGCCCGAACCACAGGGACACACCGCGATGCGCGCAAAACTCGTCGATCAGTCCATGCCGCCCTTCAGTATCGCGAAACGCCAGCAGCCGCTCCGACAGCAGTTTGACGCGCACCGGTGGGCATTCGTTGTCGGGCAACTCCTCCGCCAGCAGGGCCGGGATCCAGTAGCTGCGGAACAGCCGGCCGCCGGGAGTGCCGGGCCCAGTTTGGGTCAGCAGATCGTTGTGCTCTTTCCTCAGCATCGGATGAGCTCCTCGGGCGAGATTGTTCTCTATCATACCTGCGGCGCCGTTCGGGGAAAGCCTCGGTTGATGGCCGGACGTGGTCAATGACGAGCGGCCCGATGTCACCCGCGCCAAAACGCATCGAGCTGTGCCGGATTGCGGACGTCGCGCGCGGCGGTGCACTCAAGGTCGAAGCCGAAGGCTTGGTTCTTGCGGTCTTTAATGTAGCCGGCGAGTTCTTCGTCACCGACGATGCCTGCACCCACGGTCCCGGCGCGCTATCGGACGGCTATTTGGAGAATGACATCATCGAGTGCAATTTTCACGGCGGCCAATTCAACGTTCGGACGGGAGCGGTCGTCGGACCGCCCTGCATGGTCCCGGTGAAAAGCTACCGCGTGATCATCGAAGAGGGCAAAGTCTTCATTGCGGCACCGGATTGAACCGAGCACCGCCGAGCCTTGTCCGGGAGGTTGGGTAATCGATCGTGAGTTGCCGGGAATTCTTGACGGGCTTGCCATCGCTCCCCCTGGCGAAACGTTGGGGCAGCCCGTCGCCGACCCGGTTTAAGCGCGACCGGCTACGGCTGGATCAAAAGTTGGCCTTTACCCTACGTGGGCGCCACGGATGCCGCCTTTTAAGCCCGCAAGCACGAGGCAGGCGCAAACGCTAAGGGTGTCAAGCGCGTGAGAGGATGTGGATGGGCCCATCTCCCATCCAAAAAGTGGGCGCGGGTTTGCGCGCTGGCCGCGTGGCCGCGGGCGCAAGGCCGGCCACGGGTTGGCAACGCGCGATGCAAGGGGGCTTGTGCGGAGGCCTGGGCGATGGGATGTAAGGAGCCGCGCTTCCAGGAGAATGCCACGATGGCCAAGGGTCTGTTACTTGCCGCCTTTGATTTCTCGGGCGCGCATGCCGATGAGTTCCACGACTGGTACGATCTTGAGCACATCCCGGAGCGCCGGGCGGTTGCCGGGTTCGGGGCGTGCGAGCGCTGGATCGGCACGGAGCAACCGGCGATTGCCGTGGCAACCTACGATCTTGAGTCCATCGATGTGCTGCGGAGCGAGGCCTACAAAGCGATTGCCTACGGCAATCTTTCCGTCTGGTCGAAACGGGTGACGGCAATGTGCCAGCGGCTGTTGCGCTTCGAGGGCACACAGCTCACGCCCGGGGCTGCGGCGGCGCCCGACGACGGCGGCGGGCTTCTGCTCAACGCCATGAACGTCGCCCCCGAGGCCGAAGCGGATTTCAATGCCTGGTACGATGAAGAGCATCTGCCGGCGCTGGCCCGGGTTCCGGGTACGCTGGCGGCGCGGCGCTACCGCTCGGCAGAAGCGGAAAGCGGCTCGCACCGCTATGTCGCGCTTTATCATCTGGAGTCACCGACGGTGACGCAGAGCGCGGCCTGGAAGGCGGCCGTCGACACGTCGTGGAGCGCAAAGGTGCGCCCGCATTTCCGCAACCGCATTCGCATCCTGGCGCGCCGCTACGTTCGGGGCGGTTAAGCATCCGATAAGGCGTCGGCCCTGCTGGATGGTTGCGCAGGCTCGCAGCCACGGTTCGAAACGCGGCGTGCGGCTTTCCTTCCAGTGGAGCGTCCTCCGACTGCCGTCGTCGCCACCAACGACGCGTTCGCCGTCGGTGCCATGATGGCATGTCGGTCGCTTGGCGTGGCGATATACCGGACGAGATGTTGATCACAGGCGTTGACAACACCGATCTGGGTGCCACGCAGACCCCAGCCCTGACCAGCATTCGCACCCCGATCGTGGAGGTCGGCCAGGCCGCTGCAGAACAGGTGGTGGCGCGCCTCGTTCGATCTCGTTTTCCGCGGCAGCACCGGTGCGGCGCGTGATTAAGCCGCGTTACTGACTTTTCCTTGCTGCCCTCGCACAGACCGGGCCCGGCATCAAACCCGTCACTGCTGCGCCGATCCAATGGCAAACGTGGTTGCGGGGTCTGCGGCCATCTGGCGGTCGGGTTGCAAGCGCTGCTGCCTGCGGCCTGCGTCACGCGCCCCATGCCTTGAGCGGGCGCCCCCCTTTCAGCCAAGCCGCGCCAAAGTACCCTCGATCAACAGCCGGGCATCGACCAGGGCGTCGCTGACCCGGTTGCGCTCGCGTACCAGCTGGGTCTCGAGCAGCCAGCGATCAGGAGTGCTTGGCACCATGCCTGTCAGCTTGGGAACATCGAACAAACAGGGGATCATGGTCGACTGCGGCGTAAACGAGAACGTGTCGTGGCCATAGGTGCCTTTGACCGTACTGGCGATCGGCAGGAGCACGCGACTCAACCGCTTGATGCAGCTGTTGAGTAGCTCCGCGGGGCCATCGTCGGACGCGGGCTCGGCGCGATAGCGACCCCTCCAGATGTTGGCGACCGCATCGAGCTGCCGCGCGGCGAGGTCGAGAGCTGCAGCGTGCTCGCCCAGACTGCCGACGCCGACCGAGCTTCCGGCCGCCGCCAACTCGGCGATCCGCGTCTTGAACTGATTGGCCACCCTGACGAACTCGAACGGCAGAATTGGGGTGGTGCAAAGCTCCCACAAATAGCCTGCGTAGATGCGAATGTGATCGGCCATCCAATCCCAATCGATCTTGTCAAAAGTCGCTTCGAGTGAGTGATGCCACCAACCGCAGGTGGCGTTGGCCGTCGCCTGCAGCTCCTCCGGCGTAAAGCCTCCCTCGGCCCAGAAGGTCGGCACGCCCAGGCCGAAGAAGGAGGCGTCACCGGTTTTCGGGGCCCGATGCCACTCCGGCACGCGGTTGCCGCCGAGCATGCGCCCCTCGACACTCTCGTGAAACGTCCGCAACTCCAGGCTCGAGTGCACGGACCAACGGCTGGTTCCGAGCATCGCCGGCTGATCGATCATCATGTAAGCGACCGCATGCTTCCGCACCCGGTCCCAATTGCGGTCGGCAAACCAGCTGGAGCCCACCATGGTCCCGGTCTCGTGTGCGGTCCAGAAGCCGAACACGAGGCCGCGTTTGAGCTGATCGCGATGGCGTGCGAACACGCGCGCAAGCTCGAGCATGCAGGCATTGCCGGCCGCGTTGTCGGGCGCACCTTCGCCGTACCAGCCGTCCTGGTGGCCGCCAACAAGAACAAAGTCATCACCGCCGCTGCCCGTCAGCTCGCCGATCGTCATCTCTAAATCGCGCCACCCGTTCTCGACCTGGGTGCGCAAGCGCACGCGAACCGGTCCCTTGGCCAGCTGATCGAGCAGATATCCCCCGGCGGTTCGGGAAATGCCGATACACGGGATCGCCGGCATCTCGGTGTTGATGGTCTCGGGCGTAGGATTGCCCCAGGCAGGCTTGACCGAGCCCAACGGCAAGGCCGCGTTCTCGGGATGCCCCCAGTTACGCATGATCTGGGCGGTCGAGCCCATAACTGCGGCAATGCGCTGCTTCTCGTGGCGGCCAGGAGAATAAGATAGCTCGGAGAGCGTGATCTTGCCGGCGACGTCTTTGCCCTCGTAATCCGAATAATGTCCCGACCCGACATAGATGAGTTCGCCGGCTATGCCCTCTGGCGATGTCTCGACGCTGTGGCCGAAGGTATTTGCCGGCAGCAGCTTGTTAAGCGGCGAGAGTATTGTGAGCTCGGCTTCCCGCGGGAAGCTGACGAGGCCAGGGATAGTCTCTACGCGCGCGGCTAGGCCTGCTCGCTTGAGTTGATCAGCGCTGTACGCGGCCATGCGGGCAGCGTTGGGCGAGCCAGCAAGTCGGGACGGCATGGTCTCGACGATATGGCGCACATGGTTGCGGATGTTGTCGACTGAAAGTTCCGACAGAAGCTGCTCAACGGACATGGCTCCCCCATCGATGCAATCGAGGCCCGTGCCGGTCGCGGCTAAATGCCAAGGGCATAGGATGGTCGGCGCGGGTCAGCCCCACCCTTGAGCACCCCCGTCTCCTGGTCGGCGATAATCGTGCAGACCGCGCCGGCAAGCCAGGTCCATTCCGGCCACCATTCAACCTTGTGGCCGAGGCCGGCCAGTGCCTCTCCGGTCGGACGGTCTATGCGGCCTTCCAGATTGAGCCGTCCGGGGTGATAGGCATGCGGCTCGAACGATGAGGGAAAGCTGTAGGACGCCGCGCGCGGTGCTTCCACCGCGTCTTGCGCCTCCATGCCGAACACGTGGACATTGAGAAACACCTGCAACATCGCCTGGGTCTGCACGTCGCCGCCGGGAGTTCCGAATGGCATTGCCATCTTGCCGGGCTCGATAGCGATCGCAGGGTTCGGTGTCAGGCGGGGACGCTTGCCGGGGGCGACGCCCGAGGGATGGAGTGGGTCCGCCCAGTTCTGGCTGCCGCGCGGCGAGGGGATAATGCCGAGCCCGGGCACCACCGGAGCATTGTAGGAACCATCGCTTGGCGTCGCGGAGAAAATATTGCCCTGGCGATCGACGACACAAACATAAGAGGTGTCGAGCTCGGGCGCCTGCCAGGCCGCCTCCGGGCTCGGTGCGCCGCCTTGGCGTCGAACCCCGTGCCCATGCGGATCTCCAGCCGGCGGCATCCCGGGCCAGGCGCGATCGGGCCGGATCATCTGGCGTCGCTGGCGCGCATAATCGCGCGACAATAGGCCATCGATGGGGACGTCGACCATGCGCGGGTCGCCGAAAAAGGCCTCGCGGTCGGCGAATGCCAGCTTCACCGCCTCGGTAATACGATGCAGATATCCCGGTGCATTGTGGCCGAGATTGCGCAACTCGGCGGCGTCGACCAGGTTGAGCGCCTGCAGCAGCGATGGACCCTGGCACCACGGACCACAGCCGTAAACGCGGATGTTGCCGAACGAGGTTTCGACCGGGCTCGCAAACCCGGAGTGGTAGTCCGCGAGGTCTTCGGCCGCGAGCAAACCGCCGTTGTCTTTCTGGAATTTGACGATCCGCTGGGCAATGTCCCCGGTGTAGAACGCTGCGCGCGCCGCTTCCAGTCCAGCTGCCCGACCGTGCTTAAAGCTCACGGCGGCTTCCTGGTCCACCATGTATTGCATGGTGGCGGCGAGATCCTTCTGCACGAAGATCTCGCCAACCCGCGGCGGGCGCCCGTGGGGCAAATAGATCGGGATACTTGACGGAAATCTCCTGTATTCTGCCTCGTGCTCGGCGATGATCTCCGACATCAATGGATAGACCGGGAAACCGTCGCGGGCATAGCCGATCGCCGATGCGGCAACCTCGCCAAAGCTCATAGTTCCCCAGCGCGCGAGCGCCGTAATCCAAGCGTCGGGTGCCGCCGGAACGACGGTGCGCAGCACGCCCGGTGGGATCTTGCCCGCGTGGTGCTGTTTGAAGTAGCCGGCTTCCAGGGCCCTCGGCCAGGTGCCGAGCCCCGGGACCGTGACGATGCGGTCCTCGGCGGCGGAGTAGACCATGATCGGTGCTACGCCGGCGAAGTTCACGTACTCCGGTTGGACCACACCGAGCGCGATGCCAGCGGCCACGCCCGCATCAATGGCGTTGCCACCGGCATTGAGAATTTGGAAGCCGGCTTCGGCCGCCAGGTACTGGCACGCCACAATCATGTAGCGCGTGCCCATGATGGTTGGCCGATGAGCTTTCATATCTCCCTCCGTGGGCAGGGGCGGAGCGAGCATCTTGCATCGGCGCATCCTTGACAAGGCACGAAATTGCTGGTGCGCTCGCGTCGGCGACATCGTCGCCAAACCTCGAATGCCTGCAGCTGCTTCGTTGCGCCATGCAACCACCAGTCGGGGCCGCGCGAACGTGGCGTTGATCACCACCGACAAGGACCAGGGTTCGACTCCCGAGCTCGAGATCCGCAATCTCGTAAAGCGCTTTACCCCCCAATCCGTGGTCGGCCCGATCTCGCTCAAGGTTGCTGCTGGCGAGTTCGTCTCGCTGCTCGGACCAAGCGGCTGTGGCAAGACCACGACCTTGCGTTGCATCGCCGGTTTCGAGACGCCGAGCGAGGGCAGCATCCTGCTCACTGGCGCCGCTATCGAACGGCAGCCGCCCAACCGCCGCAATATCGGCTTGGTGTTCCAGAACTATGCGCTATTCCCACACCTCACCATCTTCGAGAACGTAGCCTTTGGCCTGCGCCTCAGGCGCATCGGCAAGGCTGAACTGATACAACGGGTGGGACAGGCGCTTGAGCTGGTGGGATTGCCGGATCTCGGCGGCCGCTATCCGCGCCAGCTGTCCGGCGGCCAGCAGCAGCGCATCGCCATCGCACGCTCGGTTGTGCTCGAGCCGCGCATACTTCTGTTCGACGAGCCGTTGTCCAACCTTGACCTCAAATTGCGTCTGGCGATGCGCAAGGAACTGCGAGAGCTGCAACGGCGATTGGGCACGACGGCGGTCTACGTCACGCACGATCAGGGCGAGGCGCTTGCGCTTTCGGACCGTATCGTCGTCATGTCCAACGGACGCATCGAGCAGATTGGATCACCGCGGGAGATCTATGAACGGCCGGCCAACACCTTCGTTGCCGACTTCATCGGCGGCTCGAATCTGATCGACGCCGTTGTGATGGACGTCGACGCCGGCGCAACCATCATTCGAACCGATGGTGGCCTGACATTGCGCGCGTCACGCACGGCCTCAAGGGTTGGCGATCGCGTGGTAGCCATGGTCCGGCCGGAGCGCGTCCGTTTGATCGCCGACGCCGAGGTCGCGGCCGAAAATAGACTGAACGCCCGGATCAAAGAGCTCACCTACCTCGGTCAGGATTTCCAGCTCGCAATCGATGTGCCGCCCGAGCAGGAACTGATGGTCGTGGCGCGCGCCTGCGCGGAGCGCGGACTTGCGGCCGGCGACCAGGTGGTCGTGGCTGTCGATGCAGCCGACGTCCTCGTATTATCCAAATGACCGTTTCTCAGCCACGCCAACGGCCATATTGGGTCGCCCTGGTCGTGCCGCTGGGGCTCTATCTTGTGGTCTTTTTGGTGATACCCTTTATCAACATCATCGTGTTGAGCTTCTATACGCATTCTCCGACCCGCATCTGGACCACCGAGCTCACGATTGCCAACTACATTGATCTAATGGATGCATCGTTCATGACGGTGCTGTTGCGGACTTTGCGGCTGGGCGGCGTGTGCACCGTGATCTGC
>DATFXD010000331.1:0-5063 GCA_035258605.1 Hyphomicrobiaceae bacterium | reverse complement strand
GTTCAAGGCTGCATCGAAGTTCAATGCCCCCCTTAAGGTTGTGAAGCCATGGCTGCTGCACTCGGTAAGGCCTGTTTCGTATTCGTCTCCATCCACGTGGTGATGCTGGTTGCGATCCTGTTGCTGCTGGGCTGACGCATGCCCGGCACCAGCGGCTGTCACAGCTCGAGGCTTCTCCTCACCGCTCCCTTGACGGGGGATAGGAAACCGCAGCCGGTTAGCGCAACTCGAGTTTGCGCGGCCGGCCTTTTAGCGCAGCCGGGGGGCCTTTTAGCGCAGCCGGCGGCTTGAGCCGTTTACCCACTCTCGTTTCGATCACTTCCGATCACTGGAGGCGAGGTCCCGAGCGTGGGCCTCCGGCCGGTCAATTGCCCCGGCTACCCCAGCACCTGTGCTGGCCGCCGGGCGCACGCAGCCGCCACCGTCACCATCAGCGTGGACCAGAAGGCGCACGCTCGATGCCGACCCGCTTCGGTCGCGTCGGAGCCAGCGACAGCTTGGGACGGTTGCGGGCGATGCAGCGGAAGCCAACATGACAGGCCGAGGTGTCGATCGGCTGGGGATGCCGCGCCGCCGGCCGGTAGCGCCGACAGTAATTGGGGGCGCATAGGTGGGAGCCACCTTTCAGCACTTTGCGCGGGATGCGCTGCTGCGGCTGACAGGGATCATAGCTCAACTCTTCTTTGCCGCCGCGCGGGTTCTTCGGAATGCAGCACGGCTTGGCCGCGTCGGGCTCGTGGCGGGGATTGAACCAGTCCGATGTCCACTCCCACACGTTGCCGATCATGTCGTAGAGGCCGTAGTCATTGTGCGGGAAGGCCGTTACCGGCGAGGTGCGCTCATAACCATCCTGCACCAGATTTTGCCAGGGAAATTGACCCTGCCAGGTGTTGGCCATCATCTTACCGCCGGGGTGGAGTTCGCCGCCCCAGGCAAATTCGGCACCGTCCTGGCCGCTACGGGCGGCAAATTCCCACTCCGCCTCGGTCGGCAGCGCCTTGCCGGCCCAGCGTGCGTAGGCGAGTGCATCCTGATAGGCCACGTGAACCACGGGATGGTCGCCGAGGCCTTCGATGCTGCTGCCGGGTCCCAGCGGGTGACGCCAGTCTGCGCCTTTCATGAAGGTCCACCAATGCCCCCAATGGTCGGCCTGGATGCGCTCGAGCGGGCGCCGGAACACCAGCGAACCTGCATAGAGCATGTGTGGTAAGGCCCCGGGGTAGTCTTTGGGATCCGGCGGAATCTCGGCAAAGGTCACATAACCGGTGGCGGTGACGAAGCGCGCGAACTGCGAGTTTGTGACGGGAGTTCGGTCCATCCAGAAGCCGGCGACGGCGACGCGGTGGACGGGGGCTTCCTCGGGATAGTGCCGATCCGATCCCATCTGAAAGGTGCCGCCTGGAACCCACACCATGTTGTCCCCCCACGGCTTGCGGTGCGGGGTGCCATGCTGCACGGCTGCCTCAATGTCCATCTCCGGTCTCATGGTGATTGTCTCCCTTGTCGGATGCGAGCGCGGCGCGGCCGCGCCTTCGGCATCGGTACTCATGCGCGGACCTGGTGGGTGTGATTTCGCAAGCGTAACGCGAACCACACCAGCAGCAGCCCATAGAGAATGGCGTAGGAGCCAATGACGTAGAGCAGCGCCAGGGCGCCGACGCTAGGTTGGGTGACCAGAATGACACCGAACGCGATGGACAGCAGACCGCCAGCGATCAACAGCCACTCGTTCTCGATCTCCTTCCTGAGCTGGATGGCGCCGATGACTTGGATGGCGCCGGTTGCGATCGCCCAGCACGCAATAAACACCTGCAGCACCACCGCCGTCAGGCCGGGCCACAGCAAGGTCATGGCGCCGGCCGCAATGCCGAGCAATCCGACGATGGCCAGCCACCAGCGCGGCGTTGGCGTGTTGCCGGTGACGGCGGCAGACAGAGCGAAGATGCCATCGGCGAGAGCAAAGGCGCCGTAGAACAGGACCAGGGTGAGTAGCGTGACACCGGGCCAGATGAACGTGAGCACGCCGAACACCATGGCGCAGATCCCTCGCAGCAGGATCAGCCACCAATTCCTGGCGAGGGCGTGCAGCATCACGCGCGGTTGAAACGGTGCCTGGGTATTCACCGAGGTGGCCATTGGGTCCTCCTAGTGGGCAATGCAATCGGCACGCCGATTGCGCATGGCGCCACCGCAACCGGCGTGTCGCCGCGCATGTGGGATGAGCCGGGGTCGACCTGCATGAGGCTTGCCGCGAGCGCGGAGCGCCAGCTGAGGCACCCCTGGCTGCCCGGTTGCCGACGCGTCGGCACACGGGCTCTTGCGCACACGCCGGGCGCGCTTGTTCAATCGGACGATGGCCATGCTCTTCTTTCACCCCAGAGCGCAATGGAAGCATCCCAACACGGCCATTCCACCTCTGATATCGGTGATTACCCCTGCGGCCCGGCGAAGGACTCCCGACGCAACACCGGGCTTGGCAAGCGAAATGACGGCCGGGAAAATGCTTGGGACTGACTTGCCATTTTCCCCGCAATTGAGCGCCGTTTGGGCAACCGCGGCCCAAAAGTTCGCGCGGCGCCGCCGGCTGCGATTTTGGCGGCCATTCCCCGAGCTATACCTCGACCACGCTGGATGCGGGGGGCGACGGCTTGCGCTCAAGGTCCCTGCCTCCGAGTTCAAGTCCGTGAATACTTGTTCTAGCGTGGTAAACGCGCTGGGCTACCCGGCTGTCGCCCTGGCGATCGCCGGGGAGGGGACGCCAATACTAGTCTTGTGGATGGCTGTGCCGCCGATTGTAGCGCTTGAACTAATGAAACACTCACCCCAACTGACCTCAAAAGCTCAAACTATATCTCAGGTCTTAAAGCTTGTGGCATCCGGGTTAGTTCTACTGGGCAGGCGGACGCAATACTGTAGGCTGATAATCTGGCGGCCCTTTCGTTGGAGAGATCTTGGCGACCGGGTCGCAATGGAGCGCCGACTGAGATGATCCGCATTCTCATTGCCGACGACCACGAGGTTGTGCGTTCGGGGCTTCGAAAAATCCTTGAGTCGCAACCGAGCTGGGAGGTCGTCGCCGAAGCCGGCGATGGCAAGGATGCGATCAACAAGGCAACAGAGACCAAGCCGGATGTTGCCGTGCTCGACTACTCGCTGCCATTGATCAACGGCATCGAGGCGACGCGCCAGATCCGCGCCCGCTTGCCCAAGACCGAAGTTCTTATTTTCACCATGCATGACAACGAAACTTTGATTCAGGAGCTGCTCAAGGCAGGTGCGCGCGGCTATTTGCTGAAATCCGATGCCAAACGCCATCTGATCGGCGCCATCGAATCGCTGGCCGGCCACAAACCGTTCTTCACGGCCAAGGTTTCCGAAGCGCTGCTCGACTCGTTTCTCGCACGACCGGCGCGCGAGGGCTCGACGCTAACCAATCGCGAGCGGGGCGTGGTGCAATTGATCGCCGAAGGTCACACCAACAAGCAGATCGCCAATATCCTCAACATCAGTCTCAAGACGGTGGAGACGCATCGCGCCGCGATCATGCGCAAGCTCAACCTATCTTCGTCCGCCGGCCTCGTGCGCTACGCCATTCGCAACAAAATCGTCGAGCCGTAGCCGATGCGGCCAAGGCGTGCCGAGTAAGTCGGCAAGCCGGGCGCGCGCCGCCCGATTGCGAGGCGCCGCTAGCACCGTCAAAGGCGCATCTTGAGACGGTGACCCTGACCGGCCATGCCGATGTTGCCGTCGCCGTCGCGCCGGCGCCCGCCACGTCTGCGGCCGCCGATGGCGACGGCCGGCTGCCCATTGCTCGACACATTGCTCGACACTGGGCGACGGCATGTGTCGCCGGCGCTCGGCACGGGAGGCGTCGCGATGGCGGCGTGCCCTCGCCCCTCTCCGATCGGCGCGTTCTTGAGCCGCGCTTGGCCACCTCTTGCCAAGCTTAGCGCCCGGCGCGCCGGCAGCCCCGCTCATCGAGGCGCCGACATCGTTTGGGTGTTTTGGCAAACGCGGGCTGCGGTCGTTCGGCCCATCAATCCGCGCCCCGCCCAAAGCCCGATCAGGCCCTGCGGTAGCGCGTTGAGGTCGCAGCAGCGCGCCCGCCAACACCGACCGGCGGGCCTGCAAGTGAAGCCGGCCTCGGTCCGGACCCGGACTTTACCAGCCCCAACGCCCTCGCCCGCCGTAGCCATAGCCGTAGCCATAGGAGGGAGCGTAGTAGCCGCCGTAGACGGGGGTTGCGACGTATACGCGGGGAGCGGGCACAAAGGCCACAACCGGTGCCGGGTTGAACGCCGGCGCCACGTAGTAGGTACTGCTATATCCCCAAGACGGTCCGTAGCCATAGTACCCATAGCCGGCGCCGCCACAGCCGCAACTGTCGCAAGCCGACGCCGGCAACGTGCCGAGCATGCCAACGGTGGTGGCCATTGCCACAGTGGACAGCACCCGCCTGTTCATTCGCGCGCTCCTTGCCATGACAATGATAACGAGTGATGCAACGTGGCCCGCGAACCCGAGAACCAATATCGGGTGTTATGTCGATTTTGCCGGCGCGAAATCCCGGACCGTTCAACCTCGCGCCAGCACGCGCGGGGAGGAGAAAGAGACTGCGCGCGACGGTTGGACTGCGACAGCACAAGTCGACGTGAAGCGACACAATAGCAACATCGATGAGGACCGGGAGCAACATCGATGAGGACCCGGGACCAATCCTTGAGCTGACGGCGCCAGCCGCCAGCCGTCTTGAACATCGACTTTGACGGCGTTGATGTGGGTTGGCGCAACCGTCCTCGCGGCAACCGGACTCGGGCGGCGATGGCGATCGACCAACGTCGGCGCCCGCGACGGCAAACGCCGCACGTCAATGCCCCTCGAACGCGACCGGGCCGCGCCATCGCCAGCCTGTGGAAGCACCCGTTGCCGCCGCCGCAGGGCCAGAAATACTCAGCAATCCCACGATCGCGCCTTCGGGTATGCCCCGATGGGCAGCAGCAACTATTGCCTACACATTTGGTGGGTCAGGAACCAGGGAGAGTTGCCGTGCGCCGATCGATGTT
>DATFXD010000330.1:0-5993 GCA_035258605.1 Hyphomicrobiaceae bacterium | reverse complement strand
GCACTTCTCCTGGCAGGCTACAAGAGCATCGATGATCGGTGTGCGTTCAGCCTCCTCGAGCGAGCCTTTACACCCGGCGAGCTCATCCCCTCGTCGCACCAGCAGGGCGAATAAACCATCGGCTTCGGATAGCAGGTCCGCGTCGCTCGCGTTCCGCCTGGCACCTGCGCGCCAAGCGAGCCCGAGATTCCGCAGCTTACGCACGGCTTCGCGGCGCTGCCGATCGATGTCGCCCATGCAAACCCTCGCGTCTTCTAGAAAGCGCGATGGCGAGGTTAGGTGATTCGCACGGAGGTTGGCGCTCCGTGTCCACAGGTTCAAACGGTGCCGCCAGGGCTCGACGGGCTCGCGCACCACCGCCAACCGAGCGCACCGCGCCTACCCCGTGTTGGTGCACAGGTGGGTGCGCCGCCGCTTGCCAGGCCAGGCGTCCCGGCGCCAGCAGCCAGGACAGCCGCAGCGATCTTGTTGGTTTGTCGTGCGCCGCGACGCACACACCTTGTCGCACCACAGATCTGATCGCTGGCGATCTGAACGAGATCGATCTCTTGTCCGATGCCGTTGAGGGCCGATCTGCCCATGCTGCCGGGGCTCGGCCACACCAATGCGTTGCTGATAATGGGTCTCGCTCGAGCTTTACTTTCGCTTGCCCGCAACCGTGCAGGCTGAGCCCAATTCGCTTTCTTCAATCGAGAAAATCTGGCCAGCCTCGACTTTGATGTTTTTTACCAGGCAGGTGCGCCCTTTGACGTCGGTGAACTTTGCGTCGTATACGCCAGTTTCGACCCCGGTAATACGTAGCCGCTCGTCGTGATCAACGGTGCCGTCTTTATCATTCTTGCACTGATTGGGGCCGAAACTGGTGGTGCCAGCGGGCGCCAGATAGAATTCCGCGATGGTGTACTGTGTCAGATTCCAAAAGCGCGTCGGGCGGCCTTGAGCAAGCACCGCGACGGATGTCGCCGCCAGCGCCACCATCAGCAGGGTTGTTCTTCGCATAGCAAAACCTCGCGTCGGCAAAAGTGCAGCTTGGGCCAGCGCGCGCCGCAGACGCGCAGGCAACAACAACGGCATCGCCCGCGATACACTAACCATTTCGGTGCTGCCTTCTGCATCAGATACCATTTGGCGGTGGCGCCGACATCGTCCCTGCTGGTCTGAAGCGAGGAACGCGCATCAGCCGCGCCTGCACTATCGCGCGACCGACCGGCCTCACCTGGTTGCCATTCGCGTCACTCGAGCGCCTCGACTGTGCACAAACGACGGGACGACGGCAAGTTCGACGTGGGTCCGGGCGGCGCCGTCCGGCTTTGACGTTTGCGCAAGCCTCAAAGTGCTCAGGTCGAGCGCGTCAGCCGTTTCTCGTAGCGCCACACTTCCAGCGGCAACGGGCCGCTCGACGTATCGGCGGGATTGACGACCGTGCCGGCCAGGTGCCAGCCGTTCTTCTCGTAGAACCGCGCAGCGCGATCGTTGCCCACCGCGCACGCGAGCCATGCCGTCTCCACACCGGATGCGGCAAGCCGTGTCTCCGCGTCGGCGATCAGCGCCGCCGCGACACCCAAACCGTGGACGTCAAGCGCCACGAAAAGCTGATACAATTCCGGTCCCCTAAGGATGCAGAAGCCGACGGGCGCACCGAACGGGCCGGCAACGCGCACATTCGGCAAGGCGGCCTCAAGCCGCGCGCGAAAGTTGTCGAGGGTGCGTCGACGGGTGAGCGCCGGCGGCAGCAGCGGCGCATGCGTTTGGTGCCACACGTCGTACCACAAACGGGCGAGGTGATCGATCTCGGCAGCGTCGGCAGACCTCAGCTCAATCACTGCTCCTCCGTGGCGTTAGTTCCAAGAACGGTCATTAGCATGGGGGTGTATTTGCTCAAGGGCGACCGTTGGCATCGGCTGACCTGTCACCGGGCTGGCGGCACAACCGCACCGACAAGGGGTAACGATCAGAAGCGCCGTCTCAAATTCGCGGGTGCCGGCTTGTCGGTGTCGCCCCCGGGCGTATCATCTCTGCCATCACAGCAAAGGAAGGATTAGATGCCGAGCCCCACACCCGCAGCACTCCCGAGTTCCGCCGACAGCGACCCGCGCGCGCTTGGCTGGATGACTGGATTTCCACCGCCGCAGGATAAGGCCGTCATGTTCGCCGACGGCTCGTTTCGCGAATTTCCGCAGTCGCGCTGGGCATGGAGCAATATCCGCCAGCTTGTGCCGACGGTCGGGGTCTGGCGTGGCCCGGGCCCGGCCACGGTGCTGCCCCGCGCCGAGCGCGACCTTGGTGGTGTGAAGCTCACGACCATGGACGGCCGGCCGATCACCTTCAATCAGGCCCTCGCCGAGACCTATGCCGACGGCATCGCCGTCCTCTATCGCGGTCGCCTGGTTTTCGAGCGCTATTTCGGTGCCCTCGAACCGCACCAGCAGCACATCGCCATGTCGGTGACTAAGTCGTTCACCGGCGTGCTCG
The DNA here is from genome assembly GCA_035258605.1 of Hyphomicrobiaceae bacterium. Classification (GTDB taxonomy): domain Bacteria; phylum Pseudomonadota; class Alphaproteobacteria; order Rhizobiales; family Hyphomicrobiaceae; genus AWTP1-13. The sequence goes on along the minus strand of DATFXD010000330.1, from coordinate 3,521 downwards.
CCGGTATGCTGATCGCCGAGGGCAGGCTCGATCCGCACGCCCCCGTGACGGCCTACGTACCGGAGCTCAAAGCGAGCGCATTTGCCGATGCCACCGTCGAGCAGGTCATGGATATGACCACCGGCCTTAAATACACGGAGGTGTATACCGATACCAACTCGGACGTGTGGGCGATGCGACGGGCAAACGGCATGGCACCACCGCAGCCCGGAGCACCGCGGATTTCCCTACTCGAATACCTGACAACACAACAGAAACAAGGCGAGCACGGCCGCGAGTTCGCCTACAAGACCGTCAATACCGACGTCCTCGCCTGGATCACGCGTCGCATAACCGGCAACTCCCTCTCGACCCAGCTTTCGACGCGCATCTGGCAGCCGATGGGTGCGGAGGAAGACGCTCACTACACCGTCGACCATCTCGGCATCGAAAGTGGCGGGGGCGGTCTTAACACGACACTGCGCGATCTCGTCCGCTTTGGCGAAGTCATGCGCAATCGCGGTTACTTCAATGGCCGCCAAATGCTACCTGCAAGCGTCGTTGACGACATCGCCCGCGGCGGTGATCCGAGAAAATTCGCCCCGGCCGGCTACGCGACATTGCCGGGCTGGTCCTACCGCGGTCAGTGGTGGGTAAGCCACAACGCGCATGGCGTCTATATGGCACGAGGCATTCATGGCCAGTCGATCTACGTCGATCCCAGGGCCGAGATGGTCATTGCACGCTACGCCTCGCATCCGGCTGCCGGCAATGTCAATAACGATCCGGTCACGCTGCCAGCCTTTGCCGCGGTGGCGGAGGCGCTGATGGAGTAGGGCCTTGAGGCGCACGACACGACTGGCCCGAATTTGGCCTGCCGACCGAAAAACAGACGTGCGGCGAGCGCCGGCCGGCAGGCGAAAGACCGACGGGAGGCGGGCCACCAATGCGGGCATCGACGTTTTTTTGCACGCGGCGCGTCGGCACCAGCTTGGTTGGACCGTCCTTAGATTATGGCACCGGTCTGTTGGCGGTTGCCGCGGATGGGACGCACATCGCACATCATTGAGGAGGCACACGATGAAGATCACTGTCGAAACGACCGTCGCCGCACCGATCGCGGAGGTGTGGCGGGCTTATACGACACCGGAAGACATCAAGCAGTGGAATGCTGCGTCCGATGACTGGCACACAACCGCTGCCACGGTCGACCTGCGCGTGGGCGGTGCCTTCTCTTCTCGCATGGAGGCAAAGGATGGCAGCATGGGCTTTGATTTTGCAGGTACCTACACCAAACTGGTCGAGCACAAGCTGATTGAGTATAGCTTTGGTGATCGCACAGCCCAGGTCGAATTTGGCGAGACCCCGAGTGGTGTCAAGGTCAGGGTCACCTTCGACAGTGAAGCAACGCATTCGATCGAGCAGCAGCGCGACGGCTGGCAAGCCATTCTCAATAACTTTACGCGCCATGTTGAAGCGAAGCGGCCGGACTGACGCAACCGATTGACAAGGGGGCGCCTCACCAACGGCATGTCTGGCGCTGCCGTGAGGTGCAGCGAGCATCATCGAGGTGGCCGGCCGACCAAGCAGAGCGGCAGTGGCCCAAGATACCGCCCGCTGCCGTCAGGAGAAGGCAATCAACCGGCCGCACGAGTGTAGATGCCGCCCCCGGGCATCGCGGCCGACGCCACTCACCCACCAGCCAGGCCGAGGCCCAAGACCTACCATCGCCTGCGGCGCCTGGGTCAGGGCCGCAGGCCGCTGGCTTGGACCCGAAGTCATCGCCCAAGTCAGCGCGCGAAAGTCCACCGGCATGGCGGTGGCGATCGTGCCCGCCAACGACCGGCTGCGATCGCTCGTCAGCGGATCGGCGCGGCCGCCGCACTCCTGCCCGGGGCGCGGCCGTGGCGTTCGCAACCAGCGCGCAGCAGTGCCGGCGATCGGTCGTGAGCACGTGTGTTGCCCTGCCGCCCGGAGCTCCCGCGCTCGGCCAGCCATCGTCCCTCTGCGCTCAGAGTTTGGGGTCTCTGACCCTCGCCATCACGCAAGGGGTGGGTGCACTGCTGCGGACGCGTTCGATGTCAGTGCAAGGTCCGCTCGACGGTTGGCTCCGGCGGCTTGGGTGGCGCGGCCGCAAATGCCCAGGCGATGTGGTCGTTGGCACAAAGCAGTTCGAGCCGCAGCATTAGCTTGTCGGCGCGTCGCCGGTGCGTTGCGGCGGTGACGCTCGGAAGCGCGGCGCGGGCAGCCGCGGCTGCCGTCACCGCCAGTCCGCCGTACCACGCATCGAGCTGTTCCCAGATCGTGAGGGCTCCGGCCACGACGGTGAGGGCCGACCCCGCCAGACTGGCAAGGACGCTGCTTTCCAAGTCGCTCAACGGTCGCTCAAGCTGCTCATGACGGTTGCGGCAACGCATGGTCGCCGGCCAATCGGCAACCCGCGCGTACTGGCCGACGATGTCCTCAACCCGGGTCAGATCCGGTTCGCTGAGACAATGATGGCGGGCCATACGCAATGTGGAAAGGGCCGCATGATGCCCCCGTTGCATTTGCCGCCGCAGTGTCCGCAGCTGATGGATGCTGTCGGCCACGGTATCGACCGCGAACTGGATGGTCGCTAGCGCCGCGCGGCTGTGGCGCAATTGCTGTTTACGTGTGCGAGCCGGCTTCCTGGGCATGACCAACACGCCTCAGACCAGCTTCGGGTCCGCAGATTTGCGGCCTCGGGTTTCATGGTTCAGTCGGGCACGCTCAGCCTGCTCGGCCTTGGCCAAGCCCGGACCAACGGCGCCAAACGCGGTGGCAAGCCAATGACCGAGGCAGCGTGCGGCCTTCGGGCTCAATTCGCGGGCACGGCGCCGCACGCGTTGGCGGCGGTGGTCCCAGCTCTCGACCACGTCGGGGTCGGCCAGACTGCGCACCCGGCGGGCGAGTTGGATCCAAAGCGCTGCGTCGGATTTGAACTGAAGCGGGTCCATGATGCTCATCATCAGCAGGGCGCCCACCACCTCGAGCACATCGCGCGCTTCGACCGTGTACGCCAGCTTCACGAGCTCCCGTGCCGCCATCAGTTCGTGCCCCGTGTCGGACGGGCCGCCCTCGCCGTCGCCAATGAGGCCCCTGGCATGGTCCAAGAGCGCCGGCCAGCGGCTGTCCAGGGTCGCCCACGCCTGGTTGTCGGGGGTCCCGGCAATTCGCGCCTTCACCATCGCCACGTATGGCTTGAGCTGGGCTTTGGTGACGACCGTCTGATCGACGGCGCCATGGCGCCGCAACCGAGCCTGATGTGGCCGACAGTAGGCAGCAAACGACGATGCTATGGGTCCCCCGCAACCGGGCGCCTGGCACATTCGTTGGGTCATGATCAAAAAAACCTGTCCCGCCGGGTTGCAGCCGGGCGCGGCCTCTGGGTGCGCCAGCAGGTAAGGGCTTTGCCGGCCAAGGCAGATCACCAGAAAGGGTGAGATCTAAAGCGCCGTCGGAGCCTTGGTCCCGCGCCGAAACACTCCGATCACGTGGTGTTCTTGCCGAACCGCCGGGGA
>DATFXD010000329.1:0-9906 GCA_035258605.1 Hyphomicrobiaceae bacterium | reverse complement strand
CCGGCCCCGCCGGCGCCTTCGCCGAGCTGACCGGCATCGCCTCGCTGCGCGGGCGCCACAACCTGCAAAACGCGCTCGCCGCCAGCGCCGCCGCCATGCACCTGGGCGTGGCGCCGCAACAGATCGCCGCCGGCTTGGCGAGCTTTCCCGGTCTGCCGCACCGGTTGGAGGAAGTGGGGCGGCTCGGTGGCGTGGTGTTCATCAATGACAGCAAGGCGACCAACGCCAGCAGTGCCGGGACGGCGCTGGCGGCCTTCCCCGGCGATATCTTTTGGATCGCCGGCGGCAAGCCGAAGGCTGGCGGTATCAGCTCGCTTGCGGCCTTCTTCCCCCGCATCAGCAAGGCCTATCTCATTGGTGAGGCCAGCGACGAATTTGCCGCCACCCTCAAGGACCAGGTGGCATTTGTACGCTGCGGCAGCCTCGAGGTGGCGGTGGCCACGGCGGCGGCCGATGCCGCCGGCGCGGGCAAAGCCGGGGCGGTGGTGCTGCTGTCACCGGCCTGCGCCTCCTACGATCAGTTTCGCAATTTCGAGGTGCGCGGCGATGTCTTCCGCGCCCTGGTCGCGCGTGTGCCGGGCGTCACCACGGGAAGCCGCGATGGCATTTGATCGACAAGGCTGCGCGTGCGCGCAAGGGGTGCTGTCATGACGTGGTCGCGGGCCGAACGAAGCCGCCTCGCCGAGTGGTGGTTCACGGTCGACCGGGTGTTGCTGGCGACGGTGCTGGTGATTGCCGGCATCGGCCTGATGCTGTCGCTGGCGGCGAGCCCGGCGGTCGCCCTGAAACGTGGGCTCGCACCGTTTTACTTTGTCGAACGCCACGTCGTGTTCCTAGCGGTGGCGCTGGCAACGATGTTTGCCGTGTCTTTGCTGACCGCCGCCGAGATCCGCCGCCTGGCATTGGCGGTGTTGCTCATAAGCTTCGCCCTGATGCTGCTGGTGCTGGTGACCGGGCTCGAGGTTAATGGCGCCAGGCGCTGGCTCGAGATCGGCGGCTATACCCTGCAGCCCAGCGAGTTTGCCAAACCGGCGTTCGTGGTGCTGACGGCCTGGCTGTTCGCCGAGTCGGGGCGGCGACCGGACATGCCCGCAATCAGCGCGGCGCTGGCGATCTACCTCACCTTCGTCGTGCTGCTGGTGCTCGAGCCCGATCTTGGCCAGACCCTGCTCGTTAGCAGCATCTGGGGCGGCTTGTTCTTCCTGGCCAACCGGCCGCTCAAATGGTTCGGGGTGCTGATGGCGGCCTTGGGTTCGGCGCTGTTTGCCGCCTACTTTGCCTTTGGTCACGTGCGCTGGCGCATCGATCGCTTTCTGCATCCGGGCCTTGGCGACAGCTTTCAAACCGAACGGGCGCTGCGGTCCTTTGGTGAAGGCGGCTTGTTCGGCAAAGGCCCGGGCGAAGGCACCTTGAAAAGCGCCCTGCCCGACGCCCACACCGACTTTATTTTTGCGGTGATCGCCGAGGAGTACGGCGTGCTCGCCTGCCTGGTAATTCTCGGCCTGTTCGCGCTGGTCGCAGCCCGGGTGATGTTGCGCCAGCTGGCGGTCCCCGACCCATTCCAGCGCCTGTGCGCGACCGGGCTGGCGCTCCTCATCGTGCTGCAGGCGATCATCAACATGGCGGTCAATGTCGGCCTGGCGCCCGCCAAGGGCATGACCTTGCCCCTAATTTCGAGCGGCGGCTCCTCGCTGGTTGGCATCGGTCTGAGCCTCGGCCTGTTGTTGGCCCTCACCCGCCGGCGCACCAGCGCGGCCGACCTCGAGACGCCGAGCTTCCTTCCGAAATCTCCAGCCTATGGGTCCCCGCGATCGTGGCGCGCCTGAAGCCAACCTCGGTCCTGCTGGCGGCCGGCGGCACCGGCGGACACCTGTTCCCGGCTTTGGCCCTGGCCCAGGAGCTGAGCCGCCGCGCCGTCGAGGTCGACCTCGTCACCGACCGGCGTGCTCAGGGTTATGGCGCCGACTTTCCCGCCCGCGCCATCTACCCGATTGCCGCCGCCACCATCTCGGGTCGATCACCGTTGGCGGCCGCCACCGCCGGGTTCACCATGCTCCGCGGTCTGGCGGCGGCGTTGGCCCTGGTGCGGCGGCTCAAACCCGCCGCCGTGATCGGCTTCGGCGGCTATCCCTCGCTCGCCCCGCTGCTGGCGGCCCGGCTGCTGCGGGTGCCGGCGGCGTTGCACGAGCAGAACGCCGTGCTGGGTCGCGCCAACCGGCTGCTGGCGAGCCGGGTCAACGCCGTTGCCACCGCGTTTGCCACCACCAAGCTGCTGCCCGCGGCGGCCGCCGCCCGGGTGCGCCATGTCGGCAATCCGGTGCGTGACCAAGTGCTGCAATGCGCCGCCGAGCCCTATCTTCGCCCGAGCGCCGAGGCGCCGTTCCGGCTCGTGGTGTTCGGCGGCAGCCAGGGCGCGCGCGCCTTCTCCGAGCTGGTGCCCCCGGCGCTGGCGCTGTTGCCGGCCGCCGCGCGCGGCCGCCTCGTCGTGGTCCAGCAGTGCCGGCAGGAAGACCTCAAGGCGGTCGAAGCCGCCTACGCTGCCAGTGGCATCAACGCCCAGCTCGCCAGCTTTTTTGCCAGCTTGCCGCAAGACATGGCCCGCGCCCATCTCGTCATCGCCCGCGCCGGCGCCTCCACCGTTGCCGAACTGACGGTTCTCGGTCGGCCCGCCATCCTTGTGCCGCTCCCGCACGCCATCGATAACGATCAGCGCCTCAATGCGATGCAGCTTGCCGAATCGGGGGGGGCTTGGTGCATAGAGCAAGATCAGCTGTCCCCGGCTCGGCTCGCCGCCACCCTCGGCGAACTGATGGCGGCACCCGAGCTGCTGGTGGCGGCAGCCGCCGCCGCCAAGCGGCAGGGCCGGCCCGATGCCGTCGCGCAGTTGGCGGACCTCGTCGAGGAGCTGATGGGGAACTCAATGGGCGGTGGCTGACTTCATGTCAGCGCCGCGCCGGCAAGAAGGACGAGCTCTGATGCAGATGCCTGCCAAGATCGGCACCGTGCACATCGTCGGCATCGGTGGCATCGGCATGAGCGCGATCGCCGAGATCTTGCACGCCAAGGGCTATACCGCCCAGGGCAGTGACCAGAAGGAGAGCGCCAACGTCAAACGCCTGCGCGGCAAGGGCATGCGCGTGTTCGTCGGTCACGACCCCGTCAATCTGGTTGGTGCCAAGTACGTTGTGGTCTCGACCGCGGTCAAACCCGGCAACGTCGAGCTCGAGGCGGCGCGCGCCAAAGGTCTGCCGATCATTGGTCGGGCCGAGATGCTGGCCGAACTAATGCGGCTCTATGCCACCGTCGCTGTCACCGGCACGCACGGCAAGACCACCACCACCTCGCTGATCGCTCACCTGTTCCGGGCGGCCGGACGCGACCCGACCGTCATTACCGGCGGCATCATCAACGACTGGGGATCCAACGCCCGGCTGGGCGACGGCGAATGGATGATCGTGGAGGCCGACGAATCCGACGGCACCTTCATCAAGATCCCGACCCAGATCGGCATCGTCACCAACATCGATCCCGAGCATCTCGACTATTTCAAAACCGTCGACAACATGCATCAGCAATTCGCAACCTTCCTGCGCAACGTCCCGTTCTACGGTCTGGCGGTCGCCTGCATCGATCAGCCGCTGGTGCGCGATATGCTGGAGCGGCTCGAGCTGCGGCGCAACGGCCGCCGGCTGCTCACCTATGGCACGACGCGGGATGCCGACCTGGTGTTGAGCTCGGCCCGGGTCGACGGTGCGGCCACCATCTTCGACGCCGAACTCGGCGCGCGCGTTGCCGGCGGCGCCCGCTCGCTCAAGGGCTGGCGCGTGCCGATTCCGGGGGCGCACAACGCCTTGAACGCGCTCGCCGCCATCGCCGCGGCCAGCGAAGCCGGCATTGCCGACACCACCATCCGTGCCGCCATGGCGACGTTTCAAGGGGTAAAGCGCCGGTTCCAGAACACCGGCAGCTGGAACGGCATCGCCATCTATGACGATTATGGCCACCATCCCGTCGAGATTGCCGCGGTGCTGAAGGCGGCCCGCGCCGGCGCCGGCGGGCGCGTCATCGCCATCGTCGAGCCGCATCGCTTTACGCGGGTGCGCGATCTTTTTGCCGAGTTCGCCAGCTGCTTCACGGATGCCGACAGCGTCATCCTCACCCCGCTCTATTCGGCGGGCGAATTACCGATCGATGGGGTCGACCATCAGGCGCTGGCGGCGGCGGTGCGTTCCAGCGGCCATCGCTCGGTGGCTACCGTCAGCAACGAACGGGAGCTGGCGTCCGCCATCAAGGCTGTCGCCACGCCCGGCGACATGGTGGTGTGTCTCGGCGCCGGCAACAGCACGGAGTGGGCACACGCGCTGCCCGATTGGCTGGCGAGCGAGCCGATCCGAGCCGGAGGTGTCGCGTGAGCTCGCCCGACCTCGTCACCAGCCTGGCCGCGATGCTGCCCCAGCTGCGCGGCCGCCTGGTCGCCAATGTGCCGCTGGCGTCGCTGACCTGGTTTCGCGTCGGTGGTGCCGCCGAGGCGCTGTTCACCCCCGCCGATGAAGCCGATCTTGCCTACTTTCTCGGCCGCCTGCCGCGCGCCGTCCCGCTGGTCGTGGTCGGGCTCGGCTCCAACCTGTTGGTGCGCGATGGCGGCGTGCCGGGCGTGGTCGTTCGCCTCGGCCGTGGCTTTGCCCAGATCGCCAACCGCGGCGATTGCGGCCTCAAGGTCGGCGCCGCCGTGCCCGACGTCAAGCTCGCCCGCGCCGCAGCCGATGCTGGCATCGCCGGCCTCGCCTTCTACCGCGGCATTCCCGGTTGCGTTGGCGGCGCCTTGCGCATGAACGCTGGTGCCCACGGCCGCGAAACCCGCGAGGTGCTGACGGCGGCGCGCGCCGTCGACCGGCAGGGCCAAATTCACCGGCTGTCGGTGGCCGACATGGGGTTCAGCTACCGCCATTGCGGCGTGCCCGACGATTGGATCTTCACCGAGGCCGAGTATCAGGGCAGCCCCGGCCAGTCGACCGAGATCCTGAAAGAGATGGCGGCAGTGGCCGACTACCGCGAGGCCAAGCAGCCGATCAAGGAGCGCACCGGCGGCTCCACCTTCAAGAATCCACCGGGGGAAAGCGCCTGGAAGCTGATCGATGCCGCGGGCTGCCGGGGCTTGCGCGTGGGCGGCGCCAAGGTGTCCGAGCTGCATTGCAATTTCCTGATCAACGATCGCGAGGCCAGCGCCGAGGATCTGGAGCGGCTCGGCGAGACCGTGCGCGCCCGGGTGGCGGCCAGCTCGGGTGTCAGCCTGAGCTGGGAGATCATTCGGCTCGGGATCGCGCGCGAGGGGGCGGCGAGCGGCGAAGCCTTGCTCGCGGCGTCGCGGCCATGACCCAAGCTCGGCGCCGCTTCGAGCATGTGGCCGTGCTGCTCGGGGGCTTCTCGGCCGAACGCGAGGTGAGCCTGTCTTCGGGGGACGCCTGCGCGGAAGCGTTGCAGCAGGCCGGCTATCGCGTCAGCCGCATCGATGCCGGGCGCGATCTGGCCACAGCCCTGGCCGCCGTCAAGCCCGAGGTCTGCTTCAATGCCCTGCACGGGCGCTGGGGCGAGGATGGCTGCGTGCAGGGCCTGCTCGAAATTCTGGGCATCCCTTATACCCACTCGGGCGTGCTCGCTTCCGCGCTCGCCATGCACAAGCAGCAGGCCAAGACGGTGTTGCGCGCCGCCGGGGTTCCGGTTCCCGGTGGCCGCGTGGTGCCACGCCGCGAGGCCGCCCGGGTCCACGTCTTGCCGCGGCCCTACGTTTTAAAGCCGGTGGCCGAGGGCTCGAGCGTCGGGGTCTACATCGTGCGCGAAGACCACGCCCATCCGCCGCAGGAACTCAACGATCCGGGCTGGCGGTTCGGCGAGGAGTTGCTGGCCGAACCGTTTATTGCCGGCCGCGAACTCACCTGCGCGGTGTTGGGGGATCGGGTGCTGGGGGTGACGGAAATCGTCCCGGCGGCATCACTGCGCTTCTACAACTACGAGGCCAAGTACGCCGACGGCGGCTCGCAGCACCTGTTGCCGGCGCCAATTTCATCGAATGTTTACGAATTGGTGCAGAAGTTAACATTGACGGCGCATCAAGCCTTGGGTTGTCGCGGCGTGTCACGCGCCGATTTTCGTTATGACGACACGCCGGAAGGGAGCGGCGAACTGGCGTGTCTGGAGGTCAATACGCAGCCGGGTATGACCGGCACATCCCTGGTTCCTGAGTTGGCGGCGCACGCCGGCATGAGCCTGGCCGAGCTCGTCAGCTGGATGGTGGAGGAGGCGAGTTGCAACAGATAGAGCCGGGTGCGGATATTTGGAGGCGGGCGAGCCCATCGCCAGCGCCCCGCCCGGTTCTGAGCCCTGAAGCCGCGATGCTCACCCGCCGTCGGCGGTCCCGCGCCAGCCGGCGTGGCGTGATCCTCCTCGCCGCCGCGCTGGCGCTTGCCGCGCTCGGCACTGTTGGCAAGCGCGCCGGCCTTGAGCGCGCCGGATCGGCCTTGGCCAGGCTCGAACGCTGGGGCGAGTTGGCCGGTCTCGGCCTCGATCAGGTGGCCCTGATCGGTCACCGCTATACCGCCGACCGGGATATTTTCGAGGCCATCGATTTGAAGCGCTCACGCACGCTGTTGACCTTCGACAGCCAGCGGGCGCAGGCGCGGGTGCTCGAGCTGCCCTGGATTGCCGAGGCCAGCATCGAGCGCATCTTTCCCGATCGTCTGGAGGTACGCGTCAGCGAGCGGACGCCGGTGGCGGTGTGGACGCGGGGTGAGCGAAGCGTGCTGATCGATGACGGCGGCCGCACCTTGGGTCCGGTCGCAGCCGACGGCATGCCGGCGCTGCCGCGGGTCACCGGCGAGGGCGCCGACCGGGCCGCTGCCGGGCTCATCTCGCTGCTGGCCGCCAGCGAGCTCAAGTCGCAGCTGGCCTACGCCGAGCGGGTCGGGGAGCGGCGCTGGACCTTGCGGCTCAAGGAGGGCGGCGCCATTCAGCTGCCGGCGCAGGACGAAGCCAAGGCGCTCAAGAAGGCGGCGGCGGTGCTGGCGCTGGCGGTGAGCGCCGCCGAGATCGACGTGCGCGCCGCCGGCCGCGCCATTGTCCGGGACGTGCCCCGCCCCAGTCAGGCGCAACTCACCGAGCCGGATGGCGCGCGGCGCAACCGGCTCTAGGGACGTTAACAGGGAGGCTTGCGCGTGCCATCGAGACCGACATTGTTGCGGCAGGCGCCGCCGATCCTGGGGCTGTTGGACATCGGCACCAGCAAAACCGCCTGCGTCATCCTCGCCGCCAGTGGCCGTGGCGAGGCCGAAGTGCTGGGCGTCGGCCAGCAGCCCTCGCGCGGGCTCAAGGCCGGCGTCGTGATCGAGCTCGATGCTGCCGAGCAGTCGGTGCGGGCGGCGGTGAGCGAAGCCGAGCGCGCCGCCGGTCGTGAGCTGGGCCAGGTGCTGCTGGCGGTTGCCTGTGGGCGGCTCAAATCGACGACCTTCAGCGCCGATGCCAGGATTGGCGGCCGCGCGGTCGCGCACGCCGACGTCGAGCGGCTGATGACGGCGGGACGCAGCTACGTTGAGCGCGACGGGCGGATGCTGTTGCACATGAATTGCCTCGGCTATCGTCTCGACGGTGCCGCCGGCATCGCCGAGCCACGCGGCCTGGCCGGCCGGGTCTTGAGCGCCGATTTGCACGCCGTCGCCGCCGATGCGGCGCCGCTGCGCAATCTCGTGCATGCCGCTGAACGCGCCTACCTGTCGGTCACCGGTCTGTTGCCTGCGCCCTACACCAGCGGCCTGGCGGTGACCACGGCGCAAGAGCGGCGCGCCGGCGTGATCGCGCTCGACTTTGGCGCCGGCACCACCGCACTGTCGGTGTTTGCCGAGGGACATCTGATCGCCAACGAGGTGATCCCGAGCGGCGGCAACCACATCACCTTCGATGTGGCCCGCAACCTGCAGGTGCCGCTGGCGCAAGCCGAGCGCATCAAGACCATTTATGGCCACGTGTCGGCAGCAGCGGCCGACGCCGAACCGACCTTGCCGTTACGGCTTGAGACTACGCCCGAAGCGGGCCTCGATCGGGCCAGCCGCGACCAGCTCGCCGACGTCATCCGTCACCGCGTGAGCGGCCTCATGGACCAGATCGCCGAGCGTCTGGAGCGCCTCAACGTGGCCGAGACCGAGACCGCCGGCGTGGTGATCACGGGCGGCGCCGGCCAGCTGCCCGGCCTCAGGGAATTTGCGGCCGAAGCCTTGCACCGGCCGGTGCGGATCGGGCAGCCGGCGGCGATCAACGGTCTGCCGGCGGCCGCCGCAACCGGCGCCCTTGCCAGCGTGCTCGGCTTGGCCGAGGTGGCATTCGATTGGACGATCGGCGTGCGCCGGCGCGAGCGCAATTTCCGGGCCGGCGGCTATCTCAGCAGCGTTGGTCGCTGGCTGCAGGCAAGCTTTTGAGGTGCCGGCAATGAGCGGCGCGTCGACGATCTTGGACGCCTCCCGAGTGCGCTGGTGCGACGCCAGCAAACCGGTGGCAAGGCAATGGCGAGGCGAACGGACATGAAGCCGCGGATAGCCGTGATCGGCGTGGGTGGTGCCGGCGGCAACGCCGTCAACAATATGATCGTGGCCGGCCTGAGCGGCGTCGATTTTATCGTCGCCAATACCGACGCGCAGGCGCTGCACACGTCGGCCGCCGCCACCCGGGTTCAGCTCGGCGTCAGTCTGACCGACGGTCTGGGCGCTGGCTCCAAACCCGAGATCGGCGCGGCGGCGGCGGAGGAAGCGGTCGAGCAAATCCGTACCGCCTTGGACGGCAGCCACATGGTGTTCATCGCCGCCGGCATGGGCGGCGGCACCGGCACCGGCGCCGCCGCAGTGATCGCCCGCGTCGCCCGCGAGTTAGGGATTTTGACGATCGCGGTGGTGACCAAGCCGTTCCAATTCGAAGGCTCGCGACGCCTGCGCGTGGCCGAAACCGGCATCGCCGAGTTGCGCACCCACGTCGACACCTTGCTCGTGATCCCCAATCAGAACCTGTTTCGCGTCGCCAACGATCGCACCACGTTCGCGGAGGCCTTCGTGCTGGCCGATCAAGTCCTCTACTCGGGCGTCGCCTGCATCGTCGACCTGATCATCAAGGAAGGCCTGATCAATCTCGATCTCGCCGATGTGAGGACCATACTCGGCGGCATGGGCCCGGCGATGATGGGCACCGGCGAGGCCGCAGGTGAGCAACGCGCCGTGGTTGCGGCCGAAGAAGCCATCGTCAATCCCCTGCTCGATGACGTCACTCTCAAGGGGGCCAAGAGCTTGTTGCTGTCCATTACCGGTGGTCCGAACCTCACCTTGTGGGAGGTGGACGAGGCCGCCAACCGCGTGCGCCAGGAGGTCGATGCGGAGGCCAACATTATTGTCGGTGCCACCTTCGACGAGGCGCTCGGCGAGCGCGTGCGGGTGTCGATCGTCGCCTCTGGCTTGGGCCGCCCCGCCGAGGCCGCCGCCGAAGCCACCAGCGCGCCGGCCGAGCCGGCGCGGGGCTTGCGCGCGGCGGTTGCTCAGCGTACGGGCGATTTTCGCTGGCGCCTGTCGCAAGCGATGACGGCGCCGCCCGATGGCGAGGCGCTGACGTTGCAACCCGAGCTGCCGACGCCGGGGCATTGGCAGGCGCCCTCTGGCGTCACCATCAAGGAGGGCCCGCCACGGTTTGGCCTCAGCGAGGCCACCGAGCGCCAGCCCGGGCCCGCGGCCGCCGACCGCTTTCCGGTGCTCGCCGACTTCCCGCCGCACGCGCAACACGCCTATCGCGCGATGGCGGCGGGCGAGGCCCACGGGGCCACGCCACGGGCGCGCATGCCGCTGTATCGGCAACCAACAACTGATTCGCTGCCGCCGCGTCCAG
>DATFXD010000328.1:0-16811 GCA_035258605.1 Hyphomicrobiaceae bacterium | reverse complement strand
ATCGACGGCAGGCGGTCGCGCCGCCACTCGATGCCCGGCTCCAGCACGACGTTGACGCTGGCCACGTGTCGCAGCGGCACCGACACGCCGGTTGCGGTCCGCACATAAACGTTGTCGAGAGCGGACAGCAGATTGCGCGTGGTTGCTGGCTCGCGCAGCATCACCTTGACGGTCTCATCATCCTCGCGAAACTCGCCGACCTGCAGGCCGGTCAGCATCGCCTGCAGCGAGCGGCGCACTTGCTGAGAGGTCACGCCGAGGGCGCGGGCGCGATCCTGGTCGATGTCGAGCTTTAGGCTCGGCACCGGCTCCAGCCAATCGTCGTGCACGTTGCTCAGCGGCGGGGTCGATCGCATCACCTCGGCGGTCGCATCGGCGAGGCGCCGCACCTCGGCGCGATCCGGCCCGGTGGCGCGTACCTGCACCGCCCAGCCGACCGGAGGACCGTTGAACAAGCGGTCGACCTTGGAGCGCACCTTGGGAAAATCCTGCGCCAGCACCTCGCGCACGCGCGTCAGCGCACGCTCCCGCGCCTCGATCGATTTCGACATCAACAACAGCTGGGCGAAATTCTGGTTCTTGAGCTGCTGGTCGAGCGGCAGATAGAAGCGCGGCGCGCCCTCGCCGATGAAACTGACGACGTAGGCGATGTCGGGATCTTTGATGAGCTGCTGCTCGAGCCGCTTGGCATCGCGCTCGGTTTCGGCGAACGACGCGCCCTCGGGCAGCCACAGATCGACGAGGATCTCCGGGCGATTGGAGGTCGGGAAGAACTGCTTGGGGATGAAGGCGAAGCTAACCAGGCTGGCGACAAACGCCAGCACGGTGAAGACCACCACCGTGCGGCGACGCCGCACGCACCAGGCAACGACGGCGCGGATCGCCCGATAGGCGCGGCTGTCGAACGCCGACTTTGGGGCGGCGGCGCCGGTGTCGGCGCGGCCGCGCAACAGACGGTAGCCGATCCAGGGCGTGAAGTAGACCGCCGCCAGCCACGAGATCATCAGCGCGACGCCGGTGACCCAGAACAGGGCGCTCACATATTCACCGGCCTGGCTCTGGGCGAAGCCGACCGGAATAAAGCCGGCGACGGTGATCAAGGTGCCGGTCAGCATCGGAAAGGCGGTCGAGGTGTAGGCGAAGGTCGCGGCTTCGAGTTTATTCAGACCTTCCTCGAGCTTCCGGTCCATCATTTCGACGGCAATCATGGCGTCATCGACGAGCAGGCCCAGCGAAATGATCAAGGCGCCGAGCGAGATGCGGTGCAGATCGATGCCGAGCAGCGACATGGTGAAGAAGGTGGCGGCGAGCACCAGCGGGATGGTCATGGCCACCACCAGGCCGGCGCGCCAGCCCAGCGCCAGCAACGACACCACCAGCACGATGCCAATCGCTTCGGCCAGGGCCTCGAGGAATTCGTGGATCGACTTGCTCACCACTTGCGCCTGGTCGGAGACGCGCCCGAGTTCGACGCCGAACGGCAGATCCTGTTCGATGTTTTTGAGAGCCTGCTCGACGGCGGCGCCTACCTCGGTGACGTTGCCGCCCGGGGCCATGGTGGTGCCGATCAGCACGGCATCGCGCCCCTGATAGCGGTTCTTGGCAGTGGGGGGATCTTCCAGCCCCCGCTTGACCTCGGCAATATCGCCGAGGCGGAAGGTCTGTTGGCCGACGCGCAGCCGCAGCTCGCGAATGTCGTCGACCGAGCGCAAGCCGCCGGTCACGTCGATCCGCACCGAGCGCTCGTTGGTCTCGATTCGGCCGGCCGGATCCATCGCGTTCTGGCCGGCGAGCGCCGCCGCGATGTCGGTCGCGGATAGCCCGCGTTCCGCCAAGGCCAGCGACGACAGTTCGATGAAGATGCGCTCGTCCTGTAAGCCAAGCAGGTCGACCTTGGCCACGCCATCGAGCCGCAACAGGATGTCGCGCGCGCGTTTGGCGAAATCCTTAAGCTCCGGATAGCTGAAGCCGCGCCCACTGAGGGCGTAAAGCGAGATGTAGGTGTCGCCGAACTCGTCATTGAAGAAGGGACCAATCACCGCCTCCGGCAACGATTGGCGGATGTCGCCGACCTTCTTGCGCGCTTGGTAGAAGGCATCCTTGACGGCCTCGCCGCGCACCGCCCCCTTGAGATTGACAAAGATATTGGCAAAGCCAGGCCGCGTATAGGAGCGCAGGAAGTCGAGGCCGGGGGTCTCCTGCAGTTTGCGCTCGATCTTGTCGACCACCTGGTCTTGCATCTCTTGGGTGGTGGCGCCGGGCCACAGCACCTGCACCACCATCACCCGGAAGGTGAAGTCGGGGTCCTCCTTCTGGCCGATCCGCAGCAGCGAGAAGGCGCCGGCGGCCAGCAGCAACACGATCAGGAAGGCGGTGAAGGCGCCATGGCTGATGGCCCAGCGCGATAGATTGAAGCCCGATGACGGCAATTTTGTCGTTTTGCTTGGCATGGTGGCATCGCTCCGGCACTCAGGTGCGGCCCGGCCGAGCACCGGTTCGGGCCGTTTGTGGTCGATTAGACGCGACTTAGATGCGGTTACCCGGGGTTTGCGACGGCGCTTCCGGCAGCCGGATGCGCATGCCGTCGCGGAGAAATTGCACGCCGGCGGTGACGACCATGTCGCCGATACTCAGTCCACTGGCGATGCGCACCCCATCGTCGCTGGTGCCGGCGAGTGCAACAAGGGTCTGGCGCACGACCATGTTGGCCTGATCGACGACGAACACTGCCGGGCCGCCGGCATGCTCGGTCAAGGCCGCCACCGGGAGCACCATCGGCGAGGCGTCGCGCGCAACTTTCAGCGCCACGCTCGCGGTCATGCCAAGGCGCATGCTCGGCGGCGGTGCGGGGATGGCAATGCGCACCGGATAGGTGCGCGAGGCCGCGTCGGCCTGTCCGGCGATCTCACGGATACGGCCATCGACGCTGAGCCCCGGCCCGGCCCATAGGGTCACCTTGGCCACCTGGCCGATGCTGAGCTCACCGGCATCCTGCTCCGGGACGGCGACGGCGATCTCGGTCTCGGTGGCATCGGCGACGGTGATGATCGGCTGGCCGGCAGCCACCACCTGTCCGGGTTCGGCCGCCACGTTGGTGACGATACCGGCCCTGTCGGTTTTGAGCCGGGCATAGCCGACCGCGTTCACGGCCTGCAGCAATTGCGCCTCGGCGCTGTCCAGCGCCGCGGTCGCAGCATCGAGTTCGTTGCGCCGGCTATCGTAGGCTGCCTGCGAAATCACCGCCTTGGGCAACAGCGCCTTGGCGCGGTCGAGGTGGTCGTTGGCGACATCGCGTCGGCTACGGGCGGCGCCGACGGCGGCGCGGGCGCTGTTCTCGGCCAGCTTGAGGTCGGTCTCGTCCAGGCGGGCGATCTGCTGATCGACCTCGATACGATCGCCGACGTTGACGGAACGCTCGATAATCTTGCCCGCCACGCGGAAGCCAAGGGCGCTTTCGACGCGTGGCCGCACCACACCCGAGTAGCTGAGCGTGCGACCCGACGCGGCGGCCTCGACGATGGCGACCTTGACCGGCCGCACCGCTTCCTGAGGGCTGGCGGCCTCGCCCTTGCAGCCGCCGACCAGTGCGGCGACGACGCTCAGCGCCAGGCCGTAACGGCGGGTTGGCCAGGGCTGTTGCCGATGCAGGGCACGTAGGCTCCCGGTGCTCATGCAGCATCTCCCTCCTTGCTGGGCCGACGTGCTAGCTTGCTGCGTCGGCTGGTTTGCTCCCGGCGCCACGCCGAGGGTTGCGATGTAAGCCCAGCTAACATATGTTAGCGACGCTCACATCGCAAAGTGTTAGCGACGCTAACTTTTCAACTCATCGTGAAACCGAAGTGAAGGCAAGAGCGAAGGCCAAGCAGGGACAAGCCAAGGCGCGCTATCACCATGGCGAGCTGCGCGAAGCGCTGATTGCGGCCACGCGCAAGCTGGTGGAAGAGCGTGGCGCGGAGAACTTCACCTTGGCGGATGCCTGCCGCGTCGCCGGCGTCACCACGGCGGCGCCCTACCGCCATTTCCAGGGCAAGCAGGAAATCCTGGCCGAAATCGCCTCGCGTGGCTTCGACGAACTCAAAACGCGATCGATGGCGGTGGTCGCCGAAAAAGGCGAAGGCACGCTTGAGGGCATCATCGCCCTGGGCCAGTCTTATGTGGCCTTCGCCGTCAGCGAGACCGCCGTGTTCCGCTTGATGTTTGGCCAGGAGCCATCACTGAAAAAGGCCAAGCCCGTCGTCGGCACCGGCCAGGACTGCTTTGTGCACGTCATCAATCAGGTCGCACTCTACTGCAAACGCAACAAAGTGCCCGGCGATGCGCAGGAGATCGCGCTGCGGCTGTGGACCTTTGTGCATGGCGCCGCCTCGCTATTGATCGATCAAGATTACGATTCGGTGGCACCGGGGATCGACGTCAACAGGCTGATTGCGGCGGCAACCCCGGGCTTGCTTGGCGCAACACGCCGACCGGCCAAGACCTAAGCGCCGAGCGAGCAGCCGCCGCGATCGGCCGCCGCCGTTCGACTAGGCGTTGCCAAATTTGCCAAGCTTGCTGCGGCGCAGTGCGCGCAGCGCGGCCAACAAGACCTTGAGCCGCGCCCCATCGCCGCCCGGCGCGCTCGGCGCCACCGTCGCGTCGGTGAGCCGATCGAGTTCGGCAATGCGCGCATCGATGAGGTCGATGAATGTGTTGTCGATACCCATTGGGGCAACGGAAGGCAAATGTTGTGGACGGGGCGTCATCGCTAGGCTGTTAGCATGACAGATTGATGACAGCATCGGCGTCACTTGAGGTTGGGGACAACCCGCCTCAGCGATGCAGGCCGGACAGATCGGCGCCGCCCGCGCACCCGCCGGGGGCTGGCCCGGACTGGGGCGGCCGAGCCGTCTCGCTGCCAGGCGCGCGCCGAGATGCAGCAGAAACTGATGGCCTCTCCATGCGGGTTGCCGGTGAAGCGTCACCTTGGCCGCAGGCCGAACCATGCCGCTCAAGGTCTGCCGTCGCAGGGGCCCAGTTCCCGTTTGACCGCCAAGGGTTAGCGGCCCACCCGGGCACCATTCGCCTCGCCGCACGTTTCCCGTTGGGTAAGCTCAACAGCTATGATGCAACGCTGATGCGTCGAAGCAACCTTGCGGCAGGGCGGTAGCCGCGACACAGCGCCCTCCCACCGCAGCAGAAATGACAGTCGCGTGACACCACGCGATGTGGTTAATTCGCCTCGGAGCACAGTAGGGGGCCCGATGCCTTTTGAAATCGAACGCAAATTTCTTGTTCGCGGCGAGCATTGGCGCACGCTTGCGACCGATCGCGTGCAGATTCGCCAAGCCTATCTGGCCACGGATGGCAAGGCATCCGTGCGTGTGCGCATCAACGACAAAGGAGCGACGCTCACCATCAAATCGCGTGCGGCGGAGCGTCGGCGCCTGGAGCTTGAATACGCGATCCCGGTGATCGAGGCGGAGGCGCTGATCGCCCTTCGCCGCGGCATCGTGGTTGAAAAAGAGCGCTATCTCGTGCCCGTGGCCGGGATGGTGTGGGAAGTCGACGTCTTCGGTGGCGAAAACGAGGGGCTGGTGATCGCCGAGATCGAGCTGCGCGACGAGCACCAGCGCATCGAGCTGCCGGCGTGGGTCGGCCAAGAGGTCACGGGCCAAGCCCAATTTTATAACAGCATGCTGTCGACGGCGCCGTTTGCCAATTGGGCGCACGAACGCAAATTCGCGCTCAACGCAGACCTCTGACCTCGCCGCCGCCACGCCTTGACTGCGGTGCCTCGCCCGAGCACGGTCGGTTTGTCGGCCCTGCCGCCAACGCCGGCCGCCTTTAGCGTTTGCCGCCAAGGCGATGAATGAATGCGGCGAAGGCTTCCAGCTGCTGCTTGATGAAAGTGCGCGTGGTCTCGTCCTTGAGCTCGCCGGTCTTTTCGTCGAATTTCGCGGCGCAATTGCCGACGAAGATTTCCGGCTTGTTGAGCGTCAGAGCGTCAAGGAACACCATGGTGCGGCGCAGGTCGTATTGAACGCGAGCGCCGCCAAGCGGCCCCGGTGAGACCGACTGCAGCGCCACCGGCTTGCCGGCAAAGGGCTGGTTCGGCAGCCGCGAAACCCAATCGATGGCATTCTTTAAGCCGCCGGGAATGGAGAAATTGTACTCCGGCGTCGTGAACAGCACGCCGTCGGCGGCGCGGATGGCGTCGGCCAAGGTCTGGACTGCCGCGGGAAAGCCGGTCGACGTTTGGATATCCCAATTGTAGAGGGGCAAGGCGGCAAACGACGGCGCTTCCGTCAGGCGCATGCCCGCTGGCGCCAGACCCGGCAAGGCGTTCATGACCATGCGATTGTAGGAGCCCTGGCGCAGACTGCCGCAAATTGAAATGATGTCCATGGGCGATCCTTCCTTCGGTTGCTGGGGCCTTGCTTCACGCCAGGTGTACGCGCTCGGACGCCAGCGGTGCAACAGCTTCAAGGCAACAGCGCTCAGCGCAGCCATCCCGAGCCGCCGCCATCCGGGATCACGAGTGGCAGGTGGTGATCTGCCAACCCCTGTCGAAGCTGGCGCCGACCGGGCCGGCTCGGGCCTCGACCATCAGTAGGCATCGCCGACGTATCGCTCCTTGGGGATGGGATGGCGCTGATAGTCGGGGTGGTGGGTGCGCGGTGGCAGCATCACCCCCGGCCGTTTGATTTCGCGATAGGGGATTTGCTGCAGCAGATGGTGAATGCAATTGAGCCTGGCTTTCTTCTTGTCCACCGCCTCGACGATCCACCACGGCGCCTCGGGGATATGCGTGCGTTCGAGCATGAGTTCCTTGGCCAGCGTGTAGTCCTCCCAGCGCCGCCGTGACTCCAGATCCATCGGGCTCAATTTCCATTGCTTGAGCGGATCATGGATCCGCATCATGAAGCGAAAGTGCTGCTCTTCATCGCTGATCGAGAACCAATACTTGATGAGCACGATCCCGGCGCGCACCAGCATCCTCTCAAATTCGGGGACGGTGCGCAGGAATTCTTCGTACTCGTCCTGGGTGCAAAAGCCCATGACCCGCTCGACACCGGCGCGATTGTACCAGCTGCGATCGAACAACACGATCTCACCGGCGGCAGGGAGGTGGGCAACGTAGCGTTGGAAATACCATTGCGTTCGCTCGCGCTCGTTGGGCGCCGGCAGGGCGGCGACCCGGCAGACCCGCGGATTGAGGCGCTGCGTGATGCGTTTGATGACCCCGCCTTTGCCGGCGGCATCGCGGCCTTCAAAAATCACCACGACCTTGAGACCCTGATTGAGGATCCAGTCCTGCAGCTTGACCAACTCGCCCTGCAGCCGGAACAACTCGCGAAAATAGACGGCTCGTTCGACGCCGGAGTGTTCGGGTCGCGCAAGAAGTTCGCCGGTTAATTTGCTCAGGCGCGAATCATCGATCTCCATCTCGAGCTCTTCATCGAAACTGTCGATGAGTTCTTCCCGCATGCGGCCATCCAAATCCTTTGCACGCTTAGCGCTGGGCATCGGCAATCTCCGTGATAGGCTGAGGCGGCAGTTTCGCAGCTGGGCCGGTGGATCGCAAACCGCGAGCCGGTGGCGAATGGTTCGGCGCTGATGTGACACTCTTGTGAAAAGACGCGGCAGCCTCGGGGGGCGGACGCCGGCCGGGGCACCGATCCAAGGTGCCAACGTGTGGCGGGCGGCCGATCGGAGAATAACGGATGCAAAAGCGGCACGCCGTTTTGGGTTCGGCAGTCTTCTTTGTGATCGCGCCGGTCGTGGCAGCGGTGCTGGTGCCGTGGTGGATTACGGGCTGGGAGTTGCAACCGGCGTTCCTCAATACGCAGCTCACCCGCCTCCTTGGCCTGATCCTGGTGTCGGCCGGGGGGCCTGGCATTGTCGATTCTTTTGCACGTTTTGCCCTCGAAGGATTGGGCACGCCGGCACCGGTCGCACCACCCAAGCAGCTGGTGGTGACGGGTCTCTACCGCTACGTGCGCAATCCCATGTACGTCTCGGTGGTTGCACTTGTGCTCGGCCAGGCTCTGGTGTTCGCCGACTGGCGTCTCATCGCCTACGGCGGTGTGTTCTGGCTGCTCGCCCACGCCTATGTCGTAACCTATGAAGAGCCAACGCTGAAGCGCACCTTCGGCGCGGCCTACGACGTCTTCTGCAGCAATGTCCCGCGCTGGCTGCCGCGGCCGACCCCTTGGCCGGGGGCGGAGGCGGGAGGTCACGCCTCCTGACGTCGTTGCTGACCGCTTCAAGCGGCTCACGAGAGGACGATGGGGCCACCGGATTAGCAGTGCCGTCATCGGATCTCACGCGCAGGTGGTCGCTGCGGTGGTGCGCTTTGGGTGGCTTGTCGTGGGACGCCTCTACAGCCCCGCTCGTTGCGCCGTCGGCGGCGCAAGCTTGATACCTTGCCGGAGATTAGGATCCTCGCCCGAAATCAGGGTCCTCCCGCAGGCGCACTGCAGAATCCCACACGCGTTCCTGCCGCCGACGACGTTGGAGCCGCGCGGTCGAGGGAACACCCAGATCAAACGTCCCCCACGCCAATGCGCGGCATCAGCGCTCCTGACGGGCCAAGATCGGCGACGCCGGAGCCCACGTCCCTCACCGCCCCGCCAGCTGCCTGGCGTTGTTGACCTCGTCCATGCACTCTTTTTCTTTGCCTTGCGCAACGAGCGAGCGCGCCCGTTCGAGGGCCTCGCCGGCTGCGGTTTTGAGCCCGGATTGCCGCCGCACGTCCTCAGCCGACGTGGCCTTGCCCGCGGTTTCCTTGCCGATCAGCGATGTGGCGGGATGTTGACCCTTCTCGTCGCCGGCCGAGGCTGACGGGGTGCCTGAGGTTGGGCCCGACCCGGCGTCCTGGCCGGCAAGCGTCTTCGTCACATCCATGATCTCCTGGCTGCACGAGGCAGCGCTGGCATGGCCCATCCCCAGGAACAGGCCGGCCAGGCTCGTTACGAGTATGCTCGGGGCTTTCATGTTGCCTCCTGCCCGCCCAGGGCGGGGCGATGCGCTCGCTGTCACTGCTCAGGAAACGGCCTCAGCAGGCCGACGTTCCGAGCTCACCGATACGGGAACTTTCACCGACGCGGTCGGTTGCTCGGCCAAGCTTTGTGACCAACCGGGCATCAGGGAACTGGACGGTGCTTAAACTCGGCTACAAGCTGATGTCGGAGGAACACCCGCCCATTGACCTCGTGCGCAATGCGCAACGCGCCGAGCATGCGGGCTTCGACTTCGCCGCCATCTCGGACCACTATTTTCCATGGCTTGAGGAACAAGGTCATTCACCGTTGGCCTGGCCGGTGTTGGGCGCGATCACCCACGCCACCCAACGTCTCGGACTAATGACGGCGGTGACTTGCCCGATCTTGCGCTATCACCCGGCAGTGGTGGCGCAGGGCGCGGCGACGCTGGCCCTGCTCAGCAACAATCGGTTCAGCCTTGGGCTTGGTTCGGGAGAGCGATTGAACGAACACGTCATCGGCGCGGGTTGGCCTGGCGTAAGCGAGCGTCATGCGCGCTTTGGCGAAGCCGTCGATATCATCCAGGGCTTGCTGGCCGGAACGCTTGCGACCTACGCCGGTACCCATCTCAAGGTCGAGAACGCGCGGCTCTACGATCGACCGAGCGTCAAGCCGCCGGTAGTGATCGCCGCCGGCGGTCCGAAAGCGGCGCGATTCGCAGGAGAAAAGGGTGATGGCCTGCTGGCCACCGAGCCCCGGTCGGATTTGATCAAGGCCTTCCGCGCGGCGGGCGGCTCGGGACCGTGCTACGCCGAGGTGGCCATGTGTTGTAGCGCGCGCGAGGACGACGCCCGGCACACCGCCCACCATTATTTTCGCTGGTCGCTCACAGGCTGGCCGGTCCAGGCCGAATTACCCGACAGCAAAGCGTTTGCGGCGGCGAGCCAATACCTCAGCGCGGAGGCGGTCGCCGACAAGATTAGCTGCGGGCCGTCGGCGCAAGGCCATCTCGAAGCCATCGGCAAATTTATCGACGCGGGCTTCGACCACCTTATCCTTGTGCAGATTGGCCGCGATCAGCGCTATTTCTTCGATCTGTTCGCGCGCGAACTGGCCCCACACCTGCGACAGCGCCTGGCCGCCTAGCACGATCGGGGGCACCCATTGCGATTGCGACTGGAGGCGGGTTCAGCGCTCACGCGATGGCGCCGCCGCGACTGGATTGCTCCGTCGGCGCGCTGTCCTTTGACGGGGAGCCGGCGGTGCCGGTGAGGCCGTCATTGCCAGCCCGCAACCCTCGTCGTGGGGCCGCGATCCCTCAACCGTGCGCAAGTTCCCACACCAGGGGGCCGTAAAGCGCGACAATCGCTGTAGCAACAACCAACACCAGCACCCAGTTCGCTGAACCTTCCGTTCGCTGTCGCTCAGCCATGGGCGCGTTGCCTTTCATGGATCGATAACCTGACCGGGCAGCGCTGGTTCCTCACGCAAATGTCGCACAATTTTTTTTGTCGTGATGCCACCGAGGATGGCGCGGTACCAAGCCGTTGCCAGCACCGGCAGCGTGCATCGAAAGTGCAACAATAACGACAAGATAGCGCCGGTTGCTGCGATCGCTGCGCATTAGTGCGGCTGCGCGGCCACGCTGTTGCCCTCAATCCTTGGCGCGCTCGCAGGCGGAACGACAGCTCTGCTTGCACGTTGGTTGGGACACTGAGATCACGCCGAACTGAGAAAGGAGTATTCGGGCAATGTTGAAATCACTCTCATTCACGACCGTGGTGTTGGCGTTGGGGATGTTCGCCACGCCGGGCATGGCGGCGCCGGCCAGCGGCCTCAAGGGGCTGGAAGCTGGACAAAATGCGCCAGTCGCCGAACAGGTCGGCTATCGCCGGTGCTGGTGGCGTCATGGCTACCGCCATTGCCGGTGGGTCGACGATGGTTATAGCTACGGCCCGGGCATAAGCCTGCGCTTTGGTGGGCATCGCCATCATCATTATGGCCGCTATCATCGCTATTGAGGTGGCACGGGCCCGCAACGGACCGGTCGAGGAGGGCCGGTCCGTTGCGGTGCAAAATTGATTTCCCCATGAACATCCCATGCCCGAGCAACGGCATCGGCCCCTGCCGCTCGCGAGCAGCGCCGACCCAGCCAGTGAGCCAGACGAGGCGTCGGCTAACCCTCGCGCTCAATGCCTCTTCGGCGACGGTCTCCGTGCCAGCCGCAACCGCGGCGAAGCGGTTGCCACGCCCAGCGCCAATCCCCCGCAAAGACCTGCCAGCGAAACCTTAAGCGGTGTCGATACCGCTCAAGCCACGGCGGTCCCCCCGGTTTCATAAGGAGACAGCCGGTCATGCCTCGACGCCGACGCGCCCATGCCACGTGGGGCGCGCGCGTCAGCGCGACAAAAACCAACCAGCGAATTGAGACCCTGGCCCTCGTCAAACTCCTAGACTATCTTCCAATGGTGGAGGTCCCCGAATTGGGGTCTTCTGCGCAACAACAAAAGCGACTGTCCGTTCGTGAACGAAATGCCGCCCCGGCGCCCGAGCGTCGGGGACGATCGGCATTCACCGATGAAGGGAGACGCCATGAGGAGGATGCCCGACCTGGGCTCGTCCTGCTGTTTGCGCTTCACACACGGCCGGCTGGGCTAGCCCGACGCCGGCCGGCAAGGTCCGACGCCTAGCGTCGGCCGAACTCCGCCCGCGCATCGATCCCAGTCAGCGTTTACTGCAATGTCTCGCCGCCCGGCGGCGGCAGACGCGCGTCCCTTTGCGGAACACGAAAGACAGCGAGGCCACAACCAAAAGCCAGCATACGCGGAGGAACGGCAAGAATGGCTCACAATCGCGACGGCAGGTGCCTATCCCTCGGCCTGATGTTGATGCTGGGCGCAGTCCTGATGTTCGGCGCCAATGCCGCCTTGGCGGGAGCACCCAAGCGCGGCGGCATCCTCACCTACATGATCCCGGCCGACGGTGGACCAAGCCTCGATGGGCACCGCGAAACAACTTTCGCGGTCCTGCATGCGACGGCGCCATTCTACAGCGTTCTCATTCGCGTCAACCCCGACAACCCGTCCTCAACAACCGACTTTCAGTGCGACCTGTGCACGGAAATGCCGCAACCGACGGACAACGGGCTCACCTACCGCTTCAAGATCCGCAAGGGGGTCAAATTCCACGATGGCTCCCCCCTCACGGCGCAGGATGTCGCCGCCAGCTGGAACAAGATCGTGCATCCCCAGCCCGGCGTCGCCAGCGCCCGCGAAAGCAATTTCGTGATGGTCGACAGCATCACCGCGCCGGACGACGAAACCGTGGTGTTCAAGCTGAAATTTGCCACGCTGACCTTTGTGCCGGCGCTGGCCGATCCCTACGCCTACATCTATTCCAAGAAGAAACTCGACCAGGACATGCACTGGTATGAGAAGAACATCATGGGCTCGGGACCGTTCAAGCTGACCGAATATCAGGTCGGTCAGTCGATCAAGGGTGAACGCAACCCCGACTACTATCACCCCGGCCAACCCTACCTCGACGGCTTCGTGGCGATCTTTGCCCCCAAGCAGTCGGTGCGCACGGATGCGATCAGGGCGGATCGCGCCGCGCTTGAATTTCGCTCGCTGCCGCCGTCGGCACGTGACCAGCTCGTCAGGGAGCTCCACGATAAAATTACGGTGCAGGAAAGCGATTGGAACTGCGGCAACGTGGTCACTCCCAACCACCAGAAGAAGCCGTTTGACGACGTGCGCGTGCGCCAGGCGCTGTTTCTTGCCATCGACCAATGGAAGGGCGCACAGGCGCTGTCGAAGATCGCCATCATCAAAACCGTCGGCGGCATCGTCTTCCCGGGGTCACCGTTGGCGGCGACCAAGGAAGAGCTGCAAAAGCTGATCGGCTACGGACCCGACATCGAGGCAGCGCGCGCCGAGGCCCGACGGCTTTTGCGCGAGGCGGGCCAGGAACATCTGGAATTTGAGCTCCTCAACCGCAACGTCGACCAGCCCTACAAGATCGTCGGCACCTGGCTGGTCGACGAATGGAGCAAGGTCGGCCTGAAGGTGTCACAGAAGGTGGTTCCGACCGGCCCCTGGCTCGACGCCATGCGCAGCGGCGACTTTACGGTGGCGCTGGAGGCCAACTGCCAGAACGTCGTCAATCCGATTGCCGACGTCGGCCGCTGGCTGCCGCATGACGTGCAGCGGGAAAACTACGGTTTCTTCTCCGATCCGGAGATGGTCGAAATCCATGACCGGATGCTGAGGGAGACCGACGTCGATAAGGCGCGCATCCTGATGCGCAAATTCGAGACGCGCATCAACCAGCAGGCACACCAGCTGATGGTGACCTATTGGTACCGGATCGTGCCGATGCGCTCCTACGTCAAGGGCTGGAAGATTTCACCCAGCCACTACCTCAATCAGGATTTGGCGAACATCTGGCTGGATAAATAATGTACCGATACATCATCAAGCGCGTGCTGTTGGTGATCCCGACCCTGATCGGAGCCGCCGCCTTGGTGTTCGTGCTGATGCGCCTCATTCCCGGCGACGTCTGCGTCGTGCGGCTGGGATCGAGCGGCGGCACCTTCGACCCCAAGGCGATCGCGCTGTGTCACGCCGAGCTCGGCATGGACCGGCCGCTGGTGGTGCAGTTTATCGATTTCGTGTGGGGCATCATGCGGTTCGATTTCGGCACCTCGATGTGGTCGGGCAACCCGGTAACCACCGAAATCTGGGCCAGGCTGCCGATCTCGCTCGAGATCGCCATCCTGGCCACGGTGATCGCCATCGCCATCGCCATCCCACTCGGCGCAGTATCGGCGGTCAAACAAAATACCTGGATCGATTTGGTGGTGCGCTTGTTCGCGGTTGGCGGCACCGCGACACCGTCGTTCTGGCTGGGCCTGGTGTCGCTGTTGATCGTGCTCAATGTCACCAGCGCGGTATTCGGTACACCGTGGATGCCGCCGATCGAATACGTGCCAATCTGGCAGGATCCGATCCACAATCTGAGCATGGCGTTGTTGCCGGCGGTCACGGTCGGATACCGCTACGCGGCGGTCAGCATGCGCATGACGCGGTCGGCGATGCTCGAGGTCATGCAGGAAGATTATATCCGCACTGCCCGAGCCAAGGGCTTGATCAACAAGCTGATCATCAACCGTCACGCCCTGAAGAACGCATTGCTGCCGGTGGTAACGCTGATCGGCATCGAGTTCGCCTTCCTGATCGGCGGACTGGTGGTGACCGAGCAGGTCTTCAACCTCAACGGCGTCGGGCGCTTGTTCGTACAGGCGGTGCAGAACCAGGACTACACGCTGACGCAGGCGCTGGTGATGCTGACCGTGATCATCTTTGTCATCAGCAATCTATTGGTCGACCTGCTCTATGCCTGGCTCGACCCACGCATCCGTTACGCATGAGCTAAGGCCCCGCCATGGTGAGCACCACTGCGCATACGATAGTTGCGGAGGAATTGGCACCGCTGCCTCGGTCGCGATTGCGCCGGTGGCTGGCTTTTCTGATCCACGAGCCGCTCGGTGCGCTCGGCATCGTGTTGGTGTTGGCAATGGCCACCACCGGCACCTTCGCCGAACTGATCGCCCCCTATAGCCCAACCGCCAATGACTTCGGGGCGATGATGGAGGCGCCGAGCTGGAGCCATCTGCTGGGAACCGACCAGTTTGGCCGAGATTTGTTGTCGCGCATCGTGTACGGCGCGCGCACCGCCATGATCGTCGGCTTGTCGTCGGCGTTGGTGGGCGGCACGTGCGGCCTGGTGCTGGGCGTTGGCAGCGCCTACTTCGGCGGGCGCACCGACCTCGTCATGCAACGCATCTTCGATATCTTGATGGCCTTCCCGCTGATCATCATGGCGCTGGCGGTAGTGGCGATCTTCGGAACCGGTGTGCATAACGTGATCGTCGCCATAACCATTCCGCTGGTTCCCCGCTGCGCTCGGGTGGTGCGCGCATCGGCGCTGGCGATCCGGGAAATTCCCTACGTCGATGCGGCTCGGGCGTTGGGCTTCGGTCACCTGCGCATCATCCTGTTTCACATGGTGCCCAACGTGATGGCGCCGTTCCTGATCATGGTGACGGCGTTTGTCGGCCAGGCCATCCTGGCGGAGGCGTCGCTGTCCTACCTTGGCTTGGGGGTGCAGGAGCCGGTGCCGGCCTGGGGCCTGATGCTGCAAGGCGGAGCCGAAGAATTTGCCACCAGCGCGCCGTGGATCGCGATCTTTCCGGGGGTGGCGATCGTGTTGTCGGTGCTGGGCATCAACCTGTTCGGCGACGCCTTGCGCGATACCTTGGATCCCAAGCTGCGCAAGCGCTAGGCCCAAAGGCGCTGCTGCCCCCGCAGCTGGCGAGGGCGCCTAAACCCCACCACTCATGCTTCCGCGCGGCCGGCGCGATCCGCGGCCATTGGCGTGCGGCATCGCTGGACATCTTATATGCACTGATATACATATACACGATGCTACATATAGATGCCTTCCAGACCTTGGCCGACCCGACCCGCCGCCTTGTCCTTGAGGCTCTGCGCAGCGGCGAGAAACAGGTCAACGACATTGTCGCGCACGCCGGGGTGCACCAGTCCGGCGTCTCCCGGCACCTGCGCATTCTCGCCGAGGCAGGTTTCGTGGCGATGCGACCCGATGGCCAGCGTCGGCTTTACTCGCTGCGGCCCGAGCCATTTCGTGCATTGGAGGTTTGGCTCGCAAGTTATCGCAACCTATGGGAAGCGCGGCTCGACCGGTTTGGTGTCGCGCTGGAAAAACAACGCAATAGCCAAAGAGCCGACAAGGAGAAGCGACGATGAGCACCAGCAAGCCGCCAGCCGCGGCCGGACCGAAGGCGATCTTCGAGCGCACCTATCGAGCCCGCGCCGAGGAGCTGTGGCAGCTCTGGACCACCAAAGCCGGCTTTGAGTCGTGGTGGGGACCCAAAGGCTTTCGCGTCGAGGTCCACCGCATCGAGCCGCGGGCGGGCGGTGCGCTCAACTATGACATGATCGCCGACACCCCCGAGATGATCGAGGCCATGAAGAGGATGGGGCGGCCGGGTTCGCACGCGACCTACGGCCGATACCTCGAGGTAAAGCCGTACCTGCGGCTGGCGATCACCCACGTGATCGATTTTTTGCCCGGGGTCACGCCCTACGAGAGCACGATCAGGGTGGAATTCTGGCCTGCGGGCGATGAGGTGCGCATGGTGGTCACCCTGGAGCCGATGCACGATGAAGAGTTTACCAAGATGTCGGCGATGGGATTTGGCAGCCAGCTCGCCAAGCTGGACCGGCGGTTTGCACCAGCGAGGTCACAACCGGAGGCGCCGCCTGCTGGGGCGTGATCGCCGCCATTGCCGGCCCGCTCGGCCACACCGAGCCGACAGCGATTGATTGTGCTGGTGCGAGGCAACGTGCCGGCGCCTCGCCTACCCGCGCCTGCAGCACGCCCGATCCACGCCCAAGATGGTGAGGCGCCGCGCGGTGGCTCGGCGTCGGCGCCTGGTACGGGGCGAGCCCCGCGTTCGACGGCCCCCGACAACCGCAGCTCGGCCGCTCGGCAAACCGCGTGCGCTGGCGCGGGCCATCCTTGCCAAGGGTGCAAGTGCCCACCAATCTATGGCGGATGTGGTCTGACCAGCAGAGGTTCACAAATGACCGTCACATTCAATCACACCATCGTGGCGTCGCGCGATAAGCGCGCGGCCGCGACCTTCCTCGCCCAGATCTTGGGCCTGCCGCAACCAACGGCGTGGGGACCGTTTCAGGTGGTGCGGACCGACAATGACGCCAACATCGACTTTATGGACGTCGAGGGAACAATCACCCGGCA
>DATFXD010000327.1:0-7436 GCA_035258605.1 Hyphomicrobiaceae bacterium | reverse complement strand
ACCGATGGCTTACGCCCTCAACCGCACCCCGTCCCCGAGCCATGTCACCGAGTTCAAAGCCAGCTCGGAGGCAGCGGCCCAGATCATCGAGGGCAAGGCGGCCGGGTACAATGTCTACGGTAACCCGCGCCCGGCGGTCTCGGCCTTCATTTCGGCGCGCAAGATCAATGAGGGAACCTACCCCTCGCTGGCGGCGCTGGTGCGCGAGATATCGAACCAGGTTAATGCCTACGGCTCGGTCGCCAAATTGCCGGGCGAGCTCGTCTCCAACACCCGCAACGACATGTATCTAGCCTCGGAGGCCGTCCGCTTCGTGCTCAAGGACAAGGAAAACGAGCTGAGCAAGGAG
Source organism: Hyphomicrobiaceae bacterium (assembly GCA_035258605.1). Lineage (GTDB taxonomy): Bacteria > Pseudomonadota > Alphaproteobacteria > Rhizobiales > Hyphomicrobiaceae > AWTP1-13. The sequence goes on along the minus strand of DATFXD010000327.1, from coordinate 7,087 downwards.
GAGGCCGGAAAACTCAACGGCTACAAGAAGTCGCTCGATGACGCGACCCGCTTCATTCCGCTCTGGGTCAAGGTGGCCGTCGCCATTGCGCTTGGGCTCGGCACCATGATCGGTTGGAAGCGGATCGTCGTCACCGTCGGCGAAAAGATCGGCAAATCGCACCTGACCTACGCGCAGGGCGCGGCCGCCGAAATGGTAGCTGCCGGCACTATCGGCGCTGCCGATGTACTGGGGCTGCCGGTGTCGACCACGCACGTGCTATCGTCGGGTGTTGCCGGCACCATGGCCGCCAACCGGTCGGGACTGCAGCTGGCAACCGTGCGCAATCTGCTGATGGCCTGGGTGCTCACCCTGCCGATGGCGATCATGTTGTCGGGGTTGCTCTACTATCTGTTCGTGCAGCTGCTCTAGATATTCCGAGGTCTTCGGCCCGGGCGGGGGTATCGACCTTGCTTGCGCCGAAGCATGGCGGTGACCCATGCGCCTTCTGCCCACCACGTTTTACATGCGCTACCTCGCGCTCATCGTTGCCGTCCTCGGCGCCGCGGGCTTTGCGTTGTGGGCCTGGACCGAACCGGGCCAGGTGGGCCCCCTGCTCGGCTTTGGGCTGTTTGCGGCGCTGGCCGTGGTCGGGGTGCGCGACCTGACGCAGTCCCGACACGCCATCTTGCGCAACTATCCGATCATCGCGCACCTGCGGTTCATCTTCGAAAAAATCCGGCCCGAGATGCGGCAGTATTTTTTCGAGGATGACAAGGATGGCTTGCCGTTTCCGCGCGACAAACGCGCCATCGTCTACCAGCGCGCCAAGGGCGTGCTCGACAAGCGCCCGTTCGGCACGCAATACGACGTCTACGGCAACCAGTACGAGTGGATGCACCACTCAATGGCGCCGCGGCCCGCCGCCCAGGATTTTCGCATTGTGATTGGCGGATCGGACTGCACCCAACCCTATTCGGCCTCGGTCTTCAACATTTCGGCGATGAGCTTTGGCTCGTTGTCCGCCAACGCCATCCGCGCGCTCAACAAGGGCGCCAAGATCGGCGGCTTTGCGCATGATACCGGCGAGGGCGGGCTCAGCCCCTACCATCGGGAGAACGGCGGCGACATCATCTGGGAAATTGGCTCGGGCTATTTCGGCTGTCGCAACCGCGATGGCAGTTTTTCGCCGGACAGCTTCGCCAAGGTGGCCGCATCGCCGCAGGTCAAGATGGTCGAGCTCAAATTGAGCCAGGGAGCCAAACCGGGGCACGGCGGCGTCTTGCCGGCGGCCAAGGTGACGCGGGAGATCTCAGAGATTCGTGGGGTGGCCAGGGGTGAGGACTGCATCTCTCCTGCCGCGCATTCGGCGTTCACGACGCCGATCGAAATGCTGAATTTCATCGCCGAGATGCGACGGCTGGCCGGCGGCAAGCCCGCCGGCTTCAAGCTCTGCGTTGGCCATCCCTGGGAGGTTCTGGCGCTCGTCAAGGCGATGCTGGAAACCAACATTACTCCCGACTTCATCGTCGTCGACGGCACCGAAGGCGGCACCGGGGCCGCGCCACTTGAGTTCATGGATCACCTCGGCATGCCGTTGCGCGACGGCCTGACCTTTGTGCATTCGGCGCTGGTCGGGGCCAATTTGCGCGATCGCGTCAGGATCGGCGCCTCGGGCAAGATCACCTCTGGCTTCGATATGGCGCGCGTGATGGCGCTGGGGGCGGACTGGTGCAATGCCGCGCGTGGCTTCATGTTCGCGGTCGGGTGCATTCAGGCCCAGCAATGTCACACCGGCCATTGCCCCACCGGGGTCACAAGCCAGGAGCCGCTGCGGCAGCGCGCGGTGGTGGTGACCGACAAGTCGGTGCGGGTTGCCAATTTCCATCGCGAGACGGTCAAGGCTCTGGGCGAGCTGATCGGCGCGGCCGGCCTCGATCACCCTAACCAACTGCGACCGCAACATTTTATGCGCCGGGCGGCGGCCGACCGCGTGGTCACCTTCGCCGACCTTTACCGCCTGTTGGAGCCCGGCGAACTGCTGGCGGGCACCGACCACCCTCGTTTCCGCGCCGCCTGGAGCATGGCCCGCGCCGACAGCTTCGCACCCGCCGCGCCACGTCTGCGCGCCGATGTGGCGCCCCGCTCCGCCGCCGAGTAGGCGCCGGCCGCGCGTGGCGCAAATACCACGGCCCTTCACCATCGCCGAACTGTCACAGAACGTTGGCCGAAGCCGGCTAGAACACCAACGGTGGGCAATCAACGACACGTGCACTGATGTTCAAAACCTTGGGCCATTGGCGAGGCTGGCTCGCGGCGGCGGCGAGCGTGCTCGGTTTGACCAGCAGCGCCGCCATGGCCGAAATGCAGATTGGCGTCTACGGCGGCGCCAACAGCAATTTCAGCAGCCCCGCCACCCTCAGCAAGGGCACGCTCAGAGACGAGCGCACCATGGACTGGGAAGGTCGGCCGTTCCAGATGCCGCCCTACTGGGGTGCGCAGGCCACCTATTGGCTCAATGCCGGAGCCGGTTGGGGCGTCGGCCTCGACTACACCCATACCAAGGCTTACGCGCCCCTCAACTTCGCCACCGATCCCGTCTATCGCCACCTCGAATTCACCGACGGCAACAATCTCGTCATTCTGAACCTGATGTACCGCTTCAGTCCGCTGATGGACGGCCGGCTGTTGCCCTATGTCGGGGCCGGCGGCGGGCTCGCGATCCCGCATGTGGAAGTCAAGCTCAAGGCTTTCCCTGGCCAAGACACCTGGGAATACCAATTGGCGGGCGGCGCCGCCCAGGTGCTGGGCGGCTTCGAGTATCGGCTGACGGGCCCCTGGTCGCTGTTTGCCGAAGGCAAGCTCAGCTACTCGCACCTCGCCACTGATTTGGAAGGTGGCGGCCACCTCAACACCTATCTGTGGTCGCCGCAACTGCTGGTGGGTCTCAGCTACCGCTTCGGCCAATAGGCGACGGTTGCTAGTGCCTGCGCGGCGCGGCAGTTGGCGCTCCTTCGCTCACGCGACCCTGCCCCGATCGAGCACAACGGCGCGAAACCCCGGCGTCGCGCTTCGCTGGCGCTGCTATTCCCAGTCGCGGAGCAGCACATAGTAAGCGACGGCACCGAGCACCGGCGCCATCAGCATCGCCTCGAACAGGCCCCGGCTGATCCCAAACACGATGGGCACGCTCAAGAGAACAAGACCGAGGGCGATCAGGGAGCGATCCATGAGGTGCAACTCTAATCCCGCGGCATGAAGGTTGCGCGACGCCTCGACTAAGAAATCGTGAAAGCGCGCGTTGGACGGCGGTCTGGTGCGCGCAGGCCGTTTCACATCCCTGTCGCGCCGAACCGCTAGCAGCGGGACAGCGTGGTAGTCGCGACTGCGCCGTTGCGTGATTGTCGCCGCCGTGCGGGATAATCGTTGATGTCTCCTCCCGAGGCCCAACGCCAACCAAGCGCTGCTTGGACCCTGATCGCCGTCCTCGGCGTATTGGCCGTGTGCGGCGTTATGCTGTTCTGGCTGCTGGGGTAAGGCAGCGCCTGCCTGCACGACACGTCGGGTCGTTTTCGATCTTCGCCATTGCGGGACGCGGCCCTTGGCCAACCAAGCTGGGGATGACCCACTGCCGCCAATATACCGCCAATATATTGTCACCGAACCGCAATGGCGGTGTGCCACAGCCCTGGCACGGTGAGGCTTCTGCATGAGGTGTTCGATGCTGGCAGAGCGCATGACGCCACCTTTCGCCAAGCGCGGCTTGGTGTGTGCCGGGCTCCTCACCTTGGGGTTGGGCCTCATCCCTTCTACCGCACCATTGGCGCAGGCCCCGACGCTCGACGGACAACGCCCCCTGGTGATCGCCCACCGCGGCGCCAGCGGCTACCTCCCGGAGCACACGCTGGAAGCCTACAGCTTGGCCATCGACCTGGGCGCCGACTTCATTGAGCCGGACCTGGTGGCCACCAAGGACGGCGTCCTCATCGCCCGGCACGAGCCAATGCTGAGCGGCACCACCGATGTTGCCGAGCACCCCGAGTTTGCGGCGCGGCGCCTCACGCGCAAGATTGACGGCGTCGACGTCACCGATTGGTTCGCCACCGACTTCACACTGGCGGAGATCCGGCAGTTGCGGGCCAAGCAGGCGATGGCGGAACGGGATCAATCCAAGAACGGCACATTCTTGATCCCGACCTTTGCTCAGGTAATCGATCTTGCCAAACAGAAGTCGGCCGCAGCGGGTCGCCCGATCGGTGTCTACCCGGAAACCAAGCACCCGACCTTCCATCAAGATGTCGGGCTCAAGCTCGAGGACCGTCTGCTCGAGCTCATCAATGCCGCGGGCTGGACCGAACCATCCTCGCCCGTCATCGTGCAGAGCTTCGAGACCAGCAGCCTCAAATACCTGCGCAGCAGGACGCGCGTGCGCCTCGTGCAGTTGATCGATGCCGACGACGTCGATAAGGACGGCAACATCGTCCTGAAGCCGCCGCTCGATCGGCCCTATGATTTTACCGCAACCAATGACCCGCGAACCTTCAAGGATCTCATCACCAAGGCGGGCCTGGCCGAGATCAAAACCTACGCCGACGGCATCGGCCCCTGGAAGCGCTATATCGTCTCGGCGCGGCTGGTCGACGCCAACGGCGATGGAGCCCCCGACGACCTCAATGGCGACGGCAAGATCGACGAGCGCGATCGCGTGCTTTTGCCGCCGAGCAGCCTCATCAAGGATGCCCACGCCGCAGGACTGGTCGTTCACACCTGGACGTTCCGCAACGAACCGCGCCGGCTGGTCTCGGATTTCAAGGACGATCCCAACTTGGAATACAAGTTGTTCTATGGCCTGGGCTGCGACGGGGTTTTTAGCGACTTTCCGGATTGGGCAGTGAAGGCACGCTGAGGCGGCGGACCGCCACGACCGGGCTCCCAAGCCCGGTTCGGGGGTGAGCGCCAGATCCCGCCACCTGCAAGACCGCAAAGCAGCCTCGCAGCCTTCAACGCGCCGAGGTGTCCTCAGCACAGCGCGCCCTGGCCCGCTGGTAGGCCGGACGCTGCCGCATGGTCTCCTGATAGGCGGCAAGGTCCTGGGGCAGCTCGCCACCGAGCCCGCCCTGCCACATGTTGAGGGCGCAACTGAGCGAGATGTCAGCGAGCGTCAAGGTCTCGCCCACCGCGTAGCGGGCCGGCGCCACGAGATCCGCCGCGTAGTCGAGGGCGCGCCTCACCCGCTGGTCCAGCTGGACGACCGACCAGTTGCCCTTGGCGGTGGGCGGCGCCATGAAGTGGGCGGCAAGCAGTGCATTGAGGTTCATGCCCAATTCGGTCTCGCCGAAAACCGTCACCTGCAGACAGCGTGCCATCAACCTCGGATCGCTCGTCGGCCACAACGGCGTCGGTCCGTAGCGTTGGACGATGTAGATCAGCATGGCGATGGATTCGTTGAAGGCGACCCCGCCGGTATCCTCAAGAAAGGGAACGGTACCGAGCGGGTTCAAGGCGCGATAGGCGGCCGAGACCGGGAAGGTATGGTTTTCGACGCAATACGGGAGGCCCATTTCCTCACACAGCCACATCACGCGCTGGCCGCGGGCGCCGCGGGCGAAGTTGTGGATCCTCAGCATGGGTCTACCCTCCCTGGTGGTGGTGATGGTGGCCAAGGCAGGCGACCCGCCGCGGCGGCGGGCGCTGCGGGTCAGGGCCGCGATGCGCGTTACCTCGGCGCTGGCATCCGCGCCCGACGCTTGGGCTCATTTAAACACCCGATTGAAGAGCCCGAGCAGGAGCTCAAGGCAAATCAGCCCGATGATGTACCACTCGAGGCGGTGACTGGTTCGGGTCGAGAGCAGATCGGCCATGGTATCGGCGGTCTCGCGGATCACCTCCAGCTTTTGACCGACCGCCCGCGCACGGGGTCCCAGGTCATATTCATCGGTGAGTTTCACCCACAGGCGCTCAAGGTCGGGATGATCCCACAGCACATCCGGGCGATCGGCCAACTCGACCCGCCCGGCCAGACGCTGTTGGATCAATAAGGCCTCGCCGATCTGCTCAACCAGGTTGCCCTGACTGCCGCGCAGCAGCTTTCGCTGTTTGAGGCTCGAGGCAATTGGCACAACTTGATCGAAGGCCTGGGTAATGCGCCGTTCGTCATAGGCAAAAGCCACGCTCATCGCCAACGCCTCAGCCAGCAACAGCAGGCGCTCCGGGGCGTCGTTCTTGAGACAGATGGCGCCGTTGGGGAGCGGCTGATCCTCGCCATCGGCCTTGAGCAGAATATGGGCGGTCTCGGTTTCGCGCTCGACCAACGGATCGATCAGGCGCCCGTCGAGCCCCTTGACGATGCCGTCCTCTTCGAGGGGGTTCATGCCGATGAAGACGGCGGCGCCGAAGCGAAACAAGACCACAGTGCCGCCGCTCGCCACTTTGAAGGCAAGCGGATTGCTGGAGAATTGGTCGGGACGCTCCAAGCCCTTAAGGTCGATGCGCTCGGCCAGTTGCAAGGCGTGGGCAATAATCGAGGAGGTGCTCATGCTTCAAGTTTGCCGCCGAAAAGTGGCCTGGCAGAGTGCGAACTGAGCACGGCCCGGGGGAAGGCGCAAAACTCCAAGGCCCGGCAAGGGCTTGCGCCTCGGCACAGCCTGCCCCCCGCCGGCGCTGGCTGAGCCGCAAGCGCACGGCGGGTCCGGCCAGGCCGGCGACAAGCCGAGACCGTTCACGCCGCCGCTGGCAAGGCGTGTTTCAAGGCCTGCTGCCGGTTGCTGTCGAGCGTCGGCGTGGCCTCGCGCCGCGTCGGCACCTCAATTTTGAAGGCCAGGGCATAGAGCGCCGGCAAAAAGGTCAAGGTCAGGATGGTGGCCGCGATCAACCCGCCCATCATCGCCAGCGCCATCGGTGCCCAGAACACTTCGCCCGCCAGGGGAACGAGCGCCAGCACTGCCGCCGCGGCGGTCAAGGTGATGGGGCGGAAGCGGCGCACGGTCGCGTCCACGACGGCGGCAAAACCGTCGTGGCCAGCCGCCAGATCCTGTTCGATCTGATCCACCAGGATCACGCTGTTGCGCATGATGATGCCGGCGAGCGCGATCACCCCGAGAATGGCAAC
>DATFXD010000326.1:0-8783 GCA_035258605.1 Hyphomicrobiaceae bacterium | reverse complement strand
CCAGTTGCAAGTTCGCCGCTTTACCTCGGCGCCCGACTCACGCGAGAGGCGGCGTCATTGTTGATATCGCGGGAGATCCACAATGCTTGCTCACCTTGCCATCCTTGCCACCGCTGCCGCCGGCTTGGCCAACGCCCCGTGGTGGTTCTGGCTGGTCGCCGCCTCGGCGCTGGCGGTTCTCGCCGTCACCGATCCCGACAAGGTGCATCCGCGCTACGCCGAGGGCGGCAGCGCCGAACTGCTGCTGGTCAATGGCCTTTATAGCTTTTCGACGGGCTGCCTCGTCGCCGCTTGCGCCTTCGCCGGCGGCCGCTGGCTGGCCACCTTGATCTTCTCCTGAGGAGCCGTTGTGTGGGGCTGGCCGGGGTGCACGCGCGCCGCCTCAGCCCGGCGGCGATGCCTGCAACCCGGCAATTTCCTTGATCAGTTTTTGGATCAGCAGCTGCCCGAACGATTCGAAGTTCTGCGCTTCCAGGACGAAGGCGCCGGGCCCGCCGATAACGTTGTTCTCATAGTAGGCCGTGAGCCCGCCCGGCGGGTGCGTGTGCATGGGATTGGTGGGCAGTGGGATCTCGCTCAGGATCACCAGGCCATTGATGATGACCCCGCGTTCGATGGCCGCATCGCGCGCCAAGGTTACGTCGCGCCCTGCATTGTTGGTGCCGTCGCCGGAAACATCGATGATCTGGCGTGGTGCTCCGAACGGGCTGCGCGACAACAGGTTCATGCTGTAGTCGATGGCCGCGCCAATGGCGGTGCGACCCATGAACGAGCGCGGCGCATCGCGGATGCGCTGGGCGACGCCCTGGGCTTCGCCGGCGCTGCCGATGGGCGTCCATTCGACGACCACCCGCTGATCCTGATCGCTCGCCCATTCCATGTAGCAGATGGCGATGCGCCCGAAGCCACCGGCCTGCATGGCGCTGACCACGCGCGGATCGACGATGGCGGTGGCGTAACCGTCGCGCTGCAGGCGAAACTTCTTCTCATCGACGCTGCGCGAGATGTCGACGGCCAAAACCAGCAACAGATCGACCTGGTCATCTTCCGCCAGCGCGCGGGGCGACCAAACACCGATCGCAACAGCTAGGGCAAAAATGATCGCCGCCATGTCGCGTGCCATGACGCCTCTCCTCATCGGTAGCGCAACGACAGACTAGGCCAGAACGTTCAAGGTGGTCGAGCGTCTTCGTCGGCTGGGCCGCCGCGGGCCCCCGTGGCCGCCGGCGCGCGGGCGTGGGCAGGGGCAAAGGCGGCGGCACGTTGTCCGTCAAATGCTGTCGTTGCAGCGGTAGATCTCGGACCTGAGGAAACCGAGCCTGGTCGTGAGCTCGCGGTCGAGGTTGCCTTGCCCGATCCGGCACTGGGCCTTGATGAAGCGCAAGTCGAGATCGAAGCCGAACAGGGTCTTGATCTGCTGGCGCGTGCCCTCCGACAGTTCGCCACCAACAAGGGCGCTGCCCTGCTCGATGATCTGGCAGATCTGGCCGACGAACTCGGGGCCGGCGGTGCGCAATTTCTCCACCACCCTGGCCTCGGCTTCGAGCGCCGTCACGTAGTCCTTGCTGCACTGCCGCTCAAGGCCGGCTTCGGGCAATGCCGGTGCGCCGAACGGAAGCTGCGCGGTGGCCGCGCCGGCGAGCGGCGCCGCCAAAGCGAGCGCGGCAACGAGGCAAAGCATCAATCGCTGCGTGGGCATGGGCTGCCACCTTCTCCCTACTGGCGCCATCAAGGTGTCGGCGCGCGATCACATGTGGGGTCGTTTGGGTTCCAGGGTCGATCTCGCGATTTAGACTGAGCTGGCCGATCTCGTCACGTGGCTAGGGACGTGGCTACTCACGTGGCTTGTGGCGCTTGGTCGGTTCACGGACGCAACCGGCGATCGGGGCTTCCTCCGGTTTGGGTGTTGGCCTGTGGCGTGGGGTGCATCGGGCGTGCCGGGCGTTGCCTGCCGGGGTCGAGCGCAAGCGCGGCCAGCAACAGCCGAGCCGGCCAAAACCGACCATAGGTGAGGCGTGTGTCGGCACCGAGGCGATGGCATTACACCGCAGTAACGTTCAAGGCGGCGCGCTTGAACGCCCGGCCGCGTGCGACTAGCCTTTCCCCCGAGCCCCGACGCCCTTGCACCCTCGCTGGAGACGCCACCATGCTAGATCGGCCGAGTACGCTCAAAGCTTACCAGACCTTCATCGATGGCCAGTGGTGCGATGCCGCGTCCGGCAACTCCCTCAAGAGCTTTGACCCCTACACGGGCGACGCCTGGGCCACCATTCCCGAATGCGACAAGCGCGACGTCGATCGCGCCTGCGAGGCGGCCGCGCGCGCCTTTGACAAGGGTCCATGGCCGGCGATGTCGGCAACCGCACGCGGCAAGGTCATGCGCAAGATCGCCGGGCTGATCGAACAGCACGCGCAGCATTTGGCCGAGATCGAGGTGCGCGACAACGGCAAGCTGATGTCGGAGATGCACGCGCAGACCAAGTACCTGCCCGAATGGTTCTATTACTACGGCGGGCTCGCCGACAAGATCCAAGGTGCCGTGGTGCCGGTCGACCGTCCCGATCACTTCAACTACATTTTGCGCGAGCCGGTCGGCGTGTGCGCCTTCATCACGCCGTGGAACTCGCCGCTGATGCTGGTGGGCTGGAAGCTGGCCCCGGCGCTGGCGGCAGGCTGCACCGTCGTGCTGAAGCCGTCGGAGTTCACCTCGGCCTCGCTGCTCGAGTTCATGAAGCTCGTGATCGAACCGGCCGAGCTGCCGCCCGGTGTCATCAATGTCGTCACCGGCTATGGCGCGGTTGTGGGTGAGCCGCTGGTGACGCATCCCAAGGTCGCCAAGGTGGCCTTCACCGGCGGCACCGTGACCGGCGCCCGGGTCAACGAGCTCGCCGCCAAATCCTTCAAGAAGGTCTCGCTCGAGCTCGGTGGCAAGTCGCCCAACATCGTGTTCGACGACTGCATCCTCGAGGATGCGGTGAGCGGCGCCGTGTCCGGCATCTTTGCCGCAACCGGGCAAACCTGCATCGCCGGCTCGCGGCTGTTGCTGCAGGAAACTATCCACGATGAGTTCGTGGACAAACTGGTGGCAATGGCCAGGATGGCGCGGCTCGGTGATCCCGGCAAGCTCGACACCCAGGTCGGGCCGGTGACGACGCCGGCGCAGTACCAGAAGATTCTTTCCTATATCGACATCGCCAAGGGCGAAGGTGCCCGCTGCGTGCTGGGCGGCGGTCCGGCCGGCAGCGAGGAGGGCGGCGGCAAATACTTCGTCAAGCCCACGATCTTTACCGGCGTCAACAACACCATGCGCATTGCCCAGGAAGAGGTGTTCGGCCCGGTGTTGTCGATCATCAAGTTCAAGGATGAGGAGGAGGCGGTAGCGATCGCCAACGACATCGCCTATGGCCTCGGGGCCGGCGTGTGGACGCAATCGATCAAGCGCGCCACCACCATGGCCCGGCGGATCCGGGCCGGCACCGTCTGGGTCAACACCTACCGCGCCGTGAGTTTCACCATGCCGTTCGGCGGCTACAAGGCGTCGGGCCTCGGCCGCGAGAACGGCATGGAAGCGATCGATGGCTATCTGCAGTCAAAAAGCGTGTGGATCAACAACGGCCAGGGCGGCGGTAACCCCTTCATCATGAAGACCTCTTAAAGACCTCATAAAGACCTGGCGAACACGTCATAAAAGACGTCATGATGGCGATGCCTTCGCCCTGAGACGCGCCGGCAGTCGCGCTCGGCAAGGGGAGGCCCCTCAACATTAAGGGGTCGCCGGCGGCCCATCGCCGTCACCGGCGCCCGGCCAAGCCGCTCGGCAACGACGGGCGGCCTTGCAGCCACGGGGCGCTGTCGGCTCGAGCAGGGTGTGCTATCAGCAGGGCCACGCAGCCAACAGACAACGGACGGGCACAATGGCGGCCGCGCCCTTCGACAGGATTGGCATCATCGGCGGTGGCGCGTGGGGCACGGCGCTGGGACAGACCTTGCGCCAGGCCGGGCGCACGGTGGTGCTGTGGGCGCGAGAAGCCGAGGTCGTCGATGAGATCAATCGGGAGCACGCCAATACGCTGTTCCTGCCCGGCGTGCGGCTCGATGCCGGGCTGCGTGCCAGCCAGGATCTGGCCGACGTTGCCGGCCAGGAGGCGGTGCTGATGGTGGCACCGGCCCAGCACGTGCGCGGCATTGCCGCTCAGCTTGCCCCGCACCTGCCGGCAGGCACGCCGATCGTGATCTGCGCCAAGGGCCTTGAGCAGACGACGTCCAAGTTGTTGGGCGAGGTCCTGAGCGAGACCTTGCCGGGCGCCAGGCAAGCCGTGCTGTCGGGCCCGAGCTTTGCCGTCGATGTGGCGCGCGGCCTGCCGGCGGCCCTCAGCCTGGCCACCGCCGATGCTGGCTTGGGCCAACGCTTGGCCGCCGCTATTGGTTATCGGCACCTGCGCATCTACTGGAGCAGCGATCCGATCGGGGTGCAGCTTGGCGGCGCCGTCAAGAACGTGCTCGCCATTGCTGCCGGCATCGTCGAAGGCAAGGGCTTCGGCGCCAGCGCGCACGCCGCCCTGGTGACGCGCGGATTTGCCGAGCTGCGACGGTTTGGGCAGGCGCTGGGTGCCGGGCCGGAAACGCTGATGGGCCTCTCCGGGCTTGGCGATCTATTGTTGACCTGTGGCAGCCCGCAGTCGCGCAATATGAGCCTCGGCCGCGCGCTGGGCCAGGGGCAGGTGCTGGGCGACGTATTGGGCAACCGCCGCTCGGTGGCGGAGGGGGTCTATACTGCCGAGGCCATTGTCCGTCTGGCGGCCGAGCAGGGCGTCGAAATGCCGATCTCCGCTGCCGTCAACGCCATCGTCGATGGCCGCATCGGCGTCGATGCGGCGATCGAGGCGCTGCTGTCGCGTCCGCAGCGCCAGGAAAGCTGATCGCGCGCGTGCCGGTACGGCCCCGCCGAGGTTGCGGGCGAGCCGCGGCTAGTTGGCGCCTTCGATCAGGCGGCGGGCAATCACCTGCGCCTGGATCTCGGCTGCGCCCTCGAAAATATTGAGGATGCGCGCATCGCACAGTAATCGGCTCGCGGGATATTCCAGCGCAAAGCCGTTGCCGCCGTGGATCTGCACCGTGTTGTCGGCATTGGCCCAAGCGATCCGGGCCGCGAGCAGCTTTGCCATGCCGGCTTCGAGATCGCAGCGACGCCCGCCATCCTTCTCGCGCGCGGCGTGGTAGGTGAGCTGGCGCGCGATCATGGTCTCGACGGCCATCATCACGATCTTGTTGGCGACCCGCGGGAAGGCGTAGATCGCTTTGCCGAACTGCTGGCGTTGCAGCGCATAGTTGAGCGCCAGGTCCATCGCCGACTGGGCGACGCCGATGGCGCGGGCAGCGGTCTGGATACGCGCGGCCTCGAAGGTCGTCATCAGCTGCTTGAAGCCTTGGCCCTCGACGCCGCCGAGCAGCTGTGCCGCCGGCACCTCGAAGCCATCGAAGGCGATCTCGAATTCCTTCATGCCGCGATAGCCGAGCACCTCGATCTCGCTGCCCGACATGCCATTGACCGGGAACGGGTCGCCGTCATCGCCGCGTGGCTTTTCCGCGAGCAGCATGGAAAGGCCCCGGTAGCCCGGGGCGTTGGCATCGGTGCGCACCAACAACGTCATCAGGTCGGCGCGCACCGGATGCGTGATCCAGGTCTTTTGGCCGGTCACCTTGTAGACGTCGCCGTCGCGGTGTGCGCGGGTCTTGAGCGAGGCCAGGTCGGAGCCGGTGTCGGGCTCGGTGAACACCGCCGTCGGCAGCAGCTCGCCGGAGGCGATTTTGGGCAGGTATTTTTGCTTTTGCTGCTCGGTACCGGCGCCGACAATAAGCTCGGCGGCGATCTCCGAGCGGGTGCCGAGCGAGCCAACCCCGATATAGCCCCGCGACAGCTCCTCCGACACCACGCACATCGCCTCCTTGCCGAGGCCGAGGCCGCCAAACGCCTCGGGCAAGGTCAGCGCAAACACACCCAGTTCGCCGAGCTTGCGCAGGATCTCGGCGGGAATGTAGGCGTTCTCGAGGTGCCAGGCGTGGGCATGGGGCAGCACTTCCGCTTCGGCAAAGCGGCGCATTTGCGTGCGCATCGCCTGCAAGGTGTCGTCGAGGCCGGTATCGCCGAAGGTGGTGGCGTCGGGCTGTTGGGCGATCAGCGCTGCCAGGCGTGCCTTCGGCACGGCGCCGCCGCCCTCGATAAGCGCCGCGACCGCATCCTCGAATCGGCGCCGCTGGTCGCGCGCCACGCCAAGCTCGGCAAGCCGGACGGTTTCGTTCTGGCTCATCGGGATGCCGCCCGCGATCTGTGCCAGATACTCGGCAAAGGCGCATGCCAACAGCAGGTCTTCGATCTCGCCACAACGGCCGGCGGCGTCGAGGCGTTGCGCCCAGCCCAGCATCTGGCGCAGCGCTTCGACGTAGGTGGCGAGCCAGGCGAGGCCGTGATGGGCGGACTGCGCCGCTTCGCCGCCAGCGGCGGCCCTAACGCTCGCCCTGGCCAGATGCAGCAGCCGGTCGGCTGCCGCCACCGCATCGGTGGCGGCCGCAAAGCGGCCGCCGTCAGGCCTCGAACCCGTCTCACGTTCTGCGGTCACGGCAGTGTTGTCTTTCTTATGGTGGCGCGAGCTTAGGTGGCGCGAGCAGATGGCGCCGGCACCATAGCCGGCTCGCCGGTCGGCGCAAGCCGTTGCCGCGCCGGCATCGGCGCGCCGTCAGGTCAGCCGCGTTGCGGCTCGCCATGGAGCGCGCGGCGCAGCCGCGCCACCGCGCCGGCGTGACGGTGCTCCTCGATGCGGACAACCGACACCTCGGCCTCCTCGGCGTCGACCTCCTCGCCGTCCGGCCCTTCCGCGGCCAGGGTGGCGGCCACCTGCGCTGCGGGCTCGGATGCCGCCGCGGCGGTCGCGCGCGGCGGGGCCGCCCGCCGTTCAACGAACGACACCGTCGCCTCGGGCTCGGTCGCGGTCCCAAGCTTGGACGATGGTGGTGCGTCCCCACCGACACCGTTCGCCGACCCGTTCGCCTGCTGCGCCGCGATCGCGGCGCTGACAGTCTTCCAGGCCCGGAAAAGCGGGTTCGACAGCAGGCGGGTCTCGAGTGTTGCAGCACCGGCCGGGCCTGAGCCCGCCAGGGCCTGCCAGTCTGCGTCGGTCGCCAGCGCCGCCTCGAGGCGGGCCCGGGCGCGCTCAAGCGCCAGGAGCTTGTTGGTCTCGTCGATCGATGTCACGCCAGGTCCCCCCTTGACGCACTCCCCTTGACGCACTGGCCGTTGCCTTCCCCCTCGGCGCGATGGCGCGAGCCAGCCCGCGGTTTGGGGTCCGGTGGCGAACAGAAAGTCTAAGTCCATTTTGCGCACGCTACTATCCCTGTCGCCGTGCGCCGGCGGCATGGCTCGACGGCGCGCTCGCCAGCGCCTAGGCTCCGCCACCGAACGGCCGGCACCCGTTCGAGCGCACGGTTGCGCTTGTGACGTTTCATCTTCGAATTTCCCGGAGTAGGGCATGTTAGTGCGCCAGTTGAAACCCGTCGCCATTGCAGTCCACGAGACGTTTGCCGACAGCGGCTTTTCGATGGCCGGCGCCGTCGCCTACTCGTTTGTGCTGTCGCTGTTTCCGTTTTGCATCTTTCTCGGGGCGCTTGCCGGCTATTTCGGGGGTGAGGCGCTGGCCGAAGCCGCCGTGCAGCAGCTGTTCCAGCTGGCGCCGGCGCCGGTGGTCCAGGCCATCGCCCCGGAAGTCATGCGCGTCATGGGACAGAGCCGCTTCGGCCTGCTGACGGTCGGCGCGCTCTCCGCCCTGTTCTTCGCCACCAGCGCCGTCGAAAGCCTGCGTGCCGCCCTCAATATCGCCTACCGCGTCAAGGAACGGCGCTCCTACCTGCGGTGTCTGGCGCAGAGCGCCTTGTTCGTGAGCTTGAGCGCGATCGGGATGCTGGCCCTGACCTGGGGGGTGGTGGTCGGGCCGCAAATGGCGGCGAGCCTCAAACCAAGCTGGCTATTGTGGCTCACCGACCAGGGCTGGACCGCCCTGTTCGGCCGCTACACCATCGTCGTCACGGCCATCGGTGGCCAGCTCCTGGCCTATCACCTGTGGCTGGCCGCCGGCCGGCGCAGCCTCGGCGACGTCCTGCCCGGCGTGCTGCTCACGCTCTTGTTGTGGATCGCCGCGGCGCGGCTGTTCGGCTCCTGGCTCAGCATCAGCGATTATTCCCGCTTTTACGCCGGCCTGACGCAGATCATGAGCGCGCTGGTGTTCTTTCAGGTGTCGGGCATTGTCATCATCGTCGGCGCCGAGCTCAATCGCGGCATTATGGAGATGCGACGCAGGCTGACGGAGTGATCTCCTCGCCACCCGGGCGCCCGCCCGCTTGAGGGTGGGCGTCCTTGTCGCAAGCGCCTGGTCCCGGGCGGAGAAGGTTGCGGGCCGAATTCATATCTCGATCGTGAGATGGCGAACGCTCGCGCTGGTAGCCGGCGGCGGTGTCAGCCCGGCTTGCGCGCGATGATGATGGCTTCGTCCAGGGTGAAGCACAGGCCGCCCTCGACCGTGCGCGGCTTGAGAAAGGCTTTCAGCGCCGGCGAGGCCTCGAGCAGGATGCGGCGCAGGCGCTCGATGGTTTCTGGGCTTGACCCCATGCGCGTCGCCCACGCCTCGAACTGCATTTCCTTGGCGGCGCGCTCCTTGTGCACGACGCGGAGGCCTGCCTCCTCGATCAGCTCGCTCCATTCGGTCATGCCGAGGCAGCGGCTGTGGCTTGGATCA
>DATFXD010000325.1:0-9982 GCA_035258605.1 Hyphomicrobiaceae bacterium | reverse complement strand
TGTCGCCGCGTGCGCGCTTTTGATCCGCCTCTCATCGAACGGACCGGCGATCTTTCGCCAGACGCGGGTTGGCAAGAACGAGCGCGAATTTACCTGCTATAAGCTGCGTACCATGCGCACCGAAACTGCCGAGCTGCCCACCCATCAAATGACGGCTTCCGCCGTGACACCGATCGGACGGCACCTGCGGCGGCTGAAGCTCGACGAACTGCCGCAGCTTTGGAATGTTTTGAGAGGTGAGATGAGCTTCGTTGGACCCCGCCCCTGCTTGCCGACCCAAGTAGAGCTGGTAATGGCGCGGCGCCGGCTGGGGCTCGCCGGACTGATGCCCGGTATCACCGGGGTGTCGCAAATCGCGGGCATCGACATGTCCGATCCGGAACGCCTGGCGGCAAGTGATGCACGCTACGTCGAAGATATGTCGTTGCGTCACGACCTGGTGCTGATTTGGCAGGCCGTCATGGGAGCAGGCCGCGGCGACCGGGTGCGGGTCACAAACCAGACTTAGCCCATGGCCGCGCAAGCGGGCTCGGGCCCGCTCGAGACGCTTCCTGTTTGCTTAGGCCCTGCGGGCATCGTGGGTCGTCGCCGAGCGGACGGCATCACGCCTGCCCCGCAAGCGCGCCATCAGGAGAGCCCCGTTAGGCCGCGATCGCACCGTCACTGGGTTCGCTTGCTGCCCCGTCGTGGGCAGTGGGCTGATAGTCATCCAACACGCGCGACAAGGTCGCCTTCACGGCCGCCGGCGACTCCTGCGCCATAGCCGCGCTCAACTCGGCGAGCATCAGCTCGAGTTTGGCCTTGGGCACGAACGGCTCCAGGCTGCGCATGATGCGCGGATGCTCGGTTGGGACGACGTTGCCGCCAATCAGCAACTCCTCGTATAGCTTTTCGCCATCGCGCGGCCCAACGTACTCGATCGCGATGTCGCCATCGGGATTGGCCGCATCACACACCTCCCGCCCCATCAAGCGGATCATGCAGCGCGCGAGGTCATCGATCTTCACCGGTTCGCCCATGTCGAGCACGAACACGTCTCCACCGGAGGCCATGGCGCCGGCCTGAATGACGAGCGCCGCGGCCTCAGGGATCGACATGAAATAGCGAATCATGCCGGGGTGCGTCACCGTCACCGGTCCGCCGGCCTCCACCTGCCGCCGAAACCGCTGCACCACCGACCCCGAGCTATCGAGCACATTGCCGAAGCGCACCATGGTGAAAACCGTGCGCGGGCGGCCCTCGGCGGCCCGCGCCTGCAGAACCATTTCCGCCAGCCGCTTGCTGGCGCCCATCACGCTGGTTGGTCGCACTGCCTTGTCGGTTGAGACCAGCACGAACCGCTCCACGCCGCAGGCGGCGGCGGCATCGGCCAGGGTGGCGGTCCCGAAGGTATTATTGCGCAGGCCCGCCACCGGGTTGTGTTCCACCAGCGGCACGTGCTTGAAGGCGGCGGCATGAAAGATGGTGGCGACCTCGTTCTCGGCGAGCACCCGGCGCAGCAGGGGCGCATCAAGCACCGATCCCAGCACCGAGACGATGGTTGGTCGCAGCTCGGGATCGGCAATGGCGCTTTGCCGCAGCGCCTCGGCTTGGAGGTCGATCTGGTAGAGCTGGCTTTCGCCGCTTTCCAGCAGCACCAGCCGCTGCGGCCGCAAGGCAATGATTTGCCGCACGAGCTCCGAGCCGATCGAGCCGCCGGCGCCGGTGACCATCACCGACTTGCCGGCGATGGTGCGGGACAGCACGGCGGGATCGGGGCGCACGGGATCGCGGCCGAGCAAATCGTCGGCCTCCACGGGGCGCAAATCGCTAACGGCAACGCGCCCGGCGGCGAGATCCTCGATCGCTGGCAAGGTGCGCACCAGCACCTTGAGAGGCTCGAGCTGCTGCAGGGCCTCACGCCGCTCGCGGCGCTGCGCCTTGGGCATCGCCAGCAGGACCTCGTCCACGACGTGCTGGCGAATGATCCCGGCCATGCGCTCGGGTGGCGATACCCTAAGACCTGCAACGTATTGCCGTGCCAAGGTGCGCCGTGGGTCAATAAACCCAACCGGTCGATAGCCGCCGGTGGTTCGGAGCGCTTCCAGCAACTGCACGCCGGTGGTGCCGGCGCCATAGATCAACACGGCGCGTTCCTGGCCGGGAAGGCGGGCGGGAATTTCGACCCCGCCGCGCCGCAACAGCGCGGTGGCGGCCTGGCGGCTCAACCACATCAGGACGGTGGCCAACACCGGGTAAAGGATCATCACCGAGCGCGGGACGCTGTTAATTCCCGACAGGTAGAGCATGAGGCTCCAGTACAGGGCCGACAGTCCGACGGCTGCTGCCGCCAAAGTGAAGCCACGCGTACCAATGAAGCGCGTCACCATGCGGTAGACGCCCAATTGAAAGCAGGTCGCGACCCCGATGATGGGCGCCGCCGTCAGCACCACAAACACGGTGGGCGTGGGGGGCAAGAACCATTCGCCCAGCCGCAGCGACATCGCCAGCCACAGCGCGAAGTTAAACAGCGCAAAATCGTTGGCGGCGAGAATCGCGCGCTTGGGATAGCGGTCGAGCTCGACCAGCCGGAACGCCAGCCAGCGCACCCACGTCTGAAGCGGCGAGTCCTGCGCAACCCTGCCCGGCTCAGACGTCACTCGTGGCACGTCCGCCATGGACCCCCGTTCAATCCGTTCGTTCCCCGCCCGCACTCCCCCTGCGGGACACCCGGCAAGGGGTTCGGACGTGAGGCGTTCCGGAAAGCCCTGTGTTAGCCAATATCCCTGCGCAAACGTCGGCACCCGCGCACCCATCGCGCACGACAGCTGCGAGGCCACCCCGAGTCCGGGGTACACCTTAGCACATCGCTGAGGCAACACTAGAACCCTTAGATTTGAATACACTTTCCGGCATTTGGCGTGTCCAGCTTGCATCTGCTCCCGAGCGCAAGGCGATCCACGTGTTTTGGGGGAGCGGACCTTGGCGACCGCGGCTCGATGGGCCCGCGGCCAAGGGGCGGCGGGTCATCCACCACGCACGGCGTGCCTCACCGAGATGCGGCGGCCTCGGCCGGGGGCACGGGACCTCCTGCAAGGGAGAGGCTCACACACGCCTCTCTCCCCGCTGTCGCGGCGGACGACCACGCGCCCAAGCTATCTTAGGCCATAAAACGCCAGGGCGACGGAGAGGCTGACCAGCACGAAGATCGACGCCGCCCGCAACGTGCTCCGCCAGGTTGGCCTCAGATCCTCGAAGTCCTGCTCGCCGCTCGGCATGGCGTCCCCACTCACCCGCGTTGGCTTGCCCTCGCTCGGCGATGCGTCCCCATGCTGTTCAAGGCGCGGGACCCTGGGTCCGATGACCCAGACCCGCGGCCGGCGCGTGGCCGCACATACGGGGCGGGGCGCGGTTCGATAAACACCGTTAGCCAAGACCCACGCTAAACCAAGAGTCCACGCCTGGCCAATGCTCATTTCAACCACCACACTCCGCAGGCGGTCATTTGCATTGGCCTGGCGCGATCGGGGCCGGGGCGCGGCAAGGGGGTGGGCCAAACGAAGCACCGAAGAAGCGCGCGGGAGGCCAACGCAAGGCGGGCAAGGCCAAGGTCGGAAGCGGCCGCCACGGACCGATGGGTCGAGGTCTCTCTCTCGCGCGCGCGCGCCCCGCGTGATCGGGGCCGACGATCAGTTCACGACCTCGGCACGGCCGGCGCGGTTATCCGCTGCCTTCGTCGCGCACGCCGCGCAGAGGCCGTTGGCGCTGCCGCCGTCGCCAGCGTCCTGCCGGCGAACAGCACCGCATTGCGAGCAGCGATGTGCCAGGCTGCGGGCTTTGGCCTTCCAGTCCTCCCATGACATGATTTCGCGGAATTTGGCTTGAGCCACGGTGATCTCCGTCTTTGTCTGAAGCGGCGCTGCTTGTCGGCGCCGCACGGGTAATGCTCCCTGGCGACGCAACACGCTACCCGCGCACACGCGGTCTGGACGCCAACCACAAGACGACTGGGAATGGGCCGCCCGACGCCGTACGGACGCGGCAAGAGGCGTTGCCCAACGGCCGTCGCCGTTTGCGGGCGACAGCAACCAAGTGTTCAACAACGCGAGGAAAGTAGGCGTATTCCCGCGGGGCACGAAGATCGTCACATCGCTGCAGGCGCGGGAAAATGCGCTGCAAGGCCCCGCTGGTCCGGCCGAGCTGAGCCGATGTCAACCAAACCGAGAACGAAGGGCTCAGGCCAGTGCAGTGCGGGAGAATGGCCTGAGCCCCTGGGGATTGCGCGCGCTGGCTAGACTGCAGCCTTGGAACTCTAGCTGATTCGCACGCTTTGCGGTGATTGATTGCGTTGAAGTCAAGTTCGCAATTGCCCGCGCCCCCTGCGGGCGACGGCCGTCCGTCCGCACACCGGCCCGCTTTTGGCACCCGAGCAAGCGGCGTGGTATTGGCGAGGGGAGCGCCGCTGCGGCGCCCCCGCGAGGAGGACTTGATGCAACGACTGTCGCGTCGCACCGTGCTCAAAAGCGTGGCGGCATCGGCGATTGCGGCGCCGGCCGCATCGGCAACGCGCGTGCTGGCCGCGGCGCCGGCGGCCGAGGCGATCACGCCACAGCTGCTAGCGGCCGCCCAGGCGGAGGGCACGGTTTCGTTCTACACCGCCATGGACATCCCCGTGGCGGAGCGGCTCGGCAAGACCTTCGAGGCGCGATTTCAAGGCATCAAGGTGCGCATCGAGCGCTCCGGTTCGGAGCGGATCTATCAGCGCATCGAGCAGGAGCGGGCGAGCAACATCTTCGCCGTCGATGTGGTCAATAGCGCCGACGCGGCGCACTTCATCGTCTGGAAACGCAACGGCTGGCTTGCAGCCTACCTCCCCGAGGAGGCGGCGCGCCAATTCCCTGCCGCGTATCGCGACCCGGAGGCGATGCATATCACCACTCGCATCTGGCTGTCCTCACTTGGCTACAACACCAACCTGGTGAAAGCCGACGATGCCCCCAAGAGCTACGCCGACCTGCTCGATCCGAAGTGGATGGGTAAGATCATCAAAGCGCATCCAGGCTACGCCGGCAGCATCCTGACGGCGACGTTTCAGATCTCACGTGTGCTCGGATGGCAGTATTTTGAGAAGCTCGCCAAGCAAAAGGTGCTGCAGGTGCAATCCTCCACCGACCCGCCGAAAAAACTGGCGCTTGGCGAGCGGGCGGTGATGGCCGACGGCAACGACTATAACCTCATTCAGCTGAAGGAGCAGGGCGCTCCGGTAGAGGTGGTCTATCCGCTTGAGGGCACACCGTTGATCAACGCGCCCAGCGGCATCGTGAAAGAGGCGCCCAATCCCAATGCCGCACGTCTCTTCTATAGCTGGCTGCACGGGATCGAGGCCCAGCAGCTGCTCGTCGATTTCGCGTGCCAACACTCGGCGCATCAGCTCATCAAGGCCAAACCGGGCCGCGCCAAGCTCACCGACATTAAGCTCATGCCGGACGATCCGGCCGGCGTCGAGAAGGCGGCCGAGGAGATCAAGGCCCGCTACACCCAAATCTTCAAGGTGTGAGATTTCGAGCCCCGCTGCGGATCGGCGTCGGCGGCACCGGCTCGCCGGCAAACCCGATGGTCCACGACACCCCCGAACGGCGCCGCGCCTAACCTGATCGATCGCTCAAGAGGAACGCGGGAGGCGCACCCCGCAAAGGTCGGCGCACGCCTCCAGCAATCGGTCCTGCGCTGCATGCTGCCGGGTGACGGGGTTCGGCGCGCGCAACTGCTGGTGATAGAAGTATTCGCCACTCGAAAGCGCCAGGGCATCGTTGCTCACCGCCAGCCATGCCTGCGTCACGTGCGCCTTGCTGATGTCGCCGGTCGCTCCGGCACCGCCCATGCGGGTCGGCACCCAACCGGGCTCCAACGCATTGGCGCGCACCATCGGCCAACGTCGCGCCACGGCGAAGGCCAATAGCGTGTCATAGAGCTTGCTCTCGGCGTAGGCTTGCGCGCCTTGCCAGCGCCGCTTGCGCCACGACAAGTCGTCGAGGTTGGCCTCGGCACCGTGGTGCATGCCGGAGCTCAGGTAGACGAGCCGCTCCGGCCGTTCGATCAGCGCGGTAAGAAGGTAGGGCGCGAGTACATTGACGGCGAACACGCGCTCAATCCCGTCCTCGGTCTCGACCCGCCGAGCCTCCCGGTAGCCGATGCCGGCGTTGTGGATCACGGCGTCAAACCGACCGAGTGCATTGACCTGATCGGCGACTGCCCGCGTTTGCTTGAGGCTCGACAGATCGCCAACAACGGCCGCCTCGGCACCCGGCGCGGCAGCGATGGCGGCATCGGCCCGTTGCTGGTTGCGACCATGGAGCACGACGCGGTGACCCTGTTCGAGCAACAGCTGCCCCGCCATCAATCCGAGCCCAGTCGATGAGCCGGTCACAAGGATGCGTGCCATAAATGCCTCCTATTGCCGATCGAGCCCGATTGACTTACCGGTCGCGGTGTCGCGATTGGCCGCTAGCTTGCGCTCAATTCAAGGCGATCCATCTCTTCTTCCAGTCGATGGAACGCGGCATCACCAATTTCGCCGCTGTTGCGCATGGCCAGCGCCACTTGCCGCGCGGCAGACACGGCCCGCAGACGCAGGGCATCGCCTGGATCCATGCCACCGGCCCCAAGGCCGTCGCCATTGACGTAGGCGAGCGCCGCCTGCAGTTCAATGCGAAGCGCCTCGGCGAGCGGCGAGCCGTCGCCGTCAAGCGAAGCCAGCGCCGCTCGGTAGGCGGCAGTGCGCACTTGGGTCAGCTCTCTTCCAACCGGATCGTCATCGTCGAGGTTGAACCGGAGCAGCAACGGGTAGAGTGTGAAGCCTTGCACGACCAAGGTGCCCAGCACCACGACGAAGGCGACGAACACGATCAGATCGCGATAGGGAAAGGCCGGCCCGCCCTCGCCATTCGGCAGCGCCAGCGCCGCGACCAGGGTGACGATGCCGCGCATCCCGCACCAGGAAATGATGAGCCCGCCCTTGACGCTGGGCGCCATCATCTGCCGCACTGGATGAAAGCCAAAGCGACGGACGTGCCAGCGCGCCACCGTGTTATAGGTCATCACCCAAGCAAAGCGAATGAGGATCACGGTTGCCAGCACGGCGGCGGCAACAATGAGGTAGCGCGCGTGCTGCCCCTGCGCCAGGGCCTCGAAGATGGGGCCGATTTGCAGGCCAATCAGCATGAAGGCCAAGACGTTGAGCACGAACACGGCCGTCTCCCACACCGCGTAGGACGGAACGCGCACGCTCGCAGGCGTGGTCGCGGGTGCGCGCCGCGCGATGGTGATGGCATAGGCGACGATCGTCAGGATCCCGGACAAACCAAGGTTGTCGGCAAGCAGCCAGACGCCGAAGGTGCCGACGAATTGCAAAATGATCGATGTTGGGGTGTCGCCGGACTGGTTCAGCACACCCACCAACCGCATGTAGCCGAGCGCCAGGATTGGGCCGGCGACGATGCTGCCGACGACATTGAGCAAGAACATCGGCGCCGCATCGCTCAAGGTGACGCCGCCAGCCGTTACCGCGGTGACGGCAATCCGATAAATCAGCAAGGCGCTGGCATCGTTGAGCAGGCTTTCGCCCTCCAGAATGGTGACGAGGCGATGCGGCAAGCGGACCTGGCGCAATACCGCCGTCGCCGCGGCGGCATCGGGCGGAGCGACGATGGCACCAAGGGCAATGGCCGGCCCCCATGGCATCCCAGTCAGGGCGTGGGCCACGGCGGCAACGGCCGCGGTCGTCAGGCTGACGGCGACCAACACCAGGCACGTCACCGGCAGCCAATTGTCTCTAAGATCGCGTGGCGAGGTGTCGTAGGCCGCATCCAGCAGAACCGGCGCGACAAACAGGGCGAGTGCAAGCTCCGGATCGAGCGTGATGCGCGGCGCGCCCGGAGTAAAGGCCAACACCGTGCCGCCGAGCGCCAACAGTGCCGGATACGGCACCCGGATCTGCCGCGCCAGCGCCGACAACAAGACCGAGCCCAGCAGAATGCCAAGCACCCACTCAAACATGATCATGCCGGGCCGTACTGCCTCCTGCGCAAAATCGAGCTATCGATTGATGGAAGATGGCGGACCGATCGGCGCCGGTCCGATGGCATCAACGGGGGTGCGGATGGCCACCCCAAGCGAAGTACCCAAGCGAAGTAGACGAAGCCTCACCCCCTGCTGGGATCGTAGCCGACGCTCGCCACACGGGCCCCGTGCCTGCGACAGACGACCTAGGCGGTGCGGCTTGCCTGGCGTGTCGCGGGCGCCTCCTCATCTGCCTCGACCGCGGCCGGCTTGGCCGGCACCTTGGCCGCCGGCTTGCCGGAGGCACGCGTCGAGGTTTTCGCCGAAGCCAGCGCGGGTAGCGGTCGCACACGGTCTTTCGCACCCGGTTCGGCCGCTGCAGCTTTCTGCTTGAGAAGCTTCTTGAGGTCCGCCCTGAGCGCCGACAATTCCGATAGGATCAGATCGAGTTTCTCGCCTTTTCCTAGTTTCTTGGCCATTGCGCGCTCCTCGAGAAGCTTCGCATTCGCCGGGACCATAGCATGCGGTCTTGCCTGTGGCGAGGGCGCCGCAGCGGTGTTCGCCCCACCCCGCCGACGGCCACCGCTCGGCGCTGGCGCCCCGCGTTCAAGGCGCGTCTGCCACGGCCGCTGGTTCCCACATAGTCCGCACATATAGAACCCGGGTCCGCCAGGCGACGGCGGGATTGGTGTTCTTGAACTCGTCGGCCGCCAACCCCTCAGGGTCGCGTCTGGGATTGGCCCTGCCAATTGGGAACCGTGCGCGAGCTGATGTCGTCTCTCAGCGTCCGCTGAGCTTCGTTCAGGTATCGAGTGCCAACACGGCGCGAGGCCTTACTGATCGATGGCCTTGTACGCTTCGGGCGCACCGTCACGCGAGTGTTGCACGCGAACTTGAGCACATCTTGTTGGCGGCTCGCCAAACGCGGGACGCGTCGGCGGCAGTGATTGCCCCCACCACAAAGCTCCCGATGCCGACCAGTTGCCTCAAGGCCGTGGCGGCTCAGCACCGGCGCCGTTCGGCGTCGTCGCCAGCAGCGGCGCTGTCAGCGCGCGAGCGATAGCGATGAACGTCCTCCTATCGCTATCCACTGCTGTCATAATAGAGTAAGAGCAGCGATCCGCCTTTTGGCGCCGGGGCCCAGGGACACATTTTGAAGGCATCTCCAGATGCGAAGCGCGTGGTTTGTTCTGAGCTTATTGTCGCTCACACTGGCCAGCGGTGCGCTGGCCCAATCGGGATCTGCGATCGGAAAAGGCGGGGCTGGGTCCTCGGCCACGAGCGGGATTGCCACCGGCCCTATGTCCGACAGCGAGATCCAGAAGCTCGGTGCCCAGTATCTGACCGATTGCATTCAGGACTGGGACCGGGGCACGCACATGAGCAAGCAGGATTGGACCCGTACCTGCCGGCGCGTGGTGCAGCGGCGCATCGACTACCTGCGCCAGCAGGAGAAGCAGTGATCCGGGGCGCCGATCGAGCCCAGAGCACCGGCGCACCGCAAAGCGGCTAAGCTCCTCACGGGGGTTGCCGGCAACGCCTGCTGCGCGCGCGGGACCACGGCCGCGCGTGGTCTTGTCTGGCAAGGAGCCGTCCCGTCGACCCTGCGCAGGCGGCCGAACGTGGCCGTTGCACTGCGCCCGGCAAGCTCCTGATCAACCACCTAACGTCCTAGTCGCTGGCCTCCGTGGCGCCGGCGACGCCGCTGGTGACAATGAATTGCTTCAAGGTCGAAACCGTTGCGTTCGGGTCCTGTCGATCGGAGATGATGCGCAGCCGGGCCGCCATGCGCTGGTGGGTGAGATCGACCGTCACATAGCCGCGATGCCGGCTTTCGAAATAGCGCACGTGGGGATTTTCGGGGAGCACTTTGGCGATCAGGCCGTAGGGCGGCGGGTCGGATGTGATCGACGTTCCGACCAATTCGGTGGCCACGGTCGGCGAG
>DATFXD010000324.1:0-26392 GCA_035258605.1 Hyphomicrobiaceae bacterium | reverse complement strand
TCATTCCGAGCGCTGCGGCGTGCGCGCCCAGCAACGTCAGCGGCTTGGTGAACTCGCTGCAGGAGCGGCCCCAGCCGAACTCGGGGTCGGGCAGGTTGCCCTGATGGCAATAGGGATAGCCGAAATTGTCGGCGCCCGGCTTGGTGACGCGGTTCAGCTTGTCCTGCGGCATGTCCTCTGACAGCCAGTCGCGGGCGTTCTCGGAAAAGTAGAGCTGGTGCAGGGTTGGGTGCCAATCCATGCCGACGATGTGGCGTACGCCGGTGGCGTAGACTTCGAGATCCTTGCCATCGAGGCCAACCCGATAAATCTTGGAATGCCGCTCGGGGGGCATGCAAATATTGCAGGGCGCCCCGATGTGGAAATAGAGCTTCTCGTCCGGCCCGACCGTCAGATACTTCCAGCCGTGCGCCTCGTCCTTCGGCAGATCGGCGAGAATGACCGTCGGTTTCGGCGGGGTGTCGAGATTGTCCTCGATGTTTTCAATCTTCGAGATCTGCGACAGCTCGGCGATGTAGAGCGTGCCCTTGTGCACGACGATGCCGTTCGGTCGATGCAGACCCGAGGCAACGACCTTGATCTCGCGCTTGCCATCCTTTTCGACGATGGCGTGGATTTTGTCCTGCAGTCGGCTGCTGACGAACACCGTGCCCTTGGGACCGAGCTTCAAGGAACGGGCGTTGGGTACCCCGGCCGCGTAGAGTTCGACCTTGAACCCGGCCTTGGCCTTGAGCTTGTCGAGCGGCAGCTTGTCGGCCGCGGTCGGCACCGGTGGCGGCGCCACCGGCGCCAGCTTCTTGGCCGCCTCGGTGTCGGGCCGGCCCAAAAGCGGCGAGCCCGGGGGCAGTGGCTGCGCCGCGGCGGCGCTGGGCGCCGGCGCTGCGGGGGCCGCCGGCGCCGCCGGAGACTGCTGGGCGAAGGCAGCGCCCGTCACCGCGCTCGCCATCACAACCGCGGCGGCGGCAGAAAAACCGGAAATGCATAGAATCTTGCGCATTTGAGCCTCCCTGGGCCTTTTTAAGAACCGCTTCTGGGCCACCTGGCTGAACGGTTGCGCCAACCTTATTCGCCCGATCGCCATCTGCCAACGGCCAGGCTTTGGCGACGACCGGCATGGGCCAGGCGGGCTGCGCTGGCGCCTCGTCAACCCCTTGGCGCAAATGTGCCCATCGACAAGGGCATGGCTTCTGGGCTAGAACGCGCCCGATTTTCAACGACGCTCCCCGCCGTTGGCAACCCGCATCACAGTGCGGGGCTGGGCGAGCGATTGACAGGATCGAGGCCCCCCATGACCGTCCTTCAGGAGCTCGAGCGCGAGCAGATCAGCGCCATCGTCGCCAAGCGCTCGGTGCCCGAGTTCGGTCCCGGCGACACCGTCAAGGTGATGGTGAAGGTGATCGAGGGCCTGGAAGTCGATCCCAAGGACAAGAAGAGGGCCAAGCCCGAGGAGCCGAAGGGACCCGGCTTCCGCTTACAGGCCTATGAGGGTGTCGTCATCGCGCGGGCCGGCAGCGGCCTCAACGAAAGCTTTACCGTGCGCAAGATCTCCTATGGTGAAGGCGTCGAGCGCGTGTTTCCGATCTACTCGCCCTACATCACCGAAATCGAGGTTTTGCGGCGCGGCAAGGTGCGGCGCGCCAAGCTCTATTATTTGAGGGGCCGCCGGGGCAAATCGGCGCGCATTTTCGAGCGCACCGATGCGCGCGCCAAGCGGCTCAATGCCGCCTTCAAGGGCTTCAAGCGGCCCAAGGGCGACGCCGACGATCTCACCCGGATCAAGGGTGTCGATGCCGAGCTCGCCGGTCGCCTCAACCAGCTGGGCGCCATAAAGTTCGAGCAAATCGCCAATTTCTCCGACGAGGACATTGCCAATCTCGACGAGGCGCTCGCCCTCGGTGGCCGCATCGAAAAGGACGATTGGATCGGCCAGGCCCAGAGCCTTGCCGCGGAATCGGCGGCGGCCGAGGTGCCGGCCGGCGAGGATGACAAGGCCGGCAAGCGCTGAGCCCACCGTCGCCGCTGTTGAGCGCCGCCAAATTGCGCTAAGTTCCAGGCGGGGTGCGGAAAAGCTCTATCCGTTCCGGCCGCCGTCTCATGCGCCGACGACTGATGTTTGCCGACCGTGCCGAAGCCGGCCGACTGCTGGCGGCGCGACTGGCGGATCTTAACCTGGACGCCCCGGTCGTGTTCGCATTACCGCGCGGTGGCGTGCCGATCGGCATCGAGGTGGCGCGTACGCTGTCCGCCCCGCTCGATGTCGTGCTGGCGCGCAAACTCGGTGCCCCCGATCAGCCGGAGTTGGCGGTGGGTGCTGTCGCCGGCACCAGCGATGCCCCCGAAATCGTGCTGTTCGCCGAACTCGTGCACACTCTGGGCTTGAGCGAGGATTTCATCTTTGACAGCGCGGCGCGTGAGCTGGCGGTGATCGAACGCCAGCGCGCGCAATATCAGGCCGTGCGCCCGGCTGTTGACGCCAAGGGCCGTCCCGCCATCGTCGTCGACGATGGCGTCGCCACCGGCATGACCATGCAGGCGGCGCTGCGCCACCTGCGCCGCCGCGATCCTGCCCAGCTGATCGCCGCAACCCCGGTCGCCTCCCGCGATGCGGCCAGCATGCTCAATGGGGAAGCCGATGTGACGGTGCTGCTCAGCGTGCCGCGGCGCTTTGGCGCCGTGGGCGGCTTCTACCGCACCTTCGACCAGGTGACGGACGCGGAGGTGATGCGCCTGCTCGGTGCCGCCAATGGGCCGCCGGGCTCCGCCTAAGCGCCACGTCCCGCCCTTGGCCGCCCCAGGACCCGCTTTTGCCGGCGCCGGCGCCCCTTCAGGCCGGGTCACCGCCAAGCAGCCCGCTCAGGTCGCTCATGACGCGATCGGGGGAGAGCCCGAGATACTCATTGAGCGCGCCGCTGCGGTTGATCCAGACGGTGTAAAAGCCGAACGCCGCGGCACCGGCGATGTCCCAGCGATTGGACGATTGGAACGAGATCGCCGGCGCGGCGCAGCCGAAGTGCTGACAGGCGAGCCGGTAGACGGCGGGCGCCGGCTTGAAGATGCCGGCCGAGGCCACTGACAGCACCGCCTCGAACAGGCCCGTGAGGCCGGCCGCCGACACCGCCTCGTCCAGCATGTCGGGATCGCCGTTCGACAGGATTGCCAGGCGCCCGCCCTCGGCCTTGAGCCGTGCCAGCACCGCGCTCACCTCCGGATAGGCCGGCATCGAGCGGTAGCTTGCCAACAGTCCGGCGCGGACTTCGCCAGAGACCGGCGCGCCGGTGGTGGCGATGGCAAAATCGAGGCTCTGTTCCGCCAGCTGCCAAAAGCTCGCCGGCACCTCAGTCAGGCTGTGATGCCAGCTGTACTCGATATGCTTGCGCCGCCAGGTCTCGGAGAGCTGCTGCCATTTTGCGCCGATCGCGCTCTGGTAGCGCTCAGCCGCCGCATTGAGGTCGAACAACGTGCCGTAGGCATCAAACACGTATGGTCGCATCTATTGTGCGCCCTTGCCGCGAATGAGGTGAATAATGCCGGAGAAATCCGTGCCACCCTCGCCCCAGGCGTTGTGCAGCCCGAACACCTGCGCCGCCGCGGCGCCGAGCGGCGTGGTGGCGCCGACGGCAATCGCCGCGGTTTGCGCCAGCCGCAGATCCTTGAGCATCAGGGCGCTGGCAAACCCGGGTCGGTATTGGTTGTTGGAGGGGGCGGTGGGCACGAAACCAGGCACCGGGCAGTAGCTGGTCAGCGCCCAGGATTGCCCCGAGGCGGCGGAGGCGACCTCAAACAGCGCTTGGTGCGACAGCCCCAAGCGCTCGGCCAAGGCGAAGGCCTCGCTGACGCCGATCATGTTGATGGCGAGCATCATGTTGTTGCAGATCTTGGCGGCCTGGCCGGCGCCGGCTTCGCCGCAATGGACGATGCGCCGGCCCATGGCTTCCAATAGTGGCTTTGCCCGTTCGAAGGCGGCAGCCGTTCCCCCGGCCATGAAGGTGAGGGTGGCGGCCTCTGCCCCGCTGACCCCGCCCGACACCGGCGCATCGAGCGAAAGCATGTGCGCGGCCTCGGCAAGCCCGTGGGCGGCGCGGGCCGCCGTCACATCGATGGTCGATGCATCGATGAACAAGGTGCCGGCCTTGGCCGCATCCAATACACCGCCGCGATAGACCTCAAGCACCTCTTTGCCGGCCGGCAGCATAGTGATGATGAGCTCGGCGTCGGCGGCGGCCGCTGCCGCCGAGTCGCGGCCACTGATACCGCGGGCACGAGCCGCGGCCAGGTGTTCATGAACGAGGTCGAAGCCCGCCACCTCGTGCCCCGCCTTGACCAGGTTGCCGGCCATCGGCAGACCCATGTTGCCCAATCCGACGAAACCGATCTTGGCCATGGGGCTCTCCTCCTTCACGTCCGGTCGCGATAACGTTAGTGAGGTTTGCGTTTGACCGCCAGCATCCCGCTTAGTTGCGCAACCGGTAGCCGGTGCGGAAGATCCACCACAGGATGCCGAGACACGCGCCCGAGAACATGAGCGCGGCCATGAGGCTGACCCGCACGTCGACGTCGGCGATGCCGTAAAAACTCCAGCGGAAACCGCTGATGAGATAGACGATCGGGTTGAACAGGCTGATCGTCCGCCAGAGCGGTGGCAGCACGTGAATGGAATAGAAGCTGCCCCCCAGGAACGTGAGCGGGGTGATGACCAGCAGCGGTATTACCTGCAATTTCTCGAAGCCATCGGCCCAGATGCCGATGATGAAGCCGAACAGGCTGAAGCTCACCGCCGTCAGCACCAAAAACGCAACCATCGTCAGCGGGTGCTCCAGTCGCAACGGCACGAAGAAGCCGGCCGTGATCAGGATGATCAGGCCCAAGATGATGGATTTGGTGGCCGCCGCCCCGACGTAACCGAGCACGATCTCGAGGAACGAGATCGGCGCCGACAACAGCTCGTAGATGGTACCGACGAACTTCGGAAAGTAGATGCCGAACGAGGCGTTGGCGGTACTCTGCGTCAACAGCATCATCATGATCAGGCCGGGCACGATGAAGGCGCCATAGCTGACGCCCTCGATTTCGGTGATGCGCGAGCCAATGGCGGCGCCGAACACCACAAAGTAGAGCGAGGTCGAAATCACTGGCGACACGATGCTTTGCAGCAAGGTGCGCCCGGTGCGCGCCATTTCGAAAGTGTAGATGGCCCAGACCGCCCGCCAGTTCATTGCCCGCGCCTCACCAGATCAACAAAGATATCCTCAAGCGAACTTTGCGTGGTGTTGAGGTCGCGGAAGCGGATGCCGGCGGCGTGCAAGTTTCTGAGCAAGGTCGTGATGCCGGTCCGCTCGGCCTGCGTGTCGTAGGTGTAGACGAGTTCACGGCCACCATTGGCCAGCGCCAACTGCTGGTCGGCGAGGCTCTCCGGGATTGCCTCGAGCTCCTGGACGAGTTGCAGGGTTAGCTGCTTCTTGCCGAGTTTGCGCATCAGCTCGACCTTGTCCTCGACCAGGATGAGCTCCCCCTTGCTGATGATGCCGATGCGGTCGGCCATCATTTCCGCTTCCTCGATGTAGTGCGTGGTGAGAATGATGGTGACGCCCGCCTCGCGCAGCGCGCGCACCACGCCCCACATATCCTTGCGCAGTTCGACGTCGACCCCTGCGGTCGGTTCGTCGAGGAACAGGATCTTGGGCTCGTGGGCCAGCGCCTTGGCAATCATGACGCGGCGCTTCATGCCACCCGAAAGCGTCATGATCTTGTTGTCCTTTTTGTCCCACAGCGACAGCTCTTTGAGCACCTTGGCGACGTAGGCAGGGTGGCGAGGCCGGCCCCACAACCCGCGGCTGAAGCTGACCGTGGCCCACACCGTCTCGAAGGCATCGGTGGTGAGCTCCTGCGGCACGAGCCCGATCAGGGAGCGCACGGCGCGGTAATGCTGCCCGATGTCGAGGCCGTTGACCTCGACCCGACCTTTGCTGGCCCTGGCAATACCGCAGATGATGTTGATCAACGTCGTCTTGCCGGCGCCGTTGGGTCCCAACAGGGCGAAGATCTCCCCGCGCCGGATCGCAAGATTGACGCGCTTCAGCGCCTGAAAGCCGGAGGCATAGATCTTGGAGAGATCGACGACAGAAATAACGTTATGCATGGCCGATGTTTGTCTTCCTCAAAAAATGCCGATGCCGGCGCGCCCCGTCGCCGGGTTGAGGCCCAGGAGCTGCCGTTGCCGAGCCTCGTTGCCCCCGCGGGGCGGCGGCGACAAAGCCCCTCGTCTTCCCCTTTGCCAGGCCACCTTGGCCCAACCTCATGCGAGGTCCCGACAACCGCAGGTGGCAACGGGCCCGCCGCGGATCAAGCCTTTGTTGGATGTTCGAGCGTTTTTGATGGCATGCGCGGCGGTGCCGGCAGCGGCGGACTGACCCGGCCCGGGGCCACCGCCGGCCTCTGAGCGAGGTCGCGGGCCAAGCGGCCTTTCGCGCATCGCTCTTGAACTTGGGGAGACGAAGTCGATAATGGAAGCCAAAGGGGCGCGACCAGGGGGGAGCAGACGATGACCACCGCTGCCGCAGGGGTACGACCGACGCCGCCGATCGCCGCGGTCGGCATGGAGCGCATCAAGGTCTACCAGCATTCCGACCTCATCTACTGGTGGGTGGTGTGGGCCTACGGCTATTTCTGCGCAGTCCTCACCTACCTCGAAGGCCAACCGGTCGTTCTCTCCGACGACGGGCGCAAGGTGTTGTTCCATCCGAGCGCCTGGGTCGGCATCTCGTTTGTGGCGCTGGTGCTGTTTGTGCTGGTGTTCACCAACGTGCGCCTGCGCGGCGTCAAATCGCTGGTGCTGTTTCTCCTGCTGTTGGTGGTCGGGTTCGGGCTCCAGATCGTGAAGGGCTGGGATGGGTTGCTGCGCTACGCGCCGCTGCTGCTCGTCTATATGAATTTGGCGTTTTACGTGATGTTCTCCAGCGTCCTTTTCATCGCCTGGCTGATCACCGTCATCGTTACCGACGGCTTTACCTATTGGGAGTTCGCGCCCGGACTGATCAGCAAGCGCCAGCGTTTCAGCGAGGGTAGTGAATCGTTTGCTACCCCGCACCTGCAAACGCGGCGGCAAAGCGACGACATCTTCGTGCACCGTGTGCTCGGGCTGTGGTTTTTGGGCTTTGGCACCGGTGATCTCGACATCCAGTTCAGCGTGCCGGGCGGCGAACGCCACTATCACTTGAAAAACGTGTGGCGGGTCGGCGCCGCCGAGCGTGAGATCAACCGCCTGGTCGCCAAGCAAGGCCCGGCGTCGCCGAACCGGTGACGTGCGGGATCAGTGCTGCGGCTAGCCGCGGGTCAGGCCGCGATCGCGCATGACGCCGGTGATTTCTTCCAGGATTGCCGGATCGTCGATGGTGGCCGGCATTTTCCAGGCTTCACCATCGGCAATCTGACGCATGGTGCCGCGCAGGATCTTGCCGGAGCGGGTCTTCGGCAGCCGCCCGACCGTCATCACGGTCTTGAAAGCGGCCACCGGACCGATCTCTTCGCGCACCAGCTTGATGACCTCGCCTTCGATTTCCTTCGGCGGGCGATTAACGCCGGCATTGAGCACGATAAAGCCGGCGGGGATCTGGCCCTTCAGTTCGTCGGCAACGCCGACCACGGCGCATTCGGCCACATCCTTGTGGCGGGCTACCACCTCTTCCATCTGCCCGGTCGAGAGGCGGTGACCGGCGACATTGATGACGTCGTCGGTTCGCGCCATCACGTAGACGTAGCCGTCGGCATCCATGTAGCCCGCATCCGAGGTCGTGTAGTAGCCCGGGAACTCGGCAAGGTAGCTCTCCCGGAAGCGCCGATCGTTGCCCCACAACGTCGGCAGGCTTGAGGGCGGCAGCGGCAGCTTCACCGCCAACGTGCCGCTCTCGCCCACCTTGACCGGGGTGCCCGCGGCATCGAGCACGGCCAGCTCGTAGCCCGGCATTGGCACCGTCGGCGAGCCGTACTTGACGGGCAGCGGGCCGAGCCCGACCGGATTGCCGCAGATCGGCCAGCCCGTCTCGGTCTGCCACCAGTGGTCGTAGACCGGCACCTTGAGGTTATTTTCCGCCCACTTGATGGTCTCCGGATCTGCCCGCTCGCCGGCGAGAAACAGGGTACGGAAGCGGCCTAGGTCGTAGCGTGCGATATGCTCGCCCTTAGGATCCTCCTTCTTGATGGCGCGAAAAGCGGTGGGGGCGGTGAACATCGCCACGCAGCCGTGCGCCGCAATCACGCGCCAGAAGCTGCCGGGATCGGGCGTGCCGACCGGCTTGCCTTCATAAAGAATGGTGGTGGCGCCGTGCAGCAGCGGCGCATAGCAGATGTAGGAATGGCCAACCACCCAGCCGACATCGGAGGCGGCCCAAAACACCTCGCCCGGCTCGACCCCGTAGTGGTGCTGCATGGTCCACTTCAGTGCCACCATGTGCCCGCCGTTGTCGCGAACCACGCCCTTGGGCGCGCCGGTGGTGCCCGATGTGTAGAGGATGTAGAGCGGGTCGGTGGCCTTGACTGCGACACAGCCGGCCTGGCGCCCCTCGGCCTTGGCGCGGGTGATCAGGCTGCCCCAATCATGGTCGCGGCCGGCCAGCATGACGGCGGGCGCCATCGGCCGCTGCAGCATCAGCACGGCCGCCGGTTGGTGGCGGCAAAGTGCAAGCGCACCGTCGAGCAAGGGTTTGTAGGCCACCACCCGACCCGGTTCGATGCCGCACGACGCCGACAGGATCGCCACCGGCTTGCAGTCCTCGATGCGGGCCGCCAGCTCCGCGGCGGCAAAGCCGCCGAACACCACCGAATGGATGGCGCCGATGCGGGCGCAGGCGAGCATGGCGATCACGGTCTCGGGGATCATCGGCATGTAGATGATCACCCGGTCGCCCTGCTTGATGCCGAACTCGAGGAGCACGGCGCCCAAGGTCGCCACCTCGTCGCGGAGCTCGGCATAGGTGTAGGTGCGGATGGTTGCCGTTACCGGGCTATCGTAGATCAGCGCATTTTGGCTGGCACGGCCGCGCTCGACGTGGCGATCGAGGCAGTTGTAGGCGGTGTTGCATTCGGCGCCGCCGAACCAGCGCCCGTATTGACCCGCGTACGGGTCAAACACCTGCTGCCAGGGCTGGTACCAGTCGATTTCGCGCGCGGCCTCGGCCCAGAAGCCGGCCGGATCGCGCTTCCAGGCGGCATAAACCTCGTGATAGCGGCTCGGCATGGCATGTCCTCTTCGCGCCCGCGCGGGCGCCTCTGGCGGCATAGTGCCGATGAGGTCTTGGAATGCAACGGGCTATTTGCCCGAGCCAATCCAGCGGCCGCCGACAATCGGCGTCAGGTCGGCCGCATCCCTCAAGTAGAGGTAGACCCAGGCCGTCACCTCAGGGCCCGTCGCCGGCTTGACCGGCCGTTCGACGCGCAGGTATTCGGCGGGCTCGCGCCCGGGTTCGACGCCCTCGTAGTGATCGAGCCAGGCCAAGGCGGCGCGGGGATCGGCGAGGAGGTAGAGTTCACCCCACACGCGCTGGCCGGGGTCGGGGCTGTCGACCACGCCGGGATACCAAGCGATCCGGTAGAGCCGGCCCTGGATCGATGCCGGTCCGATCAGCCGCGCCGCGCCAGCGAGCTTGGCGCCCATCGGGTGGCCGGCCGCCGACAGCAAGGTGCCATAGACGAAGAGATAGGGATTGATCACCGAAGCCCACGCCCCCTTGCGCTGTCGTGCGCGGCAACATCGGGGACGCCGTTGCGGGTGCGGTGGCCGGCGAGACCGCCGCGGTCAAAGCAAAAGGTGCGCGCTTGCGAGCCCGGCGCAACAGCGGCACCGGCTGGGATCTGGGGCAGAGGCGACAGCGCGATGAAGCGCACGGGAATTGGGCCCTCGAAGGCGACCGCGAGCCCGATCGATAGGCCATTGGCCGTCGCCTTGTCGAGGGCTCTCGCGCCGCTCCCCGCCGCGGGTCAGAAGGCAACGCAGGAAAGGCCATCGACCCGCATCACGCTCTCCTGTTGGAAGCGTGTCTTGTAGCGGCTGCGGATGGCGTCGATCTTATCGTCGCTGTCGGCGGCGGGCTGATAAAAGATGATGAGCACGCGCGAGCCCTCCTTGCGCACGCGATCGCCGCTCAGCCACTGACCAGTGCCCGACAGGACCGTCAAGCCGTCGGGAAAGCGGGGCGTCACTTCGGTATCGAGAAAGGCCTGCCAATCCGCCTCGGCAACCGTGCTGCCATCCTTGCCGGAGGTGCCGAACAGGAGGTCGACGCGCGCCAATGGGGCAGCGCCACTGCGGCAGGCCGGCGCGCTAGGGCTCGGCAGCTGGGCCCGCCAGGCGCCGACCGCGCCGGCCCCCACGGCAAGGCAACCCAGTCCGGTCAGGAACAGCCGCATGCTGTCGGTCATCGCCGCCTTGCGTCTCAGCTTCAAACCGACCGCCCCGGCGTGCTAGGAAGGCGCTCAAACCGATCGGCGGGGGTGTCCATGGCCCAGTACAGGCTCCATTGTTTCTGCCAGTCCGGCAACTCCTATAAGGTCGCCCTCTATCTCGCCTGTGCCCAGCTCGATTGGGAGCCGGTGTTCGTCGACTTCATGCATGGCGCCACCCGCGATCCCAACTGGCGTCAAACCGTCAACGACATGGGTGAGGCTCCGGTGCTGGAGACGGCGGGCGCCAGGCTCACGCAATCGGGCGCCATTTTAACGCATCTGGCCGAAGTGACGGGTAGGTTCGCAGCGCACGACGCTGACGCGCGCTATCAGGCGCTGCGCTGGCTGCTGTTCGACAATCACAAATTCACGAGCTATTTCGCCACCTATCGCTTTCTCAAAGCCTTCGCGCCAAGCGCACCCGATGCCAGCGTCTTGGCGTTCCTCAAGGCGCGGTTCGAGGCCGCCGCCGGCATCGTCGAGGGCCACCTTGCGCGCCAACAGTTCATGCTCGGGGCAGAACCGACCATCGTCGACTTCTCGCTTGCGGGCTACGTTTTCTATCCGCTGGAAGAGCACGGCTACGATTGGGCCAAGACCCATCCCAGTCTTTATGCCTGGAGTGAGCGCATGCGCGCTTTGCCTGGCTGGAAGGATCCCTACGCATTGCTGCCTGGCGAGCGCATCACGCCGCTGCGCTGAGGTCAAAAGCGCCCTGCCGACGCCGGTCAGCGGGGGCCTCGAGCCGGGCACCCCCGCCAGCAGCGCCGATCAACCGCATCGCCGCTAGACCGGCGCTCGGCCATGCAGTTTCCTGAGCGAGAGGCGGCCCGCGTCCCCCGAGCGTCGCCAACCCCGGTTACGCTTTCCCTCGGCAAGCGCTAGAGAGTGCACCATGAGCCCCCGCTGCGACGGACCCGAGACCCCCCATGCACTTCGTCCTCAATGAAGAACAGGCCGCCATCCAGGACACGGCGCTTGCCTTTGCCAAGGAACGCATTGCCCCCCATGCCGCGGAATGGGACGAGACCTGCCACTTTCCCGTGGCCGTGATCCGTGAGGTCGCGCCGCTCGGCATGGCCGCTCTCTACGTGCCCAACGACAAGGGAGGGTCGGGCCTGACGCGTCTCGACGGCGCGCTCGTGATGGAGGCGCTGGCCTACGGCTGCCCGGCCATCGCCGGCTACAT
This sequence comes from Hyphomicrobiaceae bacterium, assembly GCA_035258605.1. Taxonomy (GTDB): domain Bacteria; phylum Pseudomonadota; class Alphaproteobacteria; order Rhizobiales; family Hyphomicrobiaceae; genus AWTP1-13. The sequence goes on along the minus strand of DATFXD010000324.1, from coordinate 14,769 downwards.
CTCGATCCACAACATGGTGGCCTGGATGCTCGCCAGCTACGGCAGCGACGCCCAGGTCGCGGCCTGGATGCCCAAGCTGGCGTCGATGCAATGGCTGTCAAGCTACTGCCTGACCGAGCCCGGCTGCGGTTCGGATGCCGCAGCGCTGAAGACCTCCGCCACGCGCGTCGGGGATCACTACCTCCTCAATGGCTGCAAACAGTTTATCTCCGGTGCCGGCGTCAGTGATTTTTACTTCGTATTCGCCCGCACCGGCGAGGAGGGTGCCAACGGCATCTCGGCATTTGCGGTGATGGCCGACACCCCTGGCCTCTCGTTCGGAGCCAACGAGAAGAAGATGGGCTGGAACGCCCAGCCGACCCGGCAGCTGATGTTCGATAACTGCAAGGTGCCGGCCGATCACCTGATCGGCGAGCCCGGACGCGGCTTCCGCTTCGCCATGAGCGGGCTCGACGGCGGCCGCGTCAACATCGGCGCCTGCTCGCTGGGTGCGGCCGCGAACGCATTGGACAAGGCGCGTCAGTATCTGTTCGAGCGCGCAGCGTTCGGTCGACAGCTGGCCGACTTCCAGGCATTGCAGTTCAAGATCGCCGACATGGCGACCGAGTTGGAGGCGGCGCGGCTGATGATCTATCGCGCGGCCGATGCGCTCGACCGCGCCGACCCGCAAGCCTCCATGTACTCGGCCATGGGCAAGCGCTTTGCCACCGACCTCGGTTTCCGCATCTGCAACGAGGCGCTGCAGATCCACGGCGGCTACGGCTATCTCAAGGACTTCGGGCTCGAAAAGCTGGTGCGCGACCTCCGCGTGCATCAAATTCTGGAGGGCACCAACGAAATCATGCGCGTCGTCATTGCGCGCAAAGTGCTGGCCGGCAATCGCGCCTGATGCCGCGCCTGGGCCAGCCCCGGTGGTACGGCTCGGCGCCGCGTCGCCAGCGCCAAGCGCTGTACCTGGGGCTCACCGGCGTCGTCATCTTTGGTCTGACGCTGCCGGCAACGCGCCTTGCCGTTGCCGACTTCGATCCCTTGTTCGTCACCTTTGGCCGGGCGTTGCTGGCGGCGGCCCTGGCCGCGCTGAGCTTGATCTGGACGCGCCCGCCGCCGCCCTCGCGCCGCGACTGGCCGCGGCTTGCCGCGTTTGCGGCCTGTGCCATCATCGGCTTTCCGCTGTTGATGGCGGTGGCCATGCAACAGGCCCCGGCCGCGCACGGGGCCGTGGTGCTGGCGGTGCTGCCGCTTTTGACCGCCATGGGCGCAGCCCTCGTCGCCGGCGAGCGTCCCTCGCTGGGGTTCTGGGCCTGCGGCGTCGCCGGCAGCGCCAGCGTGCTCCTCTACATGCGCCTCAGCGGTGCCGGTTCCGGCGCGTTGCAATTCCCCGATCTCCTGCTCGCGGCCTCCGCCATCGCCGCCGCCATGGCCTATGCGCTCGGTGGCGAATTGGCGCGTCGCATCGGCGGCTCACAGGTGATCTGTTGGGCGCTGCTGGTGTCCGCGCCCGTCAATGGTGTGGCGCTGTTGGTTTTGGCTTGGCCAATCAACTGGCAGGCTCAGGCCTCGGCCTGGGCCGGTTTCATCTATGTCTCCGTGTTCAGCATGTTTCTAGGCTTCTTCGCTTGGAACAAGGGGCTAGCCATCGGCGGCATCGCCAGGGTGGGGCAAATCCAATTGCTGCAGCCGTTCGTGGCGCTGGCCGCATCGGCCGCGCTGCTCGGCGAGCGCGTCGGCTGGCTCGAGGTGGGCTTTGCCACACTTGTGGTGGGCCTCGTCGCCTTGAGCTGGCGGATGCGGGTCACGCACGGGCCGCCGGCCGGCAAAGCGCGAAGCCTTTGAGCCGGCGCACGGATCGCGGCCGGCGGTGGGTTGCCGGCCGCGGGCCAATCTCGCAACTGCGAAACCGAACGGTGGACCACGGCCGGCGCCGCTTGCAGCCAGCCGGCCGCCTGATTGCGCGGGCGTGCTCGAGCCCCCATCTTTTGGCCAGGAAGGCCGAGCCGGCCCAAGGTTTGCGATTGGCCTCGGACTCTGCCATCAGTCATGACTTGGCATGCACCGGCCAACCTCTCGTTGCCGGTCGGAAGCAGCCCCGGAGCGCACACGCGACATGCCCAAACACGCTGTCAGCCTCGACGACAAGTACGCCCTCGACGAAACCCACCAGATCCTGACCGGGACGCAGGCGGTCGTGCGCCTGATGCTAACCCAAAAGGCGCGGGATGCGCGCGTGGGACTGAACACGGCTGGCTATGTCACCGGCTATCGCGGCTCGCCGATCGCCTCGCTCGAGGCGGCGATGTTGCGGGCGCGGGGGGTGCTCGAACCCAATCAGATAAAATTCGCCGCCGGCCTCAACGAAGATCTGGCCGCCACCGCGCTGTGGGGGAGCCAGCAGGCCGAACTGCGCGGCGAGGGAAAATACGACGGCGTGTTCGGCATCTGGTACGGCAAAGGTCCGGGTCTTGATCGCACCGGCGATGTGTTCCGGCACGCCAATCACGCCGGCACCTCCAAGCATGGCGGCGTGCTGGCGCTGATGGGCGATGACCATACCTGCGAAAGCTCGACCAGCGCCCATCAGTCCGAATTCGCGTTCGTCGACTACATGATCCCGGTGCTCAATCCCGCCGGCGTGCAGGAAATTCTCGACTACGGCATTCTGGGCTTTGCGCTGTCCCGCTTTGCCGGGGTCTGGGTCGGTCTCAAGTGCGTCAAGGACAACATCGAGGCGACCGCGACCGTCGATGGCCGCATCGACCGCGTCGAGATCAAGCTGCCCGACGATTTTGTCATGCCGCCGGGCGGGCTCAACATTCGCCTCGGCGACCAGGCGCTGTTGAAAGAGGCGCGTCTGCACGACTTCAAACGCGCGGCGATCCTGGCCTTTGCCCACGCCAACAAGCTCGACCGGCTGGTGCTGAGCGGTGGTCAAGCCCCCAAGCTCGGCATCATCACCTGCGGCAAGAGCTACCTCGACGTGCGCCAGGCGCTCGACGAGCTCGGCATCGATGAGGTGCGCGCCAACGCGCTGGGAATTAGGCTGTTGAAGGTCGGCATGACCTGGCCGCTCGAGCCGCAGGCGGTGCTCAAGTTCGCGCAAGGGCTCGATCTGATTTTGGTGATCGAGGAGAAGCGGTCACTGATTGAGACGCAGGTCAAGGAGCAGCTCTACGATATTGCCAACCACCCGCGGGTGCTCGGCAAGAAGGACGAAAACGAGCGCTGGTTGTTCCCGGCCAAATACGCGCTCGATCCCACCGATATCGCCATCAAGCTGGGCGAGCGCCTGATCCGCGCCGGCGCTGGTGACGACATCAAGGACAAGGTCGCCGAGCTGAAGCGGCTGAGCGGCAACAAGCCCGAGACGGCCGAGATCGCGACCCGGATCCCCTACTTCTGCCCGGGATGCCCGCACAACTCCTCAACAGTGGTGCCCGAGGGCTCGCGCGCCTATGCCGGCATCGGCTGCCATTATATGGCGCACTGGATGGACCGCAGCACCGAAGGCTTCACCCAGATGGGCGGCGAGGGTGCCAACTGGATCGGTGAGGCGCCATTCTCCAACACTAAGCACGTGTTTCAGAATTTAGGCGATGGCACCTACATCCATTCCGGCAGCCTCGCCATCCGGGCGGCGCGTGCTGCCGGCGTCAACATGACGTTCAAGATCCTCTACAACGACGCCGTCGCCATGACCGGCGGGCAGTCGCTCGATGGCGGCATGACCGTTGGCATGATCGTCGATCAGGTGCTGGCGGAGGGCGTCGAAAAGGTGGTGGTCGTCACCGACGAACCGCACAAGTACCCGCACGGCTTCATTCCACACGGGGTGCCGATCCATCATCGCCGCCAGTTGCAGAGCGTGCAAAAGCAATTGCGCGACGTGCCCGGCGTCTCGGTGCTGATCTATGATCAGACCTGCGCTGCGGAAAAGCGGCGCCGCCGCAAGCGCGGCCTGTTCCCCGATCCCGACCGGCGCGTGTTCATCAACCCGGCGGTGTGTGAAGGCTGCGGTGACTGCGGCGTCAAGTCGAACTGCGTCGCGGTGGCGCCACTCGAGACCGAGCTCGGCACCAAGCGCGCCATCGACCAGTCGGCGTGCAACAAAGATTTCTCCTGCCTCAACGGCTTCTGTCCGAGCCTGGTGACCGTGCACGGCGCCAAGGTCAGGAAGGCCGAGAGCCAAGGCCAAGGCGACGGGGCGCTGCCGCGGCTGCTGGACGCACTGCCCGAACCGCGGCTTCCCGGCCTCGATCACCCCTATACCATGCTGGTAACCGGCGTTGGCGGGACCGGGGTGGTGACCTTGTCGGCGGTGATCGGCCAGGCCGCGCACCTGGAAGGCAAGGGCTTCGGCGCCATCGACATGACCGGCCTTGCCCAGAAGGGCGGCGCCGTGGCCTGCCACATGCGCATCGCCAGGGATGGTTCGCAAATCCATGCCATCCGCGCCGGCGTCGCCGGTGCCGATCTGGTGCTTGGCTGCGACCTGGTGGTGACGGCCTCCAACAAGGTGCTCGAGACCATCAAGCCGGATCACACCGCGGTGGTGTTTTCGAGCTACGAAATGGCGACCGCCGACTTCACCCGCAATGCCAATCTCAAGGTGCCCGGCGCCGCCCTGCGCCATGCCATCGAATTGCGCGCCGGCAAAGGGCCGGTGCACTCGCTTGATGCGCATACCCTGGCATTGAAGCTGTTCGGCGATTCGATCGCCGCCAACATGTTCCTGTTGGGCTATGCCTATCAGCTTGGCCACGTGCCGATCGGCGCCAAGGCCCTGGAACAGGCCATCGAGCTCAACGGTGCCGCAGTTGCAATGAGCCGCAATGCCTTTCGCTACGGGCGGCTGGCGGCGCAAGATCCAAGCGCGCTCACGCGCGTGGTCCCCATCACCGAGGCCGCGACCCCCAACGCGCGCTCGCTCGAGGAGCTCATCGCCTATCGTGCCGGCGACCTCGCCGGCTATCAGGACGAGGCGCTGGCCGAGCGCTACCGCCGGCGCGTAGCCGAGATCGGCGAGGCCGAACTGAGCCGGGCGCCCGGCCAGAGCGGGCTCGTGGAAGCGGTGGCGCGCGGCTACCACAAGCTGCTTGCCTACAAGGACGAGTACGAGGTGGCGCGGCTGTTTGCCAGCCCCGCCTTCGAACAGGCGCTGTCGGAACAATTTGACAGCCGCGGCCGCCTCACCTTCCACCTGGCGCCGCCGCTGCTGGCGCCCCGCGACAAGGCCACCGGCGAGCCGCGCAAGATCGCGTTCGGTCGCTGGATGCTGCCCGTGTTCCGCCTGCTGGCGAAGGGCAAGCGCCTGCGCGGCACGGCCTGGGACATCTTTGGCTACAGCAGCGAGCGCAAGCTCGAACGGCAGATGATTTCCGACTATGAGGCGTTGCTCGACGAGGTGGTCGAGCGCCTGTCGCCGGCAACGCACGCGACGGCGGTGGCGCTTGCCAAGCTGGCCCTCGACATCAAGGGCTTCGGCCATATCAAGTTGCGCAACTACCAGGCGGTGAAAGCGCGCGAAGCGCCGCTCATCGCCCAATTGCGCAACCCGGCGGCTGGCGCGCTCAAGGCCGCCGAGTAATCAGCCGATGCCGAGATAGGCCCGGCGCACGCGGTCGTCGTTGAGCAGGGCGGCCCCGGTGCCGCTGCCGACGATGCGGCCGTTCTCGAGCAGGTAGGCGCGACTGGCCAGTTTGAGCGATGCCGCCACGTTTTGCTCAACCAGTATGACCGTCAGCCCCTGCTGGTTGATCGATCGGATGGTGCGGAACAACTCGCTGACGAGCGTCGGCGCCAGCCCCAGCGAGGGCTCATCGAACATGATGAGCTCCGGTTGCCCCATCAGGCAGCGGGCGATGGCAAGCATTTGCTGCTCGCCGCCCGACATGGTGCCGGCGAGCTGGCTGCGACGCTCCGCCAAACGGGGAAACAGGCGATAGACCTCGTCCAAGCTCTGCCGCATCTGCCGCCGCGCGCGCGGCAATAGCCCGCCCATTTCCAGGTTTTCGTGGACGCTGAGGCTCGGGAACACCTGCCGTCCCTCGGCCACCTGGCCGATGCCCAAATTGCAGATTTGATGGCTGGGCAGGCCGGTGATGTCGCGACCGCGGAACGCGACCGATCCCCGCCGCGGCTTTTCGATGCCGGCGATGCAGCGGATCAGGCTGGATTTGCCGGCACCGTTGGCGCCAACGATGGCGATCAGCTCGCCGGCGTCGGCGGTGAGCGAAATTGCATCGAGCGCCTGGGCGTCGCCGTAGAACAGGTCGAGCGCCTTCACCTCGAGGATCACAGCGCGTCTTCTCCGAGATAGCACTCCAGTACGGCGGGATCGCGCGTCACCGCCTCCGGGGCACCAGCGGCAATTACCTGGCCGTGGTGCAGCACCACGATCTGGCGTGACAGCGCCATGACGGCACGCATCACGTGCTCGATCATCAGGATCGTCAGCCCGAGCCGCTGGTTGAGGTCTTGGAACAGGGCCACCATGTGGTCGGTCTCGGTTGGCCTCAGCCCGGCCATGACCTCATCCAGCAGTAGGATGCGCGGCGCCGTCGCCAGAGCGCGCGCCACCTCCAGGCGCTTGCGGTCGGGCAAGGTCAGGGAAGCTGCGCGCTGATCGCGCTTGCCCTCTAAGCCAAGCTGCTGGATCACCCGCCCGGAGATCTGCTGCGCGGCGCGCACGCTGTTAGTGCGATTGAGGGCGCCGACGATGACGTTCTCCATTACCGTCAGACCGGCGAATGGCTTCACCAGCTGGAAGGTGCGCGCAAGGCCGGCGCGGCAGATCTGATCCGGCCGCCAGCCGTCGATGCGCGCCCCGCCCAGCTTGATCACCCCTTGATCCGGCCGCTGCACGCCGGCGATGAGATTGAAGCACGTGGTCTTGCCGGCGCCATTGGGACCGATCAGGCCGACGATCTCGCCCTCGGGCACGTTGAAGCTAACCTGCTCGACGGCTTTGAGGCCGCTGAACCGCTTCGACACGCCGACAACTTCAAGCAACGCCGCCACCTTAGCGCTCCGACGATCGATCGGCCGACCGGCGATCGAGTTTGAGCGCTTTCGCCAGCGGCGGCCACACGCCGTCGGGCAGGAACATGACCACGAGCAGCAGGCAGACGCCGTAGAAAACCTGCTTCACGCCCGGCACATCGATGCCGACGGCACGCACGGCCTCGCCCAACACCTCGGCCAAGGTCGTGAGCAGGAAGGCGCCAATGAGCGGCCCGAATAGGGTGCCGATGCCGCCGATGATCGGCGCCAGGATCAGCTCGATCGAGCGCGAGATGTGGAACACCTGTTCTGGAAACAGATTGTTGTAGTAGAACGCAAACACGACGCCGCCGAGCGACGTCATGGCCGCAGACAGCACGACCACGTACATGCGGTAGCGAAAGAGATCGACGCCGAGCGCCTGCGCCGCCTCCGGGCTCTCACGAATTGCCAGCCAGTAATAGCCGGCGCGACTGCGCAAGAGCGCGTGGCACAGCACGAACGCCGCCGCCGTCATCGTCAGCATCACATAGTAGAACATGGTCGGGCTGCCGCGCAGGTTGACGAGGTCGTTGTTGGCAAAATTGGCAACCGGCAGAAATAACCCGGCCGAACCCCCGACCCAGGGCCAGTGATCGAAACCGAGCCGGGCGAACTCGGCGAAGGCAATGGTGAGGATCGCAAAATAGACGCCGGCGACGCCGAACCGGAATGCGAGGTAGCCGATGCCGCCGCCGGCGGCCGCGGCAATCGCCATGCCGGCCCACAAACCGATCCAGGGCGTCACCCCGAAGTGCACGTAGAGCGCGGCCGCAGCGTAGGCGCCGAGGCCGACATAGAGCGCATGGCCGAGCGAAAGCTGCCCGGCGTAGCCCATCATCAAGTTCCAGGCCTGCCCGACGTAGGCGAAGTAAAGGATCAAGATCCCGACCGTGAGCAAGTAGTCGCTGGCGACGGCGGGAAACAGCAGCAGCACCGCCAGCAGCGCGCTGAGCAGGATCACGCCCTGCCGCGGCACACCCTCGAGCAGCCGCTCTCTCATGATGCGCTCTTGCCGAGAATGCCTTGCGGTCGAAACAACAGGACGAGCACCAGCATGCCGAAAGCAAACATGCTCTTGGCCGACGGTGTGAACAGCAACCCCGCCAGCGCCTCCGTCACCCCGATCAGCATGCCGCCGAGCAGCGCGCCAGGCATCGAACCCAGCCCGCCGGTGATGACGACCACGAACGCCAGCAACGTATAGCTGGGTCCCAGCGCCGGGGTCACGTCCAGCAGCAGCACCATGATGCATCCGGCCGCTCCGACACAGGCCGCGCCCAGCCCGAAGGTCAAGGCATAGAGCCGCGTCACGTCGAGCCCCACGACCAGCGCGCCCTGATAGTTGTCGGCGCAGGCACGGATCGCCTTGCCGGTGAGCGAGTAGCGGAAGAAAGCGAACAGGCCGGCGGCAACCGCGGCCGCGGCGGCGGCGGCATAGAGCTTGGTGGCATCGATGATGATCGGTCCGACTTGAAAGCTATCGTAGGCGTAGCTGGTCTGTACGCTGCGCGCGTCCGGGCCGAAGATCAGCAACAGCGAGTTGACGATGATGAGCGCCACCGCCACCAGCAGCATGAACTGGCTGTGCTCGGGCCGGGCAATGAACGGATTGATCAGGCCTCGCTGCATGACGTAGCCGAGGGCGAACAGCACGGCGGCAATCGGCAGCATCATCAGCAGCGGATCGAGGTGGTAGGCCGAGAACAGGACGACGGCAAGGTACATGGCGATGGTCATCATCTCGCCGTGCGCAAAGTTCACCACCCGCACCACGCCGAAAATCACCGACAGTCCGAGCGCCATCAGGCCATAGATGAACCCGGTGAGGAGACCACTGACGGCGACATTGACGAGGATCGAAGCGGGCACCGGCGGTCGTCCTGGGCGGCACCGCGGCGCTGACGCCGCGGCCGGAGGTGTTCGAGGATCAGGCGCGCTTGTCGTAGGGGGTCAACGGCCACACCGTCTTGGCGTTTGCCGCCGACAGTGGTGCCACCGTCAACAGCTTGCCATTGCGATTCTGAATGCCGGCATTCTTCAGCGCATCGTTCTGGCCCTTGGCGTCGAACCTGATGCCCGGGCCGATGCTGACATTATTTTCGATGTTGGTGGTGCGGATGGCGTCGGCCAGGGCCTTGGGCTCGCTCGAACCAGCGCGCTTGAAGGCATCGGCGGCGACCAGCAGCGCCTCGAAGGTGTAGATGTGGTTGGTATTGAGGTTGATGCCTGGGTACGCCTTGGCGAGTGCCGCCTCCAGCTGCTGGCTCAGTTTCTTGTTGGGATCGTACCAGGGTACGAAGCTTAAGGGATCGTCGGCCAGCTTGCCCAAGGTCTTAATGTATTGGTCCTCATACCAGCCCGGCCCCATGCTCAGGATCGCCTGCGGTGACCAGCGCTGCTTGACAAGCTCGCGCGTCAACAGAATGGCATCGTTGAGCCGGCTCACGGTCAGCAAGGCCTCGGCGCCGGTGGCTTTGGCCTTGGCCACCTCGACCGAGAGATCGCGGGCCGCCGGGTCGTAGGCAATGGTCTCAACGATCTTATAGGGCATGTTGAACTTTGGCATGACCGCGTCGATGCCCTTCTGCATCGCCACGCCGAAGGTATCGTTGACATGCATGAAGACCACCGAGCGCGGCGCGCTACCGGTCGATTCGAAGATCGCCTTCTGGTTGGCAAAGGCGTCGCTCAAGATCATGCCGGCGGTGGGAAAGTTACGGAACACGAATTTGTAGCCCTGTTCGGTGATCGGCGGTGCGGCGGCGATATTGATCACCAGGGGGACCCCCTTCTGCTCGGCCACCTGCGCGATGGCCGTGGTTTGGCCAGAGTCGAAGGCGCCGACCAGCAACTGTGCGCCTTCCCCGATCAGCCGCTCGGCGCGTGAGCGCGCCGTCTCGACGTTGGATTCGGTGTCCCCGTTCATGAGGCTGAGCTCGGGCAGGCCCATGTCCTTGAGAATACCCGAGGCGATCTCGACGCCACGCTGGCAGTCCTGGCCAATGCCCGCCTGCACGCCGGAGCGTGGCAGCAAGACGCCGACCTTGAGCCCAGCTCCCTGCGAGCTGGCGATGTTAAAGGGCGCCACGGCGGCAACGATCCCGGCGCCGAGCCCGCCCGCAACTTGGCGGCGCGTAATATCCAAGCTCGGCCGATGGCGACGGCTCATGGCGCTTCCTCCTGTTGACGACTGGCACCGTTGCGTCTGGCACCGTTCAGCGTGCGCGGAGTATAGGCGGTTCGCGCAACGTGCGTCATGGTTTGATGCGAAGTGTCGCAGCCGATCAGTCGTTGGCCGCCGCTGTTGGTGCTTCGCGGCTGCAGACCGGGCGGCGACGTCCGCGACGCGTCAGAAGAGCAAAGACATGGAGTTCTGCGCCGGCGGCGAGACCGAAGGGTTGATCTCCCCCCGCGGCCGCTGCACCGGGGCGTCGCTAGGCTGCGGTGCCGACGCAGCTCGCTTAGCCCGCTCGTCGCCTCCACCACCGGCGCACCGACCGTGCGGCCGACCAGCTCATGAGCACCGGCAGCGCGGATAGGCCGCCCAGGACCAAGCCCAGCATCATGACGCTCACGACCTCGTTCCAGTCACTCACCGCAGCGGCGCTGGACAGCAGGATTGGCATCTGGGGCCCCTCTCAACGCTGATAGATAGACCGGTACCGCGGCCGCACCACCCACGGCGCCATCGCCGGCGTGCAGAGCCCACCGCAGAGCCGCGGGCAGGGCGGCGGGCAAGGACACGGGGGGAGTGTCCTTTCGGGCTTGGACGAGACGGCGACGGGCGAGGTCACGGGATCGCCTTTTTGGTTTCCGCCGCGACCGGCATATGCGGAACCTTGAGGCTAGCGCGGGACACCCCGTCGGCACAAACGGCCAGCGCGCGAGGCGCGCTCGGGCCGCGCTAAACTGTGGATAGTGCAAAATGCTGCGGCGCAGCGGTCAATGCTGCCGGCACCCGACAAGCGCCAGGCCTGGGCGCAGGGGGCTCGCACAAGCTGGGGGCGCGGAGGGTGCACGCAGAGCCGTCGCGTCGGGGCGAGGCCCGGCGCGTTATTCACAGCCCCACGCGCTCTTTCCACTGTCTTGGCTGACCGCTCCAAGCGGCAAAACCCTCTTCACCAACGGACCAGGCTCGCCCCTCGCTCAGCTGCCCGCGCCCCAACACAGGGTTTTGCCGATTTGGTTCCGTGATAAGCTCTCCTGCGGGATGGCTTTGGCCGGGTGTCCACAAATGCTTGAGTTTCTTCCGAGCCTGATGGCGATCACCAAGGGCCTTGCGACGTGGTTGGTGCCGTTTTGCGTCGCCGCTTACGTTGTGACCTATTTCGTGATGGCCGTGTTTTTCATGAGTTTTTGGACGCAACAACACGGCCCGAGGATGAGCCCCTTTTGCCGCAAGACCCGGACGCGCGAGAAACTCTAAAACTTCGGCTTCCGATAAAATTGAAATCTTGAGGCTCTCCGGCCATAGGATCTCGATTGCGGGGAGAACGGCTATTCGGCTCTGCGGCCAGCATTGCAGTGAATAGCTCAACTGTTTGTCGGAGCGTTGGAAATGGCCATCCGGTCCGCAGCTCGTTCGGATCGTCGCAGAAATCGGCGTCATCAATCGTCAGCCTACAGGCAAGACCAACACCGCTGTTCTGCCCTGTGTTCGCCGAAATCCCCGTCCAAGAGACTGTGGCGCTTCAACCAAGGGGAAAGCGGATGTTCCAGACCGTGATAGTCAGTATAGTTCTCGTGCTGGCCTTTGCCCTCCCAGCCAATGCGGAAGAGAAACCGGGCAAGTCTGGTCCCACCCTCAATTTGGACCTCGGCAGCAAAAAGGATGGTGTGGGTGTAAAGGCAAAAGTGGACCCAAAGAAAAAGGACAACCCGCTGAGTAGCATTCAAGTCCAAATCGGGAGCAGTGATAAGAAAGCCAAGAGCGAGAAAAACAAGGCTGAGAAATCCAAATAGCTTGCCTGGATGAATATGGCAGGTAACGACGTTCGCGACCAATTTGTGACAAACTGAGCTCTAGGGTCTGCCGCCCTAGGGCTTTTTGCCTCCTTGGCTCAATCAACTGCGATCCGGACTCGCATTGCCAAGGGGGCAACGATCGCTCTTTATGACGAGCCATCAGTCGACCAATCCATCACTTTTTGCAACGAGATCGGTGCGACCGCTCATCCGCGCTGGCGCGGCGCCGCTGTTTCGGACACTGCACTACGAAACCGAGTGGAGCTTCGGCTCGCTATTCCTCTCGCAGGCCAGCTTTGCGCAGACCTTCCATGTGCAGCTCCTGCATCCATTTGTGAGGGAAAACGCGTTGCCGGAACCAGGCTTGTGATGCGCCGGGCTGGTGCTTGATGAGCTCGGCGATGTCAGCTTTTGCCTCGTCGATGCGACCAAGCTGGGCCAGAGAAATGGCAACGTATTTGCGAGCAGTATTTGCTTGCGGGGCCAAAGCCAACGCGCGCCTGCCGGCGTCGATGGATTGCTCGTAGCGGCGCGCAAGGTAAAGTGCGGACGTGAGGACCGTGAAAGTGGCGGTGGCCGCTTTCCTTCCGTCAAGCGGGTTCATGCGACGGGCCGCTTCGCATTGGGCGATCGCCTTATCGCTCTCGCCGCAGACGGTGTAGACCGCGCCGACCCTATTGCGCACCAGCACGGAATTCGGATGCAGCATCAGCGCCCGATCTGCCAGCTCCTGCGCCTCCTCAAATCGGTTCAGCAAAACGCCGTAGGTAAATGCCGCGCTCACGACGCAGGTGCTATTATCCGGTCCAGCAGCCAGAGCGCGACCGGCGAGCTGGAAAGCCTCCTCCCCGGCACGACTCCAGTTTCCTTGCCAGCCAAGCAAAGTAGCGCCTGTGACGCTGTCGGTAAGGGTGCCCAGAACCTCGGGATATTCGGAGTCCGCCTCAAGGGCCTTGCCCAATAGCGCTTGGGTGCGTTTGTAGTCGACCTCGGTCTGCCCGAAATAGGCCGGCAGCGCGTGCAGGTAGAGGTCGTAGGCGGTCAAGCTATCCGTGGGCTTGGCACGCGAGCGCTTGATCTCGGCGGCCTGGACCTTTTCTTCCACGGCCGCGACGATCCGCTCCGTGATCTCGTCCTGCAAGGCAAAGATGTCCCTCAGGTCGCCCTCATACCGATCGGCCCAAATGTGCGCGCCGGTCTCGGTGCCGATCAGCTGGGACACGATGCGCACCCGGTTGCCCGCTTTGCGCACGCTGCCTTCGACCACGTAGCGCACGCCGAGCTCGCGGCCAATCTGCTGCACGTCGGCGGCCCGGGCTTTGTATAGGAAGCTCGACTGGCGGGCGATCACGAATAGCCAGTGCACGCGCGACAGGGCAACGAGGATGTCATCGACCATGCCATCCGCAAAGTACTCCTGCTGCGGGTCGCCGCTGATGTTGGAGAACGGCAGCACGGCGATCGAAGGTCGATCGGGCAGACCTGGTGCCGCGATCGTGTCTGGCGGGAGGACTTGGGCTTGTCTCGCATTCCCGTTTGAGAATGGGAGGACAGCGATCGAGGCCGTGTCCGGGAGCGCGAGGGCGGGTCTTGGCGGCTCGAGCGGTGTCCCCCCACCCAGCCTGCGGCCGGGCCCTTGCTCTTCCTGCACCTTAGCCACGAACCGGAAGCCCTTGCGCGGTAGGGTTTTGATGAGGCGCTGCCCTTCGCCGCTGTCGCCGATCGCATTGCGCACCGCTTTGAGGCGGGTCGTCAGCGCCGCATCAGAAATGATGCGTCCCTGCCAGATTGCAGTGACGAGATCGGCCTTGCTGACGACGCGCTCCCGGTTGCGGATCAGGTAGTCGAGAACATCGAACACCTGCGGCGCAACGGAGACCAAATTGGCCCCGCGACGCAGTTCCCGCTTGTCGGTGTCGAGTACGAAGTCCTCGAAGACATAGAGCAATCTCGCATTCCCTTCCGCAGCAGGTGAGCGACGCCAGCCTAGCACAGGCTTACACGCAAAAAATCATGCCCTGATCGGGAATTGGTCAGGAAATGTCAGCCCAATGTTAAGCGCAGGCCTCCCGCGTCGGGGCATCGTCCGACTGATTGGGGGATGACCCCGTTGGAGGCGGGACATGAAGCCATTCCTGGCGTTTGCGGTGATCCTCGTGTGCCTTGTCATGCCCGCACTGGCGGTCGTGCCGGACCAGGATGACTGGACTGTCGTCACCGTGGCGCCCGACGGGGCATGGGGGTCGGCCACCGAACCCACGGTAGGCCGGGCGCTGGCCAAGGCCATCGGAAACTGCAAGGCGATGTCCGGCAGGGAAATCGGGTGTGGCGCCCAGTCCAGGGCCTACAAGGGTGGCTGGATACTCGCCACGCGCTGCGGTGACACGAACATTGTGGTCGCTGAGAGGCAACTGGCCGATGCCGAACGGGCGGCCCGCGAGCGGGAGACGGACCTCAAAGAGCACTACGCGCGCAATCTGCCGCCCTGCAGACGCGTGCTGACAGTCAATCCGCGCGGAGACGTGATGGTGGCAAAGTCCCAAGATCAGGCTGGTAGCGCAACGGGATTGATCTCCAGGTGATTGGTGATTACCGGAACGGGCGGGCGATAGTAGGTACTCTTGGGTTGCCTTGCCTTCGCCGCGGTCGACCCCCTACCCCTAGGACCAGGAGAGGGGCCTCGCAATCGCGCGCGCATGCCGCCTACTGGTCGTAGGCTTGATGCCGTCAACGGCCATCACTTCGTCGCTTTACACAGCGCGATTT
>DATFXD010000323.1:0-23502 GCA_035258605.1 Hyphomicrobiaceae bacterium | reverse complement strand
CAGGCGCCGTCGCCGGCAACTCCCGCCTTCAGCACCACGTGCGCCTCCACGATCTGGCCGCGGTCCGCGTCGGGGACGCCGATCACCGCACATTCGGCGACGTCGCTATGGCTCAGCAGTGCCGTCTCTACCTCGGGACCGGCGATGTTGTAGCCCGACGAGATGATCATGTCGTCGGCACGGGCCACGAAGTGGAAAACGCCGTCACGATCGCGGATGAAGTCGTCGCCGGTGAGGTTCCAGCCGGCACGCACATAGTTCTTTTGCCTCTCATCGGCGAGGTAGCGGCAGCCGGTGGGGCCGCGCACGGCCAGATGGCCGACATTGCCGTCGGCAACATCGGCCATGTCGTCGTCGACAATTCTCACTTCGTAGCCCGTGACCGGCTTGCCGGTGGCGCCGGCCGCGGCGTCGCCCAGCCGATTGCTGATGAAAATGTGCAGCATTTCGGTGGCGCCGATGCCGTCCAGAATTGGCTTGCCGGTCTTGCGTGTCCAATCCTCAAACACGGGTGCAGGCAGGGTTTCGCCGGCGGAGACGGCCAGGCGCAACGATGACAAGTTGGCACCTTCGTCGATGGCGATCATCATGGCGCGATAGGCGGTGGGTGAGGTAAAGCTTATGGTGGCGTTGTAGGTCTCGATGATTTCGATCATGTTGGCCGGCGAGGCATTTTCCAACAGCGTTGCCGTGGCACCAAAGCGCAGCGGGAAGACCGCGAGCCCGCCCAGGCCGAAGGTGAAGGCCAGCGGCGGCGAGCCGACGAATACGTCATCGGGCCGCACCCCCAAAACCTCCTGCGCATAGCCGTCGGCCATGATCAAGAGATCGCGGTGAAAGTGCATGGTGCCCTTGGGTTCGCCGGTGGTGCCCGAGGTGAAGCTCAACAGGGCGACGTCGTCGCGACCGGTTGCCACCGCCGCGAACCTTACCGGTTTGTTGAGCGCGATGCGGTCGAGCTCGGCGTCGTGGTTGGAGGTACCGTCGAAGCCGATCACCTGCTTGAGATAGCGGCTGTCCTTGGCGCAGGCGACCAGCTCGTCGGTGATGCGACTGTCGCACAGGGCCAGGCCGATCTGCGCCTTATCGACGATCTTGCTCAACTCGCCGGCGCGCAGCATCGGCATGGTGTTGACAGCCACCGCGCCGGCCTTAGTTGCCGCCAGCCACGCCGCCACCATGGCCGGATTATTGCCGGAGCGGATCAACACGCGGTTGCCGGGCTTGACGCCGAAGTCTTCCACCAGCGCGTGCGCCAGGCGATTGGTCCAGTCCGACAGCTCCTTGTAGGTACGGCGCCGGCCGTTGCCAATTAGGGCGATGTTGTCGCCGAAGCCCCGCTCGACCATGCGCTCGGTGAGTTCGACGGCGGCATTGAGGTAGTCGGGATACTGAAACTGCGGGCGCTCCAGCCGCAGGTCCGGCCAGTCGGCGCCGGCCGGCAAATTGTCACGCGTAAAGGTATCGACGTGCGCGCTGGGACCGAGGTGCGTCGGTTGCCAGCGGGCACCCGGTCCATCGGCGCTGGCAGCCAGCATTGCGCGCGGGAATGGGCTAGCGAACATCTGAGCCTCCACTGCCTCGCCTGCGACCCGACCGCGGCGCCTCCTCGTCCGCCCGGCGTTGCTTGGGCGGCGCGCCGGCTTGGCCATCGCGGCCGGCTTCGCGTTCGGGTTCGACGCCATTTTTACCGTCTGCGGCTCGCGCGCGAGCGCGCGCCAGCAGAGCCAACAGGGTCTCGACTTCGGCACTGCTGTAATCGGCCAGGATGGCGCCGATCCAACCCGCATGCGCTTCGGCCATGGCGGCGAAGCGATGCGAACCTTTGTCGGTGAGGCGCACGAAGGTGGCACGACGATCACCCACCTGCGCCAGCCGCTCGACGATCCCCTCGGCAACCAAACGATCGATGATGCCGGTAACGTTGCCGTTCGAAACCATCAGGTGGCGCGATAGCTCGGTCATGTTCATGCCGGTCTGTGCCCGCGCCAGCGCGGCCATGACATCGAACTTTGGCAAGGTGGTTGCGAACTCGGCGGCGAAGCGGCGGCGCAGCTCGACCTCGATGCCGCGCGCCATGCGCAACAGCTTGAGCCAAAGCCGCAGCTTCTGTTTATTGCCGGGTTCTGCCCGGCGCGGCTGACGCTGGCCGCTCACGTCTCCCCTCCTGAAACGGAAATCGCCTGGCCGTTGATCGCCTGCGCCGAGCCGCTCAACAGGAACAATACCGTGTGGGCAACCTCATCGGGTTCAACGAAACGTCCCTGCGGGTTGAAGCGGCTGAACTCGCCTCTAGCCTCGGCCGGCGTGCGGCCGGTGCTGGCAACCACCTTGGCAAGCGACGCCGCCAGCAGCGGCGTTTCGGTGAAACCCGGGCATACGGCGTTGACCGTGATCCGGCCCGGCGCCAACTCGGCGGCAAGCGCCCGCGTCAGGCCGACCACGCCATGCTTGGCCGCACAGTAGGCGGCGGCATAGGCATAGCCCTTGATGCCCGCCGTGGAGGCGATGAAGACGATGCGCGGCAGCCGGGCCTCGGCACGCAACAGATCGGGCAGTGCCGCCTTGATGGTCAGGAAGGCGCCCGTCAAGTTGACCGCGAGCATGCGCTGCCAATGCTCCAGATCGAGCCGTGCGAGGGGCGCGCTCTCGGCGGCCCCGGCATTGGCGATGACAACATCGATCGGCCCGTTTGCCCGCCGGGCCTCCTCGACCATGGCGGCTGCGTCGGCTTCCAGGGTAACGTCGGCAACGATGGCGCACGCGTTGCTGAGGCCCGCGGCCACGCTGGCGAGCGGTTCGCGGCGCCGGCCGATGAGCGAGACCTTGACCCCGGTCCCGGCCAGCTGCCGTGCGATCGCCGCGCCGATGCCGCTGCCGGCGCCGGTGATGAGGGCGTGCCTCGTAGCCATCAAACGCTCTCCATGGCTGGACCCGCGCGCGCCGCCAAGCGATTGAGTTGCGCGCCGCCGGCGCGATAGGGCTGCGGCCAGGCCACACCCCCGTAGCCAAGACTTGCCGCGGCGCGCAGCGTCCAATAGGGGTCGGCCAGGTGCGGCCGCGCCAGGCAGCACAGGTCGGCGCGGCCGGCCATCAGGATCGAGTTGACGTGGTCGGGCTCGTAGATGTTGCCCACCGCCATGGTGGCAATGCCGACCTGGTTGCGAATGCGATCGGAAAACGGCGTCTGGAACATGCGTCCGTAGACCGGGCGCGCGGCGGTCGAGGTCTGGCCCGCCGACACGTCGATGATGTCGACGCCGGCCGCCTTCAGCATGCGTGCGATTTCGACCGCGTCGTCCGCCGTTATGCCTCGATCCCCCACCCAATCGTGCGCCGAGATGCGCACCGAGATCGGCTTCGCTGCCGGCCACACGCCGCGCACGGCACGAAATACCTCGAGCGGAAAGCGCATCCGGTTCTCGAGCGAGCCACCGTAGGCATCGCCGCGGCGGTTGCTGAGCGGCGTGATGAAGGCCGACAGCAGGTAGCCGTGGGCATAGTGCAGTTCCAGCATATCGAAGCCGGCCCGCTCGGCCATCGCCGTCGCCCGCAGGAAGGCATCGCGCACCTGATCCATGTCGGCCCGGCTCATCTCGCGCGGCACCTGGTTGGCCGGCGACCACGGCACCGGCGAGGGCGCGATGATCTCCCAATTGCCGCAAGGCAGCGGGGCATCCATCGTTTCCCAGCCGAGCTGGGTTGAGCCCTTGGGTCCTGAATGTCCGAGTTGGATGGCGACCTTGGCGTCGGTCTCGGCGTGAATGAAGGCGACGATCCGGCGCCAGGCCGCCTCATGGTCTTTGGCATAGAGTCCGGCACAGCCCGGGCTGATGCGCCCCTCGGGCGTGACACAGGTCATCTCGGTGCTGATGAGGCCGGCGCCGCCCTTGGCCCGTTCGGCGTAGTGCACGAAATGCCAGTCGGTCGGCGTGCCGTCGACGGCACGGTATTGCGCCATCGCCGACACCACGATGCGGTTCTTGAGCTCGAGTTGGCGCAGGCGGAAGGGCGTGAACATCGGCGGCCGCGCGATTGCGGGCGCCGTGCCGGTGGCGCCCTTCTCGAACCATTGCTCGGCATCCTCGAGCCAGCGCCGGTCGCGCTGGCGCAGGTTCTCGTGGCCGATGCGCTGCGACCTGGTGAGCAGCGAGTAGTTGAACTGCACGGGATCGAGATCGACGTGCTGCTCGACTTGTTCGAACCATTCGGTCGAGTTGCGCGCCGCGCTCTGCAGCCGCAGCACCTCGGTGCGCCGCTCGTGCTCGTAGCGGCGGAAGGCCGCCGCCAGGCTGGGCTCGCTGCTGAGCGTGCTGGCCAAGGCAATGGCGCTTTCGAGCGCCAGTTTGGTGCCCGAACCCACCGAGAAATGCGCCGTTGCCGCCGCATCGCCGATCAGCACGATATTCTCGTGTGACCAGCTCTGACACAGCACGCGCTGGAAATTGAGCCAGGCCGATCCGCGCAAGTGCGGCGAGTTGGTGATCAGGGAGTGGCCGCCGAGCTCATCGGCGAAGATCTGCTGGCACCGCGCCGTGGTTTGCTCTTGCGTCATGGCCGCAAAGCCGAAGCGCCGCCAGGTACGCTCCGAGCACTCGATGATGAACGTGGCGGTATCGGCGTCGAACTGATAGGCGTGCGCCCAAATCCAACCGTGATCGGTTTCCTTAAAGATGAAGGTGAAGGCGTCATCGAACCTTTGTTTGGTCCCGAGCCAGATGTACTTGCAGGCGCGCACGTCGAGATCGGGCTTGAAATGGCGGGCCAGCCCGGCGCGGACCTTGGAATTGGCGCCGTCGGCGGCCACGATCAGATCGTAGCCGCGGTAGGCTTCCACGCCGTCGATCTCGGTTTCGAACGCCAGGGTGATGCCGAGCGCATGCGCCCGGTCCTGCAAGATATTGAGCAGGCGCCGGCGGCCAATGCCGCAGAACCCGTGCCCCGACGAGCGGGTGACGCTGCCGCGGTAGTTGACGGCAATGTCGTCCCAGTAGACGAAGGCACGATGGATCGCCTCACAGCTTTCAGCATCGATGATGCGCAAATTGGCCAGCGTCTCGTCCGACAGCACCACCCCCCAGCCGAAGGTGTCGTGCGCGCGGTTGCGCTCGATCACGACGATCTCGTGGGCCGGGTCGCGCAGCTGCATGGCGATGGCGAAATATAGTCCCGCTGGCCCTCCGCCGAGACAGGCGATGCGCATGGCCACCTCCATGGTTGAAGGAGTGCTGCCAGCCTGCCCGAGGTTGGGCAAATATTTCAAGCATGAAATTTTAGGATTGAAGTTTGTTCCGGCGCGAACTTGTGCATTAGACTATCGCCTTCGAGCACGGGGGCGGCGAGCGCACGCCCGGGGAGTGTCTATGCCTGAGCCGGCCTCCAGGCGGCCCGCAGTGGTGTTCCTGCACGGTATCGGCGGGAGCGCCCAGGTGTGGGCGCCACAGCTGCCGGCCTTCGCCGCGGCCGGCTTTCCGCCCCTCGCGCTCGACCTCATCGGCTATGGCGCCCGCCCGGCCGTCGCGGCCATGGACTTCGAGGCGTTGGCCGGCGATGTCGAAGCGGCCATCCTTGGGCGCGGCCTGGATCGGCCGGTGCTCGTCGGCCACTCGCTCGGAGGCATGGTGGTACAGACGAGCCTGCGGCGAAAGCCGGACGGCTACCGCGCGGCCATCCTGGCCGCGACCAGCCCGGCGTTCGGCAAGCGCGACGGCGACTTCCAGCAAAAGTTCGTGGCCGATCGCATGGCCCCGCTGGACGGCGGCCGCAGCCTCGCCGACATCGCCGCAAGCATCATCGACGGGCTGCTGGGACCGGTCCCAGATGCCGATTGTCGGGCAGTGGCCATCGCGGCGATGTCGGCGGTGCCCGCCGCGACCTATCGCGCCGCGGTCAATTGCCTGGTTGGCTTTGACGAACGCGCCAATTTGCCGGCCATCCGGGTGCCGGTGCTCTGTCTCGCCGGTGCCCACGACCGCACCGCCCCCGCCCCGATGATGGCGCGCATGGCCGGCAAGATCCCGGGCGCCGCCTATCACTGCCTGCCGACGGCCGGGCACCTTGCCAACCTGGAGGCGCCGGCCGCCTTCACCGCCGCCGTCCTCGATTTCTTGCGCCGCATTTTCCAATCCGACCCGGTCTAACGGAAGCGATCCATGCCCGCGCACGACCTCGATGACATTGATATCGATGCCCCGATCTTCGATCCGGCGGCATTCCGCCTGCCCGAGCGCGATGCGGCGCTGATCGGGGAGGTGCGCCGCTTCGGCCGCCGCACGCTTGCCCCCCGTGCCGCCCAGCACGATCGCGACGCCAGCTTCCCGCTTGAGACCTTTCGCGACATGCACAGGCAAGGCTTGCTCGCAATTTGCGTGCCCAAGGACGCGGGCGGTGCCGGCGCCGGCTTTGCCGCCTACTGCCTGGCGGCGGCGGAACTCGGCCGATTTTGTGGCGCCACCGCGCTGTCCTGGAACATGCACGTGTGCTCGACCTTGTGGACGGGCGCGCTGGCCGACGATTTGCCGATGAGCGCGGCCGAGCGGGCCGAGCACGATCGGCGCCGGCGCCTGCACTATCGGCGCATCGTCACCGACGGCGCACTTTATTCGCAACCCTTTTCCGAGGGTGGTGCGGCAGCCGCCGGGGCGGCGGCCTTTGGCACGGAAGCCAAGCCGGTTGACGGTGGCTTCGTGGTCAACGGCAAAAAGATCTTCGCCTCGCTGTCGGGTGCCGCCGACTATTACGGGGTGTTGTGCACCGAGCGGGCGGCCGGCGCCGCCGCCAGCCGCCGCAACACGCTCTATCTTGCGGTGCCGGCGAAGGCCAAGGGCGTCACCGTGGTTGGCGACTGGGATCCGCTCGGCATGCGCGCCACCGTCTCGCGCACACTAATGTTTAACGACGTGTTCGTGCCCGAGGACGAGATGCTGATGCCGCGCGGGGTGTATTTTCGGGCGGCGAGCAGTTGGCCGCACATGTTCCTGACGCTGTCGCCCACCTATCTGGGTCTGGCGCAAGCAGCTTACGATTTCACGGTCAGCTATCTCAGGGGCGAGCTGCCGGGCACGCCGCCGGTCAAGCGCCGCATGTTCCCGACCAAGCAGATTGCCGTGGCCGAGATGCGCATTGTGCTCGAGCAGACCAAGGCGTTGTGGTTCCAAGCCGTCAGCGAGGCGCGGGCCAATCCCAGCAAGGAGCAGGTGTTGCGTGCCTACACCGCGCAGTTCAGCGTCATGGAGAACGCCAGCGCGCTCGCCAGCAAGGCGATCCGCAGCTGCGGCGGTCAGGCCATGCTCAAGAATCTGGCGCTCGAGCGCATTTTTCGCGACAGCCGCTGCGGCTCGCTGATGCTGCCTTGGACGGCCGAGATTTGCCTCGATCGCCTGGGGCGCGAAAGCCTCTATGAGGCGGGCGAGACGGACGATTGAGCACGCTGAAAAACCATGGACCTGTCCGATCTCATTGATCGCAACGCTGCCTTCACCCCCGCCAAGGCGGCGATCAGCTTTGCCGGCGCCACGCTCAGCTATGCCGGGTTGGCCGGGCGGATTGCGGAAGCCGCCCGGGCGCTCAAATCGCAGCTCGGCATCGAGCGTGGCGATCGCATTGCCATCCTCGCCAGCAACCACCCGGACTATCTGGTCCTGCTCTATGCCTGCGCCCGACTGGGGGCCATGCTGGTTCCGCTCAATTGGCGCCTCGCCCTCACCGAACAGAGCTATATCCTGGCGGATGCCGCGGTGAAGGCGCTCTTCATTGAAGAGGCCTTCGCGCCGGTTGCGGGGCGGCTCAGCCAGACCTTCTCGGCGCTACCAATTGTCGGCATCGATTTCGCACCCGCGCCGGGCCGATCGTTGGCCTCGCTGATCGCCGCCGGCAGCGGCGATGGTCGCAACGGTGGCGTTGACCACGGCTCGCCGCTGCTGATCGTCTACACCTCGGGCACGACCGGGCGTCCGAAAGGCGCCGTGCTGCGTCAGGAGGCGTTGCTGTGGAATGCCGTCATGAGCCAGCACATGCACGATATGACGGCGGCGGATCACGTCTTGACGGTATTGCCGCTGTTCCATGTCGGTGGCCTTAATATCCAGACGACGCCAGCCCTGCAGCTCGGTGCCAGCGTCACCCTGCTGGCGCGTTTCTCGGCTGAGGCCACCCTGGCCGCAATTGCCCAGGTGAGGCCGACCCTGATCGTGTTGGTGCCCGCCACCATCCAGGCCCTGCTTGAGGATGCCGCCTGGGCCGAGACGCCGCTCACCAGTCTGCGGGCGGTAACCACCGGCTCGACGCAGGTGCCGCAGCGCCTGGTCGATGCCTTTACCCGGCGCGGCGTGCCCGTGCTGCAGGTCTATGGCTCGACCGAGACCTGCCCGATCGCGGTCTATACCCGGCTTGCGGGCGACTGGCAGCGGGCGGGATCGACCGGACTGCCGGGGCTCGGCTGCGAGGTTCGCATCGTCGATCAGCGTGGCAACGAGTTGCCCGTGGGAGCGGCGGGTGAGGTGGTCGTGCGCGGCCCCAGCACGCTCGTGGAATATTGGCGCAATAGCGCCGCCTCGCGCGATGCATTGCGCGAGGGCTGGTTTCATACCGGCGACATTGCTAGCCGTGACGCGGACGGGCACTTCTTTATTCACGATCGCAAAAACAACCTGATCATCTCCGGCGGCGAGAACGTCTATCCAGCCGAGGTCGAACGGGTTCTCAACCAGCATCCCGCCATCGCGGAAGCCGCCGTTGTCGGCCGCCCAGATGCGAAATGGCAGGAGGTGCCGGTCGCCTACCTGGTTCCGCGGCCGGGCGCGGCCGACGATGTGGCGGAAATCGAACGCTTTTGCAAAGCGCAGCTCGCCCGCTACAAGGTTCCGCGCGCCTATTTTTGGGTCGACAGCCTGCCACGCAATGCCATGGGTAAGGTGCAGCATTTCCGCCTCAAGGATGCGACCGCAGCCCCGGCGAAGCCGCCCTCGTGCGACACGGAGCCAAGCTAGCATGCGAGTAGCCGTGCTGGGCGGTGGTAATGGCGCGTTGGCGGCGGCAGGTGATCTGGCGCTGGCCGGACACGAGGTGCGCCTGTGGCGCCGGGACGGTTCCGCCGTCGCGGCGCATCTGGCGGCCGGCGGCCACATCATGATCGAGGATTTCCGCGGTCGACACCTAACGCGACCGGACCTGATCACGACCGACATTGCCGAGGCCGCGCGCGGGGCCGAGCTCATCGTCTGTCCGACGCCGGCCACCGCGCACTCCGAGATCGCCGCCCGGCTGGCGCCCCACCTCGCCGCCGGCCAGGTGGTGTTTCTGCCGCCGGGAACCTTCGGTTCGGTGGTGTTTGCCAAGGCGGCATACGCGGCCGGCAACCGGGCCGAGGTTGCCTTCGCCGAAACCGGCACGCTGCCTTGGCTCACGCGCAAAAGAGCCCCATTCGAGGCCGCCATTACCGTCCGCGCCAAGCGGCTGCCGACCGGGGTGTTTCCGCTGCGTCTGGCCGAGCCCGCCCTGGCCGTGATCGGCCGCACGTTTCCCGGTGTGATCGAGGCCTGCGGCGATGCGCTCTCGGCCAGCTTGATGAACGCCGGGCCCATCATTCATCCGCCGCTGATCGTCATGAATGCGGCGCCGCTCGAGCATTTCGAGCGCTGGGACATTCACAAGGAGGGAACCCAACCGGCGGTGCGGCGGGTAACGGATGCGCTCGACGCCGAACGCATCGCCACCCGCCAGGCGTTGGGCTACAGCGGCCCGCATTTTCCGCTGGCCAACCACTACGCTGAGGCGGGCGAACAATGGATGTATGGTCGCGGCTCGCACGACAAACTCACCCAGTCCGGCGACTGGCGTGAGAAGATCGTTTTGACCGAGCACCGTTACATGCTGGAAGACGTGGGGCTCGGGCTGGCATGGCTGGTTTCGGTCGCGGGGCTGGCCGAGGTCGCCGCGCCGCTGGCGCGCGCTTTTTTGGCGGTGGGGTCGGCCATCTGCGGCAAGGATTTTCTGGCAACGGGCCGCTCGCTGGCGAGCCTCGGGCTGGCGGACCTGAGCGTTGGCGATCTAAAGGCCTTGCTGCAGCGAGGCTTCTGGTGAGCGCGCGGCCCGCCATTGCCTGTCTCGGCGCCGGGCGCATGGCGCGCGGCATTGCCGTGGTGTTCGCCTATGCCGGCCATCGCGTCAGCATCCTCGACGTCAAGCCACGCCAACACGCTGGCTATGCCGAGCAAGCGGCCGCGGCCATGGCCGAGGTAAGCAGCATTTTGGCCACCTTCGCCGACTTCGGCTTGTTGCCGGCGGGCGCCATCGACAGCGTCCTGGCCCGGGTGTCGGTGGCAAGCGAGCGCGATGCGGTGCCGGCGCTGGCAGACGCGGCCGTGGTGTTCGAGGCCGTGCCGGAGGTCCTGCCGTTAAAGCGAGAGGTGCTCGCCCGCCTCTCGCCACTTGCCCCCTCCAGCATCATCGCCTCGACCACGTCCACCATCCTGGTCGACGAATTGGCGAGCGCCGTCGTCAACCCCGAGCGCTTTCTCAATGCCCATTGGCTCAACCCGGCGTTTCTGGTGCCGCTGGTGGAACTTGCGCCCGGCGCGCGTACCGATCTCGGCGTCACTGAGCGCTTGCGGGCGTTGTTGGAGAGCATCGGCAAGGTGCCGGTCGTATGTGCGGCGCGGCCGGGATACATTGTGCCACGTATTCAGGCAGTGGCGATGAACGAGGCGGCGCGCCTGGTCGAGGAGGGTGTCGCTAGCGCCGAGGACATCGACAAGGCGGTCAAGTACGGCTTCGGCGTGCGCTTTGCCACCTTGGGCATGCTCGAGTTCATCGACTGGGGTGGCGGTGATATCCTGTATTACGCCAGTCGCTACTTGACCGGCGCCCTCGCCAGCGAGCGCTACGCGCCACCGCCGATCGTCGAGCGCAACATGGCCGAGGGCCGGGTCGGGCTCAAGACGGCTAAGGGCTTCATGAGCTACGAGGCACTCGATATCGACGCCTATCGCCGGCAACGGCTCGAGGCCTTCGTCAAGCTGTTAGGCCATCTCGGCTTGATGCGCCCGCCGGTGTTGCCGGACTAGGCGTTCAGCCGAATATGTCCGTGAGCACGCCGGCGCTGATCACCTCGGTTCCATCGACGGCGATGCTGGTGCCCATCACGGGAAGATCGAAATGGCCGGCGGTATAGCGGCCCGCAAACTCGTTGGCCCCCGTCGAGAACAGGAAATTGCCGGCCATGGCGCGCAGCTCGGTGCCGTTCAAATGCTGCCGGTCATACATGCTCAGCGCTTCATAGCGCGCCTTGTGATTGAGCCCGAAGCCGACGTGACTAACGGCATAGGCCTCCCGATCGCCCCAGGCGGCAAGGTAGCCGCGCATCAATTGTGCATCGGCGCCGCCGCCGTCGATGCCGGTCACATAGTCGGCCTGTAAAGTCAGCCGCAACGGCGATTCCAAATAGCGCTTGAAGGTCAAATTGATGTCGCCGCGATCGAGAACCAGCGTGCCATTGACGCTGCCGCTGCGGCAGAAGGAGACAACGAGCCCGCCCGGCCAGTGCGCCAGGGTGCCGGCACGATCGGTCCAGCCCCAGACCCCGACGGTGGCGGCACCCGACAGGTCGATATCCAAGTTGGTCCCCGCGGCCGAGGTGACCGTCATGCGGCTGGCGCCGCGCAGCATTTTGGTCGCCGCGCGTACGCGTAATTCGAGGGCCGCATCGGGGGCCATGCGCTCGAGCGCTTCGGGGTGCTCGTTGGAGATGACCAGGATGCGGGCACCGGCCTTGAGGATGGTCGGCGTTTCCGGTGCATGCATCAGGCCTTCGATGGTGCAATCGACCACAAAACCCGCCTGCCCCAACGCCGTCACCACCGGGGCCAACTTACCGATCGCCTCGCTGGCACCGGTCGAGCGCACCGCAACCGGGTGCGGATTGCGCGGGCTCGGCACGACGACATGGAACGGTCTGGCGCCCAGCCGCAGCAAGGCCAGCTCGGCAACGTGCACGTTGAGCCGGCGTGACTGCGTCTCCGAAAGGATCGCCGCGCTATCACCCTTGTTGACGGCGCAGCGCGCGAAAACTTCGCAGAACGCGTCGATCCATTTGCCTTCGATGCGGTCGGCGAACATCGCGGGCCTCATTGGTTGAGCGCAACAGTCCAATCATACGCAGGACGGCGGCGGACCGGCAATGAGTCGCGCGCAGCGCCGGCGCGCGCTCCGACAATCTTTTCATGCCTGGTCCGGAAAGCCGGCAAGCAAACGCTTTTGCAGCGCGTTGAAGGCGGCGTTGAGCAACAGGCCAAGCAGCGAGATGGTGATCAGCGGCACGAACATGTCGACCGTTTGAAAGGTGCGTGACGCGTAGATCAGAAGGTGGCCGAGACCATCGGTCGAGGTCAGCATTTCGGCGAGGAAAACCACGATTGCGGAGATGACGAGGCCGATGCGACACCCCGTGAGGATGGCCGGCAGCGCCGCCGGCAACACCACCGTCAGCAACGTTCGGCGCGCTGAGGCGCCCGCGGCCCGCGCCGACCACACCAACTTGGGTTCGACGGTTGCGGCACCCTGATAGGTCGCGAGCAGGATCGGGAAGACGGCATCGGCAACGACCAGGGCCACCTTCGAGGCATGCTCGAAACCGAGGATCAGAACCAGCGCGGGATAGAGCGCGATTTTTGGCACCGGTGCCAGCACGCGCAGCAGCGGCCGCAGCAGCGCTTCGAGCCTGCGGTTGCCGGCCGCGGCAATGCCCAACCCCACGCCAACCACAACCGCAATCGCGAACCCGGCAAATAGGCGAAATAGGGTGGTGGCCGCGTGCTGCAGGAACAGGGGATTGTGCAACTGCTGCAACAGGCGCGCGAACACTGCCGACGGCAACGGCAGCAGCGCCGCAGGTGCTAAACCCGCAACCGCGATGCCATGCCACACCGCGACCAGGCAGGCGGGCGGCAGCAGGCCGAGCACCAGCTGCCATGTCGGTTCAGTCTTCAAGCGGTCCCCACGGCGATGTCATGACCGGGTTCGGCCCAGGCCACCAGCTTGGCACGCAACCCTTCAAACAGCAGGTCGAGGATGAACCCCAGCCCGCCGATGATGACGATCATGGCGTAGACACTGGCGTATTGCGCCATATCGAGCGCATTGAACAGAATGCTGCCGACGCCAGCCTGGCGGGCGATCATCTCGCTGGTGACCATGGTGATCAGCGCCAGCACCAGACCGGTGCGAATACCGACAAAGATTTGCGGCAAGGCGGCCGGCAATACGATCCGCAGCAGGCGCGCGGCGGGCCGCATGCCCATGGCGGCGGCGGACCAAATGAGCTTTTCCTCGACGGCGCGGGCGCCCTGAAAGCTGTGGTAGATCACCGGCAAGCTGACGCCCAGGACGATGACTATGGTCTTGGATGCATCGCCAATGCCGAGCCACAACATAATGATCGGCATCAAGGCCGCCTTGGGAACGGGATAAATCATCATCAGCAGCGGATTGAAGACGGCGGCAACCCTTAAGCTGCGTGCCATTGCCAGCCCGACGGGTATCGAAATAAGCAACGCCAGCACGAACCCGGTTCCCATTCGCCGCAGCGAGGCGGCAATATTGAGAAGCGACTCGCGGTCGCTGAGGATACGAGGCAGCTCGCGCAAGGCATCGGCGGCCGGCGGCAGGCCATTGATGTCAAGGACGCGCGCGGCGGTTTCCCACATCGCCAGCAGGCCGAGACAAGCGAGCAATGGCGGCACACCCGCGACGGCGGAAACCTTGAGGTTCATTGCCGTGCCTGGCCCAGCGTGTCCATCAGCCCCTCGATGTCGACAACGAACGTCTGGTAGCGCCGATCGACCAGCAATTCGGCGCGCCGGCGCGGACGTGGCAGATCGATATCGATCATCGCCTTGATGCGGCCGGGCGAGCGGGTGAGCACGACCACGCGATCGGACAGGAACACGGCTTCCTCAACACTGTGGGTGACGAACAGCACGGTTTTGCGATCGCGTTCCCAGATCTCGAGCAGCTCGCGCTGCAGACCGGTGCGGGTGTGCGCATCGAGCGCCCCGAACGGTTCGTCCATCAGCAGGATTTTCGGTCCATAGGCCAGGGTGCGCGCGATGGCGACACGCTGCTTCATGCCGCCCGAAAGCTGCTTGGGGTAAAAATCTTCGTAGCCGGCGAGGTGCACCAGTGAAATCAGGGCGCGGGCCTTGCTCTCGGCCAGCGGCTTGGCTACGCCCTGCTCGCGCAGTCCGTACATGACATTGCCGAGCACGGTCTTCCAGGGAAATAGCGCGAACTCTTGGAACACCGGGCCGCGATCGGGTCCGGGGCCCGTCACCACCTGGCCGTTGACGATGACCTTGCCGCTACTGGGCGGCACGAAGCCGCCGACCACGTAAAGCAAGGTCGACTTGCCGCAGCCGGACGGCCCGAGAATGGAGACGAATTCGCCCTCGGCAATGCTGAGCGAAAGATCGCCGAGGGCAAGATGGCGCTGGCGCCGGGTCGGCTCGAACGACTTGGTCAAGCCCTCGATCACGATCATGTCGTTGGCCGCTCACGACCTCAACGGCGCCATCGCCCCGCTTTGCTACTCGAGCGGCGCCACGATATTTGGATGGCGAAACTGCGCAACGTCGAGCTTCTGCTTGATCATGCCCGTTTCCGCATAGATGTCGAGCATGGCCTGAATGCCGGCAAAGTTGGGTGCGGCGCCGGGCTCGCGTGCAAAATCGTTGGGCTTCAAAAGATAGCTATCGAGGACTTCGATCGGCGCTTTGACGACCTCGTTGACGACCTTTAGCGTCTCTGCACGATCGGCGAGCGCCTTGCGCATGCCGGCGGTCAGATCGCGCACATAGTTCTTCACCAACTCGCCATTCTTGTCGACGAACTCCTTTCGACACACTTCCAGGATATGCACGATGTTGGGCTGCTGATCGGCGAGCGCAAACAGCTTGCGCAGGCCACCCTTGGCTTCGGCGCGCGCCGCGAACGGCTGGTTGAGGACCCCGACGTCGACCCGCCCGGCCCGGATGGCGTCCTCCGAACCAGGGAACCCGGTCTCGACCAGCTTGATATCCTTTTCGGGATCGACGCCATTGCGCTTGAGCAGCAGAAACATCGGCCCGAGGATGCCCGAGCCGAACACATTGGTGCCGACGCTCTTGCCCTTGATGTCGGCAATGGACTTGATCGGGGAATCATCCTTGACCGCCCAATAGACCGAAAAGCTGCCGGGGCGCTCGCCCACGTGTTGGGCGATGATGTAGGCCTCGAGTTTGGCCTGCAGCACGCCGTTGGCCAACGATAAAGGCGCCTGGGTCGAACAATCGAGCGCGCCCGCCACCATAGCCTGCACCATCGGCGCGGTGCCTTGAAACTGCGTGAACTCGATTTTGTAGCTCTTGCCGAGGTTGGGAAACTGCTCGGGCCGGCGCATCAGCCAGTATTTGCTTTCCTCTGCCGGAATGGTCCAGCCGACCCGGATCGTCGGCTCCTGGGCGGCGGCGGAGAAAGACGCGCTCACCATGACGGCAAGAACGGTCAACAAGCATTTACCCATTGCATCGGTTCCCCTTGCTGGTCCGGCCCGAACCCAAGCCCTGCCAGACGCGCCGCAAACCCTAGCAAAGATCCCGGCAGGCGTCGCGAGCATCGTTGGCGTACGGGCGCCCGTTTTTTTCTGTTTTGCAAACCAAGTTTTGCCCATTTGGCACCTGCGCTCGGCGCGCCGGGCTGGCCGCAGGCGCCCGAGACGTGCGGGCGGCATGGCGCCAGCGCCCGCCGTCGGCGCAAGAGGCTACGGCGACGCCTTTTGTCCGGCGTCCGGGGCAACTATGCTTTCTTTCGCGACCGGCTCGCGCGAGCCTGAACGGGAAACACCTCCATGCACGTCGTCATTGTCGGCGGTGGGATCGGCGGACTTGCCCTGGCGCTCATGCTCAAGGCCCGCGGCATCGAATGTCAGATCTACGAGGCCGCCCCTAGAATTCGTGAGCTTGGGGTCGGCATCAACGTGCTACCGCATGCGATCTCCGAGCTCGCCGAGTTGGGGTTGTTGGCTCGGCTCGACGAGGTGGCGGTGCGCACCCGCGAGCTGATCTATGCCAACCGCTTCGGCCAGGAGATATGGCGCGAGCCGCGCGGGGTGGAAGCCGGCTATCAGGTGCCGCAGTTCTCGATCCACCGCGGCCACTTGCAGGGCCTCCTGCGCGATGCCGTATGGCAGCGCCTCGGTCGGGCCGCGGTGCGTTGCGGGCATACCTTCCGCGCCTTCACGCAAGCGGAGGGCACCGTCAAGGCCCGGTTCACGGACGCAACGGGTTCGCGGCTCACGGTCGCCGGCGATGTTCTGGTCGGCTGCGACGGTATTCATTCGGCTGTGCGGCGGCAACTCTACCCGCATGAACGCGGTCTGAAGTGGAACGGGGTCTTGATGTGGCGCGGGGCTACGCTCGCCAAGGGCTTCCTCGATGGGCGAACGATGATTGTCGGTGGCGGCTTCAACAACAAGCTCGTGCTCTATCCGATCGCGCGCGGCAAAGGGGGAAAGCAGCTGATAAACTGGGTCGTGACCTATCGCATGGGCGACGGCTCCAATCCGCCGCCGCGGCGGGAAGACTGGAACAGGCGCGGCGTGCTCGATGACGTGTTGCCGCACGTCCAACGCTTCCACACGCCGCACGTCGACCTCGTCAAACTGGTGCGCGGGGCGCCGGCATTCTACGAGTATCCGATGGCCGACAAGGATCCGCTGCCGCGCTGGACGCATGGTCGCGTGACGTTGCTGGGCGATGCCGCGCACCCGATGTACCCGGTCGGATCCAATGGCGCGAGCCAGGCGATCCTGGACGCGCGTTCCCTGGCGGATCACCTCGTTGCGGCCGAGCACGGCTGTGCGGCGCTGGCCGGCTACGAAGCGCAGCGGCTGCCGACCACGGCCGAAATCGTGCGCAACAATCGCCAGGGCGGGCCGGAAGGGGTGATCGACGAGGTGGAGCGCCGGGCGCCGGATGGCTTCAGCGACATCGAGGACGTTCTAAGCCATGCCAGGCGCGAAGCCATCGTCAAGGGCTACGCGCAGCTTGCCGGATTTGCCAAAGAGCAGGTGAACAAGGCCGGGCGCGCGCGCAGCAGCAAAGCTGCGGGCGAGGTTGGCCGCGCCCGCACGTCGCGCAAGCCGCGTTAATCCCTTTAGGGCTTTTGCCGGGCATCGCCCGGCAGGCGGCGCATCGCCTTGTCTCACTCCCTATGGCCGTCGCGCCGTTGCCAGGTCCCCAAAGCGCCGCTGCATGCGTCGCCTCTCCCACGGCGCGCGGGCCAAAGGTGTTGACGCGCACGTTGGCGGCGGCGCCGACCAGGAGGGCGCGTCCGTCGAAAGCGAAACGGGCGGCCCCGATCAAGCCCGCTCCGGCCCGGGCGGCGGCGGCAGGAAGTTGACATCGTGCAGGGCGGCGAGCCGCGTCACCTCGGCCGGATCAGGCACCCCGTCGATCTTCTTGAAGAGTTCGAACAGCTTGCCGGTCGGCGACACCCAAAACAGGCACTTGATCGGCTGGTCGCTGTTATTGAACAGCCCGTGCATCACCTGCATGGGCAGGCGGATGAAGTCGCCGGCGGCGGCGGTTGCGGCCTTGCCGTCGAGAATGAGATCGAAGCGACCCTCGAGCACGTAGATGAACTCGTCCTGGTTGGTGTGAATGTGCGGCGGCACGAAGGTCCCCGGCGGCAGCAGCGCGTGCCAGGAGAAGGCGGTTTCGGTCAGCGCCTTGGGCACGTAGGTCTGGCCGAGGATATTCCACGACAGATTGTTGATCCCCTTGCCGGTCTTGGTGACGCCTGCCGTCATTGCCTTCATCGCACGTTCTCCTGGCTCCGCAACTAGATCGAGAGATAGCGCTCAAGCGCAACCGCATCGGCGGCGAGTGCCGTTGAGCTGCCCTGCCACACCACCCGTCCTTTCTCCACAATGTGATGGCGGTCGCACAGACGCAACAGGGCATCGACATTCTTGTCGATGATAAGGATCGCCAATCCATCGCGCTTGAGCGCCGCGAGCCCGCCCCAAATTTCCTGGCGGATCAATGGCGCCAGGCCCTCGGTGGCCTCGTCGAGCAGCAACAACTTCGGATTGGTCATCAGCGCGCGGCCGATCGCCAGCATCTGCTGCTCGCCGCCGGAGATCTGGTCACCCTTGTGGCGGCGGCGCTCGGCCAAACGCGGCAGGAAGGCGTAAACGCGATCGAGTGTCCAGGTGGCAGCATGGCGACGGGCGGCGGTGGCGATCAGGTTTTCTTCGACCGTCAGGGTGGGAAAGATCTGCCGTCCTTCGGGCACCAGGCCGACCCCGGCCTGGGCGATGCGGTAGGGCGGTGCGCCCGCCAGCTCGCGGCCGTCGAGGCAAATGCTGCCGCCGCGCAGCGGCAACAAACCCATCACGGCTCGGACCATGGTGGTCTTGCCGACGCCATTGCGGCCGAGCAGGCTCACGACTTCGCCGCTGCCGACGGCGAGCTCGAGGCCGAACAGCACCTGCGATTGACCGTATCCGGCTTCGAGCCCGGAGATCGTGAGCAGCGGCGCGATCATGGCGCCTCACCAAGATAGGCGGCACGCACCGCCCTGTTGGCGCGCACCGCCCGCGGCTTGCCGCTGGCGATGATGCGGCCCGCGACCAGCACCGAGATGCGGTCGGCCAACGCAAACACGGCCGCCATATCATGCTCGATGAGCAGCATGGTGTGGCGACGCTTGAGTGCTTTCAAGGTCGCCACCAGCGCCTGCGTCTCCTCGCTGCCGGCCCCGGCCATCGGCTCGTCCAGCAGCAACAGCTTGGGGGCCTGGGCGAGCGCGAGAGCGATCTCGAGCCGCCGCTTCTCGCCGTGCGACAGCACGCCGGCCAGCGTGTCGGCGCGCGCCGCGAGCCCGACGGTGGCGAGACATCGGCTGGCGATGCGATTGAGCGGGGCTTCGGCGTCGGCCGGCCGCCAGAAACGGAAACTCGAGCCGGAGCGTGCCTGCACGGCCAGCGCCACGTTTTCCAGCGCGGTGAAGCGCGCCAGCACCTGGGTGATCTGAAACGAGCGGGCCAAACCGAGTTGGGCACGCGCCGCCGTCGACAACTGCGTGACGTCGCGGCCGTCAAAGGTGATACGGCCGGCATCGGGGAGCAGCGCGCCACAGATCTGGTTGATGAGGGACGTCTTGCCGGCACCGTTGGGACCGATGATGGCGTGGGTTTCGCCGGCCAGCACCGTGAGATTGACGCCGTCGGCGACCGGCAAGGCGCCGAACGCCTTGTAGAGGTGTTCGAGGCGGAGCACGGTGCGCCTCATCGCCACCACCTGCGCGCGCCGGCGATCCTGGTGCCGCGGCCGGCCAACGGTGCCAGCCGCGCCAAGCGGCAGCCGCAGGCGATTTTCACGGCACCCCAGGCGGCGGCAACAGTGCGGGGGCCGGCGAACCGAAAGCGCGAACGCCAACGCCCAGCTAAACGGCCGGCGGAGGCCAAAAGCCCTCGGCCGGCCGCGGCAAGCACGCGCGTCGGTCGGCGCCGCGCCACCGCTGCCACCGGCGGCTGAGGCCGCTGCCGCCAGGCGTCGATGGCGCCGGCAATGCCGCCCTTGGCATAGAGCACTGTTGCCACCAGCAACGGCCCGAGCATGATCTTCCAATTGACCGTCACGCGCGACAGGGTCTCCTCCAGGACCAGGAAAGCGAGCGCGCCGAACATCGGGCCATAGCGTGTGCCGGTGCCGCCCAGCAATACCATCATGATCAGCTCGCCAGACCGTTGCCAATGCATGTAGGCCGGGCTCACGAACTCGGCCTGATTGCCGAGCAGGAAACCGGCGAGGCCGCCGATAGCACCGGCGATGACGTAGGCGGTGAGCCGGTAGCGATAGGGCGCAAACCCGATCGCCTCCATACGCGTGGCATTATCCATCAGGCCGCGCAGCACGCGACCAAAGCGGGAGGCAACGAGACGGCTGATGCCGAGATAGCTGGCGATCAACAGGGCGAGGCAGAGGTAAAAAAATACCGTCTCGTTCTTCAAGATGCGCGTGCCCAACACCAAGCTGCGGGTCGGCCAGCTGAGGCCATCATCGCCGCCGTAGGGCGCCAGCGACGTGGCGATAAAGTACGCCATCTGCCCGAACGCCAGCGTAATCATGATGAAGTAAACGCCCTGCGTGCGCACGGCGATGGCACCGGTGGCGAGCGCCAGCAGCGCCGAGGCGGCAAGTGCGGCCGGCAGCGCGGTCATCACGTCACCATGGCCATGGCTGGCGGCGATGCCGGCGGCATAGGCACCAACCCCAACGAAGGCCGCGTGCCCGAACGACACAAGTCCGCCGGCGCCAATCAGCAATTCCAGCGACAGCGCCGCGATGGCAAAGATCATCGCCCGCTCGCCGAGCAACAACAGATAGCCGCCGGCGGCGGCATGGCTGGCGGCCGGCAGCACGGCCAGCAACGCAAATAGCGCCGTCGCCATGCGCTGATCGAAGCTAAGCGCGCGATTGGCACGCGCTGGCGCATCGGGGATGGCGCGCGGCGCCTTGGCCATTAGCCGGGTCCCTTGGCAGCAAACAGGCCGGCGGGCCGCACCGCGAGCACCAGCGCCATCAACAGATAGATCGATATGGAGGCGAGCGCCGGCCCGATCAGCCGCGCGGTCGTGGGCAGCAGGAACAAGCGCAACAGGTCGGTCATGAACGAGCGCCCCAGGGTATCGATGACGCCGACCAGCAGCGCGGCAACGAAGGCGCCGCGGATCGAGCCGATGCCGCCGATCACGATCACGACGAACGCCAAGATCAGGATCTGGTCGCCCATGCCGGGTTCCACCGACAGGATCGGGGCCACCATCACCCCGGCAAAACCGGCCAACATGGCGCCGAAGCCGAATACAATGCGGAACAGGCGCTTGATGTCGACGCCGAGCGCCGACACCATGGTGGCGTTGCTGGCGCCGGCGCGCACCAGCATGCCGACCCGCGTCGACCCCACGAAATAGGCAAGGCCGAGCGCTACCATCAGACCGGCAGCGATGATGGCAAAGCGGTAGACGGGATAGCGCAGCCCGTCCGCCAGCGCGACCGAACCGGACAAGAGCGCCGGGATCGGCAGGGTGAGGGGTGCCGCCCCCCACAGCAGCTTTACGGCCTGATTGAGAAACATGATGATGCCGAACGTCGCCAGCACCTGCTCCAGGTGGTCGCGCTCGTAAAGTCGGCGCAAGACCACGGCTTCGAGCAGGAGGCCGAACAGCAATGATGCGAACAGCGCAAGCAAGACGGTGGCAAAGAAGCTGCCGGTGATGCCGTAGAACATCACCGCCAGGTAGGCACCGAGCATGTACTGCACGCCATGCGCCAGGTTGATGAAATTCATCACCCCGAACACCAAGGTCAACCCGGCAGCAACCAGGAACAACAGAACGCCCAATTGCACGCCATTGAAGAGCTGGACCACGAACAGCGAGATCGACATCGGTCAGGCTCTTGTCATGGCTCAGCGTCCGCCCGTCGAGGTCGCGGCTTGAGCGCGGCGGCGCCACAGGTCGCCTCAGTCCTGCCGCACGCTTCGGCGCGGGCCAGTTTTCGTGCCCGCCGCGGTGGTCCCTTTATTTTAGCGCACACTCGGCGGCATGGCTGTCGCCGGCGTTGGCAAGCACCTTTTCGACAATCTCGGTTTGGAACTTGCCATCGGCACGTTTGGCGACCCGCACCAGATAGAAGTCCTGCACCGGAAAGCCGTTGTTGGCGAACTTGAAATTGCCGCGCGGCGACTTGAAATCCGCCTTCCTGAGCGCGGCGCGCAAAGCCTCCTTGTCGGCGAGCTTGCCGCCCACCGCCTTGACCGCGCTGCCGATCAGCTGCGCCGCGTCGTAGGCTTGCATGGCGTAGCTGCCGGGTACGTAGCCATACTCCTTCTCGAAGTCGGCGACGAAGCGCTTGTTCTCCGGGGTGTCGGTATTGGGCGCCCAGGTCATGCCGGAGAAAAAGCCGACCGCGGCGTCCTGCTGCGCCGGCAGGGTCGACTCATCAACCGTGAACACCGACAGGAAGGGGATCGCGTCCAGCCCGGCTTGGCGGTATTGCTTGACCAGGTTGACGCCCATGCCGCCCGGCATGAACACGAAAAAGGCGTCAGGCTTGGCAGCGGCGATCTTTGCCAGCTCGGCCGAGAAATCGAGTTGACCCAAGGGCGTATAGAGTTCATCGGCGATCTCACCGCTGAAGCGCTTCTTGAAGCCAGCGATCATGTCCTTGCCGGCCTGGTAGTTGGGCGCCAGCAGAAAAGCCCGCTTGAAGCCCTTGTCCTGGGCATACTTGCCGAGCACTTCCGGTGGCTGGTCGTTCTGATAGGAGGTGGCGAAGAAGAACGGGTTGCAGCCCTTGCCGGCGAGCGGCGATGGGCCGGCGTTGGGGCTGATCAGGAAGACATTGGCCTCCGTCACCGGCTTATGGATCGCCAGCAGGATATTGGAGAACACCGGCCCGACCACGAAATCGACCTTGTCGCGCTCCAGCAGCTGCTTGACCTTGTTGACGGCCACGTCGGGTTTCAGTTCATCATCCTGGATGATCACCTCAGTGGTGAGACCGCCAAGCTTGCCACCGGCGTGCTTGACGCCGAGATTGAAACCATCGCGCAGCTGTCCGCCCAACACCGCCTGCGGGCCGGAGAGCACCGCCATCACCCCGATCTTAAGATCCTGCGCCTGCGCCGGAGCGACCAGGAAAAGGCCGGCCGCCACCAGGCCGGCAGAAAGCCACTTTGTCATCATCACCCACCGTTACTCTCATCGATCGCCGGCCACGATGGTGCGCATCATGGCCGGCGGTGCCCGGACGAGGACTTTAGGGGGGCGTCGCGGCGTCGGCAACGCCAAGGCGGGGCCACTCCAACCGAAAGCGATGCCGGGCAATGCGGCTGTTGGCCCCGGCGCGGTCGGCCAGGCGCCGGGCCATAGACCCGCGAGTTCCTTGCGTTCCCGCGGGCAACGGCACCCATTTAGGGGGAGGGACTTTGCGGCCTGTCGGGGGTCTCAGACCGGCCGTCGCGCCAAGTTTGAGCCAGCGCCTGGGTGCGGCCTGCGATCAACGCCCAATGGCCGCGGTCCCGGCGCCGGCCTGCTACGGCGACACCATGGTGCCGTCGCGCAGCTGCAAGAGGTCGAGAAATTCGCGCAACCGTTGCTCCTGATGGCCGACCAAATGCCAGGGTTCCGCCAACATCCCTTCGACCATGACCTTGGCTTGTTGCCAATCTCCGTGCAGACAGGCGTGCACGAACTCGTCGCGTGCACGCGTGCCGGCGCAGTGTCCGGAAATGATCTCGGCGATTACCGGTGCAAGGTCATAGACACTTTGCATGCGAGCCTCGTTGCTGCGGCAGCGCGCGCCCGCTGCGGACAACACGGAACGTTAAGTTGCGTTCCGCAACCGCGAAAACTCGTCGCTGCACCCGCGTTGGACCGCGCGGGAAGAGCCCAAATGAGCG
>DATFXD010000322.1:0-18323 GCA_035258605.1 Hyphomicrobiaceae bacterium | reverse complement strand
CCGGCGACGCCATACTTGCGCTCAAGCGGGATCTTGCTGTTCTTGGCCGAGACGGCGACCCGAACCCACAGCGTGAGATCGCGGCAGCCACCGGTCTCCTCGGCGATTTTCTTCAGCTCCTCCTCGCTGTCGAGCGCGAAGCTGCGCACGCCGAACTCGGAGAACGCCCGGCACACCGCCACCCGCGACTTGACCGGGTGCATAAAGTGGAGCTCCGCCCCCGGGATGGTGCCCGCGTCCTCGATCTCGGGCAGCGAGGCGACATCGAAATGCCTGACGCCGGCGCCGTAAAGGGCCCCCAGCAGGAATACCGAGCTGTTGGCCTTGTAGGCGTAAGCGACGTCACCGGGGAAGTTTTGAAGAAACCATCGCGCCGCGCGTCCCGCCGCGTGCGGTCGCAGGCCGATGACCGGACGATCCGGGCTATGTGCACCAATCAGGGCAGCAGCAGATGCGTATCTTTCCATCTCATGGGACCCCCACCAGTCGGTTGGACCAGGCGCTGCTCGAACCAGCAGAAGCCGCCGCGAAATTTTGCGCGTACGGGGACATAGGGTGCGGAGGGGGGTGTGTAAAGGTTTTTCTGGGGTCGCAAGGGCAAAAATGTGTTTCGGCGGCAAGCGCCGCATTGCCGCACGCAGGAGCCGGCCTGGTCTGGGCGGCTCGGTTGCGACCGCCGCCAGCTGGCGCAAGTGGTGGGGTGCCCGCTAGCCCGGAACGCTCGCCGGATTGATCTCGTGCAGCCGACCGCCATCCAGCACCAGCACACGGTGCATGCGCTTGGCAAGCGCCAGGTTGTGCGTAGCGATCAGGGCCGCGACCCCGCTGTGGCGGATCAGCTCGATCAGCTCATGAAAGACGTGGGCGGAGGTGTTTGGATCGAGATTGCCGGTTGGCTCGTCGGCAAGCAGGAGCTTGGGAGCATTTGCCAGCGCCCGGGCGATCGCGGCGCGTTGCTGCTCGCCGCCGGAAAGCTGTGCTGGGCGATGGTCGAGGCGATGGCCGAGGCCGAGCATGGCCAGCAGTTCCTTAGCCCGCGCTTCGGCGGGGCGGCGGCCGGTGCCGGCGATCAGCTGCGGCATCGCCACGTTTTCGAGCGCCGTGAACTCGGGCAGCAGCTGATGGAATTGGTAAACAAAGCCCATTTCCCGCCGGCGCACCCGTGTGCGCTCAAGGTCGCTCAGGCGAGCGCAATCGACCCCGTTGACCAGCACGCGTCCGCCGTCCGGCGTCTCGAGCAGGCCGGCGATGTGCAACAAGGTGGACTTGCCGGCGCCGGACGGCCCCACCAGGGCGATCGCCTGACCGGGATAGAGGTCGGCGGCGGCCCCGGCCAAGACCGGAATCTCCCGATCGCCCTGCTTGAAGGTGCGCCGCACCTCTTGCAGCTGCAGGATGGGACGTGGGGTTGCGTCCTGCACGAGCCTCACTCGTAGCGAAGCGCTTCGACCGGATCGAGCCGCGAGGCGCGCCAAGACGGATAAAGTGTTGCCACCACCGACAGCAGCAACGCCATGCCGACGATCACCGCCGTGGTGTGCGGATTGATGTCCGCCGGCAGCCGCGTCAGATAATAGATCTCCGGATCGAACAGGCGGGTGTTGGTCAGCCACGCCACGAATTGCCGGATCTCATCGATTTTCCAACAGAACACGATGCCGAGAATCGCCCCGGCAATCGTTCCGACCACGCCAATGCTGGCGCCGGTGATGAGGAACACGCGCATGATGGCGCCCTTGGTAGCGCCCATGGTGCGCAGAATACCGATGTCGCGCCCCTTGTCCTTCACCAGCATGATCAAGCCGGAAATGATGTTGAACGCCGCAACCACCACGATCAAGGACAGGATGATGAACATCATATTGCGCTCGACTTCGAGCACGGTGAAGAAGCTCTCGTTGCGCTGGCGCCAGTCGGAGAAATGCAGGTTGTGGATACCAGCCTGCTTCATGTCGGCGATCACCGGGGTCAGGTTCTCGGGATCATCGACGATCACCTCGAGCACATCGACGGCCTCGCCGCGGCCGAAGTAGCGCTGGGCTTCGGCCAGCGGCATGAAGATCATGGTGCGGTCGTATTCCGACATTCCCATCTCGAAAATGGCGGCGACCCGATAGGGCTTGATGCGCGGCGCCGTGCCGAACGGCGTGGTGGCGCCGCGTGGCGACACCAAAGTAACGGTATCGCCCGCGGTCACGCGCAGCGAATTGGCGAGCCGGGTGCCGATGGCGATGCCGTCCTGGCCGTCGAAACCGTCAAGTGTGCCCGCGCGCACGTTGCCGGCCACCAGCGGCAGCGCCTTGACCCCGTCTTCTGTTAGCCCGCGCACGACGCCGGCCAACGCCTGCGCCGGCGTCGACACCATCGCCTGCCCCTCGATCAGCGGCAGCGCCTGCTTCACCCCGGCGATCGCTTCGAGCCGGCGCGCGGCCTCGCCATAGTCGTCGAAGTCGACGCCGAGCTTGGTGACGATCACATGACCATTGAGGCCCAGGATCTTGTTGAACAGCTCCTTGCGGAAGCCGTTCATCACCGACATGACGATGATCAAGGTCGCCACCCCAAGCAGGATGCCGAGAAACGAGAAGCCGGCAATGACGGAAATGAAGCCTTCCTTGCGGCGGGCGCGCAGATAGCGCAGTGCCAATAGCCATTCGAATGCCGCGAACGGTCTGGTATCGGCTCCCCCAGCGCGCATCCCCGAAGCCTCGCCCGTTGTTTGCCCCAAATTGCCGTTGCTCAAGCCAGCACGCGGCGGGCGCTGATGAGTTCGACCAGGCGTTTCACCGCCGCATCGGGCGCCAGATTGATGCGTTCGCCCGACTTGCGCTCCTTGACTTCGACCTCGCCGGCCTTGACGCCCTTGGGACCGACGATCAGCTGAAATGGGATGCCGATCAGATCCATGCTGGCGAATTTGGCGCCGGCACGCTCCTCGGTGTCCTCATAAAGCACCGAGCTGCCGGCCCGCATCAGCTTGCCGTAAAGATCCTCGCACAGCCGGTCCGTATCCCGGTCACCGGCCTTGAGATTGATCAACGCCACCTCGAACGGCGCCACCGGCACCGGCCAGACGATGCCCGAAGCGTCGTGGCTCGCCTCGATGATGGCCCCGACCAGGCGCGACACGCCGATGCCGTAGGAGCCCATCTGCACCGCAATCATGTTGCCATCCGGTCCCTGCACGCGGCAGCCCATCGGCTCGGAATACTTGGTTCCAAAGAAGAAAATGTGACCGACCTCGATGCCGCGCGCCGATACCCGCTTGTCGGCGGGGACCTCCGCTTCGAACCGGGCCGCCTCATACTTATCGTCGGTGGCGGCGTAATGGCGGGTCCACGGCGCCACCACCGCGGTCAGATCGCCGGTAAAATCGATGTCGGCCGGCGGCACGCGCGTTTCTACGAGATCGGCATGGCAGTAAACGCGGCTCTCGCCGGTGTCGGCCAAGATGATGAACTCGTGGCTGAGGTCGCCACCGATCGGCCCGGTCTCGGCCGCCATCGGAATTGATTTGAGCCCCATGCGCGCAAAGGTGCGCAGATAGGCGACGAACATGCGATGATAGGCGTGGCGCGCGGTGGCGGCGCTGAGGTCAAAGGAATAGGCGTCCTTCATCAGAAATTCGCGGCCGCGCATGACGCCAAACCGCGGCCGCACCTCGTCGCGGAACTTCCACTGGATATGGTAAAGAATGCGCGGCAGGTCGCGGTAGGAGCGCACGCTGTCGCGGAAAATCTGGGTGACCAGCTCCTCGTTGGTTGGCCCGTACAGCATCTCGCGCTCGTGCCGGTCACGGAAGCGCAGCATCTCCGGGCCATAGGCGTCGTAGCGGCCGCTCTCGCGCCACAGATCCGCCTGCTGCAGGGTGGGCATCAGCATCTCGATGGCCCCGGAGCGGTCCTGCTCCTCGCGCACGATCTGCTCGATCCGCTTGAGCACGCGCAGCCCGAGCGGTAGCCAGGAATAAATCCCGGCGCTCGCCTGGCGGACCATGCCGGCGCGCAGCATCAGCTGGTGGGAGATGATCTCCGCTTCTTTTGGCGTTTCGCGCAAAACCGGCAAAAAGAAGCGGGATAGGCGCATGGCGTTTGAGCTGGTCGCTTTCTAGGCAATCGCCGACATTGATACCGAATTATGCACAGGATGTCCCCCGCCGCGCACGCACCACCCCGTAGGCAGGGCTCATATCCGGTTCTGAACGGTGGTGCAATGCACCTGCCCGCCGGCTCGGCCCGGGTTGGGGCCAGCCTGCCCGTCAAGTTAAGGTTTCCTGGCAAGCCGACCGCGGCCAATCCTTTACCAGCAGGAAAAATTCATTGTGGGCGTTCCCGCGAGGGGTGACACAAGGCCGCGGCTTGACTACTGTGGGCGCCATCAAGACGGGCGACAGCCCGCTTTACTAGCGCAAGGGCGCGGAGCCCAAGTCTCGGGAAGGACCAGTCGGGGTCGGCCCAGCCGACCGCAAAAGACGTTGAGAAAAACGGTAATGCTTGAGCAAGGCTGGCGGCCTTGCTCTTTTCATTTCTGGCCGAGCTCGGGCCAGCCCAATTCCAGCCAGTAGCCGAAATCAACAAGATTGAACCGGATCGCCGCCCAGAAGCCGGCAAACAGCACCGACGTCACCAAGGTCGTCAGCAACCCAATGCGCAGGAAGCGCGGCCTTGCCGGTGCGCTTTCCGG
This sequence comes from Hyphomicrobiaceae bacterium, assembly GCA_035258605.1. Classification (GTDB taxonomy): domain Bacteria; phylum Pseudomonadota; class Alphaproteobacteria; order Rhizobiales; family Hyphomicrobiaceae; genus AWTP1-13. The sequence goes on along the minus strand of DATFXD010000322.1, from coordinate 13,640 downwards.
GGTGCCGGGTACGATCGCCCCCTCTTCGCCCTGCGTCCTGACGCCAAGCGGCAGGATGGCAAACAGCACGACCCACCACATCAAAACGTAGATGGCGATGGCGAACGTCAGGCTCATGCGCTTTTAAGCCTCTTCAATCTCGATCAAGGTGCCGTTGAAATCCTTCGGGTGCAGGAACAGCACCGGCTTACCATGCGCGCCGATCTTTGGCTTGCCATCGCCCAGCACCCGCGCGCCGGCATCGATCAGCCGGGCGCTGGCCGCGGCGATGTCGGCGACCTCGTAGCAGATGTGGTGGATGCCGCCACTTGGATTGCGCTCCAGGAAGGCTGCGATCGGCGAGCGCTCGCCCAGCGGCTCCAACAGCTCGATCTTGGTGTTGGGCAGGGTCACGAACACCACCGTGACCCCATGCTCGGGGTGCGGCACCGGCGCCGACACCTGTGCACCAAGCGCGTTGCCATAGATGGCCGCCGCCTCGGCTAGCTTCGGCACGGCGATGGCCACATGATTGAGACGACCGATCATGACTGACCTCTGAGACAACTATCCTGTCAGCCCCGTTGCGCCAGGTACGTCACCAGCACCTTGGTGATCGGGCGCTTGCCCCAAATGTCCTCGATGCGGGCCCGCACTGCCCGCCGCACGGCTTCGCGCACGGTCTCGCTGTCCCGGCGCCGTGCCGGAGGCAGGCTCTTCAAGGTCGCCTCGACGCTATCGAGCACGTGCTCGAGCACGCTGTCGCCGGCGGCGTCGAGCGTCGGCACGCCGTCGAGCACCACCTGCGGATCGGTGATGAGCTCGCCGCGCGCCGACAAGGTGAGGGTGACGATGACGATGCCAGCGAACGCCAAGGCGCGCCGCTGCCGCACCGGACCGTTCTCGCTTGCAACCAGCAGACGACCGTCACGAAACACGCGGCCGACCGGGGCTTGGTCGATCACCTGCGCCGTACCGGGCGCCAGCCGCACAATATCACCATTGCGCACCCGCAAAACCTCCCCGACACCCGCCGCCCGCGCCAGTTTGGCGTGCTCGGCAAGGTGGCGTGCCTCGCCGTGCATTGGGATCGCCAGTCGCGGCCGCACCCAGCCATACATCTCCTTCAGCTCCTCGCGCCGTGGATGGCCGGTGACATGCACCAACGCGTCGGCATCGGTCAAAAGCTCGCAGCCGAGCTCGATCAGCTGGTTGTGGATGCGGCCAACGGGGCGCTCGTTGCCGGGAATGGTGCGCGAGGAGAAAATCACGAGATCGCCTTTGCCCAGGCTGATGTGCGGATGCTGACCGTCGGCGATCCGCGCCATGGCGGCACGCGGTTCGCCTTGGCTGCCGGTGCACAGCACCACGGTTTCGTGGCGCTGCAAATAGGCAAAGTGCTCCTGGTCATGATACCTGAAGTCGGGCGGCAGATAGCCGGTATCCATGGCGGCTTCGATAATGCGGTGCATCGCCCTGCCGGCCACGACCAGTTGCCGCCCGGAACTGCGCGCCGCATCGGCCACGGCGCGGATACGCGCAACATTGGAGGCAAAGATCGTCACCGCCACCCGCCCCTTGGCACCCTTCATCAGCCCCGCCAGGCTGCGGGCGACGTCGCGCTCCGACGGCGAACGGCCCTCGCGCAAGGCGTTGGTGGAATCGCAGATCATGGCGGTGACGCCGTCCGCTCCCAGCCGCTGCAGGCGGTCAAGCTCGGCCGGCGGACCGACGATCGGCGTGGCATCGAGCTTCCAATCGCCGGTATGCAGCACGCACCCGAAGGGGGTACGAATCGCCAGCGCGTTGGATTCGGGGATCGAGTGGGCGAGCGAGATCAGCTCGACGTCGAAGCGACCGACCGCAAAGCGGCTGTCGAGCGCCACGACCTTGATATCGGGTCGCTCGCGACCACCGAATTCGGCGAGTTTCGCCTTGAGCAAGGCGGCCGCGAACGGCGTGGCATAGATCGGCACCCTGAGCCGCTCCCACAGCTCGGCCACGGCGCCGAAGTGGTCCTCGTGCGCGTGCGTCAAGACGATGCCGGCGAGACTGGCGCGTTCCTCCTCGATGAACCGGACATCGGGTAGGATGACGTCGATGCCGGGATCGTTCTCGCCCTCGGGAAAGGTGATGCCGAGATCGATCATCAGCCAATGGCGGGCATCGGCCGGTCCGAGACCGTAGAGGTAGCAGTTCATGCCGATCTCGCCGATCCCGCCGAGTGCCAGGAACACGAGTTCGTCGCCTGGTGGTCGGTGCTGGGCTGTCGGCGATTGTTCGATCACGCTATCCTCTTTCCCCCGTCCGCTCGATGGTAACCTCGCCGTAGGTCAAGCGCCGTTGTCTGCCGCTGCTATCGCACATGATGAGTGCACCGTCGTCGGCAAGATCGACGAATGCCCCCACGATCTGCTCCCTGCCGGTATCGACCTTGAGCGTCTCCCCGCTCGGGCCGCCGCGCGCGCGCCAGGCCTGCCGCACGGCCGCAAAACCGATACCTGAATCCCAAATGCCAAGCCAGCGCTCGATGGCACCGGCCAGGCGCTCGAGCATGGCCTCGGGCTCAACCCATACGCCGTGCGCGGCAAGGTTGGTGGCGGCGCGCCCCAGGTCGTCGGGATGGGAGGCCAAATTGATGCCGATGCCGATCACGGCGACAATCGCCGGACCGCTGGCGCTCGAGTGACTTTCCGGCAGAATACCCGCGCACTTGGCATGGTCGATCAAGACGTCGTTCGGCCATTTCAGGCGCAGGCCGGGGATCGCCACACCGGCCGCGGCTGCGCCGATGGCGTCGACCACCGCCACCCCCGCCAGCAGGGAGAGCTGATGGACGGCAGTCGGCGGGCAGGTCAAGGTCGTGAGCAGGCTGGCATAGAGATTGCCGGGCTCCGATCGCCACTGGCGCCCGGATCTGCCCCGCCCCTGCGTCTGCCGGCGTGCCATTACCCATAGCGGCCCGGCTTCGCCGCCCTTGGCCAGGGCGAACGCCTCGGCATTGGTCGAACCGACCTGGTCGAGGACGAGGCTGCGGACATGGTGCGGCACGGCAGCTGTGGCATCCGCCTAGAATAGGCTTCTCGCGGCCGCGTCCGCCGCGCCGACCAGCGGCGCCGGCCAGACCACGTAGAGCAGCACGAATAACCCGGTTACCGCCATCACCAGCCCGGCTTTGACGGGCACCGCCAGGAACCGTTCCTTGGGCTCGTCAAAGAACATCACCTTGACGATGCGTACGTAGTAGTAGGCCCCCACCACGCTGGCAAGGACGCCGAAGATGGCGAGCGGCCACAATCCTTCCTTCACCGCCGCCACGAACACATAGAACTTGGCGAAGAAGCCGGCCAGCGGCGGCACGCCGGCCAACGAAAACATCAATAGCGCCAAGATGCTGGCCATGCCGAGGTTGCTCTGCGCCAGCCCCGCAAGTTCGTCGATATCCTCCACCAGCCCCTCGGCGCGGCGCATCGACAAGACCACCGCGAACGCGCCAAGCGTCATGGCCACATACACAACGAGGTAGATGATCATCCCGCGCGCGCCCTCGGGTGAGGCCGCCGCCAGCCCGATCAGCATGTAGCCGACGTTGCCGATGGCGGAATAGGCAAGCAGCCGCTTGATGTTGCGCTGGCCGATGGCGGCAAACGCGCCAAGGCCCATCGAGGCGATGGCGAGCGCACTCATGATCTGCTGCCACTGCGGTGCGACGCCGGTGAAGGCACCGAGCGACACCCGCATGATGAGCGCCACCGCCGCCACCTTCGGCGCCGACGCCAAGAAGTTGGTCACCGGCGTCGGTGCGCCCTCGTAAACGTCGGGGGTCCACATGTGGAAAGGGACCGCCGAGATCTTGAAGGCGATGCCGACCAACAGGAACACCAGGCCGATGATGAGACCGATGTTTTGCGCGGCACCGGCCGCCTTGCTGGCGGCGGCGATGGCGGCAAAGCCGGTGGAACCGGTGAAGCCGTAGATCAGCGAGGCGCCATAGAGCAGCATGCCCGAGGACAGGGCACCCAAGACGAAGTACTTAAGACCGGCCTCGCTGGAGCGCACATCATCGCGGCGGATGGCGGCAACCACGTAGAGCGCCAGGCTCTGCAGCTCGAGCCCCAGGTAAAGCGCGATAAGATCGTTGGCCGAAATCATCATCAGCATGCCGGCGCTCGCCAGCAGCACCAGCACCGGATATTCGAACCTCAAGGACTGGGTCTCGCGCATGTAGTCGAACGACAGGAACAAGGCACCGGCCGAGCCGACCAGGGTTAGAATTTTCATAAAGCGGGCAAAGTCGTCGACCACCAAGCCGCCGTCAAACAGCAGTTGGGTCCCCGGCAACTGCCCCAGCAGCAGCCACACCGCTACCACGATCACGGCGATCGCCAGCCAGGCGATGCGCTCCGCCTCGCTCTCGGTCTCCGGACGCAGGACGCCGATCAGCAACAGCGCCATGGCGCCGCACACCAGCACGATCTCAGGCGCCAGCGGCGCCAAGCTCAAGGCGAAGTCGCTCATGCTCTCGTGCCTTTATGCTGCCGCCGGCGCGCCGCCCCGCCAGCCGCCAATCGCCCTGGCGCCATCAGGGTCCGGCGGCCGGTGGGCGGGCAGCCGCCGGCGCTTCGCCACCATCCCCAATCAGCGCACATTCATGGCCGCGGCCGCCTTCAGCGCCGCCTCATAGTTGCTGACCAGCTTCTTCACCGAGACCGCCGTGACGTCGAGCAGTGGCGAGGGATAGAAGCCGAACAGGAGCACGAGCAGGATCAACGGTGCGAACACCAGGATTTCGCGCGCATTCATGTCGGTGATGGCGCGCAGGCTGCGCTTTTCGAGCGGACCGAAAATCACGCGCCGGTAAAGGTAAAGAGCGTAGGCGGCGGACAGAATGATGCCGCTGGTGGCAAACAACGCCACCCAGGTGTTGACCTTGAAGGTGCCGACCAAGGTCAAGAATTCGCCGATGAAGCCCGAGGTTCCCGGCAGCCCGACATTGGCCAAGGTGAACACCATGAACACTGAGGCGTAGATCGGCATCCGGTTGACGAGACCACCATAGGCATCGATCTCGCGGGTGTGCATGCGGTCGTAGATCACGCCCACGCTCAAGAACAGGGCGGCGGAAACGAGACCATGCGAGAGCATCTGGAAGATGGCGCCGTCGACCCCCTGCACGGTGAACGAAAATACACCCATGGTGACGAAGCCCATGTGCGCTACCGACGAGTAGGCAATGAGCTTTTTCATGTCCTCCTGCGCCAGCGCCACCAGCGAGGTATAGATGATCGCCACCACCGACAGCGTGAAGACCAGCGGCGCGAACGCCTGGCTGGCCAGTGGGAACATCGGCAGCGAGAAGCGCAGGAAGCCGTAGCCACCCATCTTCAGCAGCACGCCGGCCAGGATCACCGAGCCCGCGGTCGGCGCTTCGACATGGGCATCGGGCAGCCAGGTGTGCACCGGCCACATTGGCAGCTTGACGGCAAAGGACGCAAAGAACGCTAGCCACAGCCAGTGCTGCATTTGCGGCGGAAACTTGTGGGTCAGCAGGACCGGAATGTCGGTGGTGCCGGCGTGCCAGTACATCGCCATCATGGCGAGCAGCATCAACAGCGAGCCCAGCAAGGTGTAGAGGAAGAACTTGAAGCTGGCATAGACGCGCCGCTTGCCGCCCCACACCCCGATGATCAGGAACATCGGGATCAGGCCGCCCTCGAAGAACAGATAGAACAGAATGAGATCGAGGGCGCAGAACACGCCGAGCATCAGCGTCTCGAGCACCAAAAAGGCGATCATGTACTCCTTGACGCGGTCCTGGATCGAGTCCCAGCTGGCCACAATGCACAGCGGCATCAGCAAGGCGGTAAGCACCACGAACAAGAGCGAAATGCCGTCGACGCCCATCTTGTATTTGATCGATCCGCCCAGCCAGTCCATTTCCTCGACGAACTGGAAGCCCGCACTGGCGTAATCGAAATTGGCCCACAGGTAGAGCGCGGCGCCAAGCGTGAACAGCGTGGTGTAGAGCGCAATCCAGCGCGCATTGGCCTTGGCGGCGGGGTTCAAAGCCGCAATCAGCAGCGCGCCGGCCAGCGGGAAAAAGGTGATCAGCGACAGGATGTGGAACCCACTAGCGCTCATGGTCCCACCCCGCCGTAAAACATGAACCAGGTGACCAGCAACGCCACGCCGATCAGCATGGCAAAGGCGTAGTGATAGACGTAGCCGGTTTGCAGCCTGACCACCCGTCCGGTGGTCCACAGCACGCGCGAGGCGATGCCGTCCGGGCCGAGCCCGTCGATGATGGCCCCATCGCCCTGCTTCCAAAGGATGCGGCCGAGCCGCAGCGTCGGCCGCACCAGCAGCCAGTCGTAGAGCTCGTCGAAGTACCACTTGTTGAGCAGGAACAGATAGAGCGGGCGGAAGGCCGTGGCGGTGGCGGCGGGCAGGGCCGGCACGGCGATATAATAGAGGTATGCCACCGCCAGGCCGGCGAGCATGGCCAGCGTCGGCGACCAAGTCACCCAGCCGGGCACCTCGTGCAGGGCCTCAAGGATGTGGTTGTCCTGGCCCTGGGCCAGCGACTGCCGCCAGAACTCGGCCTCATCGTGGCCAATGAACAGGTTCTGGAAGGCAAACCCGGCCACCACCGCGCCGAACGCCAGCACCAGCAGCGGCACCAGCATCACCCACGGGCTCTCGTGGGCGTGTTCCCAGGTCGCATGGTCGGCGCGGGTTGGACCATGGAAGGTCAAAAACATCAGCCGCCAGGCATAAAATGCGGTCATGAAGGCGACGATCAGCAACAGCCAATAGGCGTAGTTGTTGGGGGTATGGGCGGCGTAGGCCGCCTCCATGATGGCGTCCTTGGAATGGAAGCCGGCAAGGCCGATGACATGCGGGATACCGGCGCCGGTCAGCGACAAGGTGCCGATCAGCATCACGATCCAGGTCACCTTGAGCTTGGCGGCCAGGCCCCCCATTTTGCGCATGTCCTGCTCGTGATGCATGGCGGTGATCACCGAGCCGGCGCCCAAGAACAGCAAGGCCTTGAAGGCGGCGTGCGTGAACAGGTGGAAAATGCCGGCGGCATAGGCGCCGACCCCGCAGGCGACGAACATGTAGCCGAGCTGCGAGCAGGTCGAATAGGCGACCACCCGCTTGATGTCGTTCTGCACCAGGCCGACGCTGGCAGCAAAAAACGCGGTCACGGCGCCGACCAGGGTCACGACCTGGAGCGCCAACGGCGCCAATTCGAACATCGGCGACAAACGCGCCACCATGAACACCCCGGCCGTCACCATGGTTGCGGCATGGATCAGCGCCGATACTGGGGTCGGGCCCTCCATGGCGTCGGGCAGCCAGGTGTGCAGCAGGAATTGCGCCGACTTTCCCATCGCGCCCATGAACAGCAGTAGGCAGATGACGGTCAGCGTGTCCCACTGCTGGCCCACGAACATCATCGGCTTGCCGGCCATCGCCGGCGCTGCCCGGAACACGGCGTCAAAGCCGATGGCGCCAAACACCGCAAAGGTGCCGAAGATGCCAAGCGCGAAGCCGAAATCGCCTACCCGATTGACGATGAAGGCCTTGATCGCGGCCGCGTTCGCCTCCGGCTTCAGGTACCAAAAACCGATCAGCAGATAGGACGCGAGGCCGACGCCTTCCCAGCCGAAAAACAGCTGCAGGAAGTTGTCGCTGGTTACCAGCGCCAGCATGGCGAAGGTGAACATCGACAGATAGGCGAAGAACCGCGGCCGGCCCGGATCCTCGTGCATGTAGCCGATCGAATAGACGTGCACCAGGAACGAGACGGTGTTGACGACCACCAGCATGACCGCGGTCAAGGTATCGATGCGCAGCGCCCATGCCACCTCGAGTTCGCCGGACGTCACCCAACGCAAGACCGGTATGCGCATCACCGGCGCGCCGAAGCCCACCTGCCAGAACGCCACCCACGACAGGGCGGCCGCCACCCCCAGCAATGTGGTGGTGACGAGCTCAGAGGCGCGTGCACCGATCGCCGGGCCGAGGCAGCCGGCGATCAGCGCCCCCAGCGCCGGCAGGAAGACGATGGCATGATACATCATCGGCAGCCTCGCGATGCGAGCCCCAATGCTGGCGGCCGGCGCCGCCAGTCACGGCCAGCGTCGGTCGGTTTGCCGCCTGTCACCGCGTTGAGCATCTCAGCCCTTCATCAGGTTGATGTCTTCGACCGCGATCGAGCCGCGATTGCGGAAATAGACCACGACAATGGCAAGGCCGATCGCCGCCTCGCCCGCCGCCACCGTCAGCACAAACAGCGCAAACAGCTGTCCGACCAGGTCGCCGATGAAGGCGGAAAACGCCACCAAGTTGATATTGACGGCGAGCAGCATCAGCTCGATCGACATCAAGATCACGATCACGTTCTTGCGGTTGAGGAAGATGCCGAAGATACCGAGCGTGAACAAAACAGCGGCAACCGTGAGGAAATGGCCGAGACCAACGCTCATCTGCCGATCCTCTCGGTCGCACCATCGCCGGCCGCCGGCGCCGGGATTGCCGCCTCCCCGGACCTGACCTTCACCACCTGCATTGCCGTCGCCTTGTGGCGCGCCACCTGGTGGCCGATCGACTGACGTTTGACGCCGACCTTGTGGCGCAGCGTCAGCACGATGGCCCCGATCATGGCGACCAGCAGGATCAGGCCCGCACCCTCGAAATAGTAGACGTACTTGGTGTAGAGCACGCGGCCGATGGCTTCGGTATTGCTGATGCCCGAACCGGCGGTCGGGATCGGCGCCATCGCCGGCGCCAGCGCGCCGGGCTTCACGATCTTGATGCCAAGCACCAAGATCAGCTCCGCCAGCAGCACCAGGCCAACTACGGCGCCAAGCGGTGCATTCTTGATGAAGCCGGCCCTGAGCGCGGCAAAATCCACATCGAGCATCATCACCACGAACAGGAACAACACGGCGACGGCGCCGACGTAGACCACCACCAGGATCATCGCCAGGAATTCGGCACCGAGCAGCACGAACAGCCCGGCGGCATTGAAGAAGGCCAGGATCAAGAACAGGACGGCGTGCACCGGGTTGCGCGCCACGATCACCATGGCACCGGAGCCCACGGTCATGGCGGCGAACAGGTAGAAGAAGGCTGCAGCCAGCATTACCGCCTCACCGGTAGGGCGCGTCGAGCTCGATCGCCTTGGCGATTTCACGCTCCCAGCGGTCGCCGTTGGCTAGCAGACGCTCCTTGTCGTAGTAGAGTTCCTCGCGCGTTTCGGTGGCGAACTCGAAGTTCGGCCCCTCGACGATGGCATCGACCGGGCATGCCTCCTGGCACAGGCCGCAATAGATGCACTTGACCATGTCGATGTCGTAGCGCGTGGTGCGGCGCGTACCGTCGTTGCGGCGCGGACCGGCCTCGATGGTGATCGCCTGCGCGGGACAGATGGCCTCGCACAGCTTGCAGGCGATGCAGCGTTCCTCGCCATTGGGGTAGCGGCGCAGCGCATGCTCGCCTCTAAAGCGCGGCGACATCGGTCCCTTTTCGAACGGATAGTTGATGGTTGCCTTCGGCTTGAAGAAGTAGCGCAGCGACAGCCACAAGGCCGAGGCAAACTCTTTCAAAAACAGCGAGCCAACGCTTTGTCCGATACCAGCCATGAGCGTTCTCTTAGGGCGCAAGATCGAAGTACTGAAGGACGGCGGCAACCACGACCACCATGAACAGCGACAGCGGCAGGAACACCTTCCAGCCGAGGCGCATGAGCTGGTCGTAGCGATAGCGCGGCACGAATGCCTTCACCATCGCAAACATAAAGAATACCAACACCACCTTGAGCAGGAACCAGATCAGACCCGGAACCCAATTCAGCGGCGCCACGTCGAGCGGCGGCAGCCAGCCGCCAAGAAACATGATGGTGATCAGCGCGCACATGGTGACAATGGCGACGTACTCACCCAGCATGAACAACAGATAGGGCGTCGAGGAATACTCGACGGCAAATCCCGCCACCAGCTCCGACTCGGCCTCTGGCAGATCGAACGGCGGTCGATTGGTTTCCGCCAGCGCCGAAACGAAGAACACGATGAACATCGGGAACAGCGCCAGCCAGTTCCAGTCGATGAGAGAATTGACCAAGCCGAGGCGCGTGCCGATGCCGGTTTTTTGCGCATGCACGATTTCGGTAAGGTTGAGCGAGCCCACCACCAACAGCACGGTGATGATGACGAAGCCGATCGATACTTCGTAGGACACCATTTGCGCCGCCGATCGCAGCGCGCCAAGGAAGGGATATTTCGAGTTCGACGCCCAGCCGCCCATGATGATGCCATAGACGCCGAGCGAGGAGATCGCGAACAGATAAAGCACCCCGACATTGATGTCGGAGATGACCCAGCGCCCCCAGTCGTTCTCGTTGAGGGGAATCACGGCCCAGGCGGCCAGCGCCAGCACCGATGCCACCAGCGGCGCCAGCAGGAACACGCCCTTGTCGGCCCCGGCCGGGATCAGCGGCTCCTTCAGCACGAACTTCAATAGATCGGCGAACGACTGCAACAGGCCGAACGGGCCGACGACATTGGGGCCGCGGCGCAATTGCACCGCCGCCCACACCTTGCGGTCCATCAGCAGCAGGAAGGCAATGGTGACCAGCAGGACCACCAGCAGCAGCACGCTCTCGAGCACCATGCGCAGGAGCGGCCACAGAAAGGGCTGCCAAATGTCGGTCCAGAACCAGCCGTTATCCATGCGTCCCCGTCGTGTCTTGCTGCCACCCCTTCTTGAGCGTGCTCAGTTCGGCCATGATGCTCGAGGCACGGGCGATCGGATTGGTGAGATAGAAGTCGCTGACGGCGCTCGTAAAGGGTTCCGTGCCGATCGTACTGGAGCGCGCCGCCAGCCCGGCCATGCCATCGGCTTGCGCCGGGGTGACGACATCCAAGCGCAACAGCTGCGGCGCCACGCGCGCCATGGCGGCGCGCAAGCCCGCGACATGGTCGTAGGGAAGGGTGTGCCCGACGTGGGCCGACAGAGCGCGAATGACGGCCCAATCCTCCTTGGCTTCACCGGGAGCGAAGCCGGCGCGGCTCGTCATCTGGGCGCGGCCTTCGAGGTTGACATAGGTGGCAGCCTTCTCGGTGTAGGCAGCGCCCGGCAGCACCACGTCGGCGCGGTGGGCACCGGCATCGCCGTGACTGCCCTGATAGATGACGAAGGTATCCTTGCCGATGTCTGCCATATCGATTTCGTCGGCGCCCAGCAGGTAGAGAACCTCGAGCGCCCCGTTGCCGGCGGCCGAAAGCATGCCAGCGGTATTGAGACCGCGCTCCGCCGGCACCAACCCGAGGTCGAGGCCGGCCACCCGCGAGGCGGCACTGGCGAGCACGTTGAAAGCGTAGCCGCCAAGCTCTTTGCCGTCGGCGGCAGCTGCGGCCGCCGATGCTGCCAGCGCCAACACGCCCGCCCCATCGGGGCGCGCCGCCGCTGCCGCCCCGACCACGATCATTGGCCGCTTGGCGTCGCGCAGCACGCGGGCGAAACTGTGCTTGCCCTCGACCACGTCCTTGAGGCTGTGGGGTCCGGCGCCGAGGTAGTCGTAGGGGTAGGTGAGGTCGGCCGCCTCCCCGATCAGGCCGACGGCGAGGTTGCCGTGCCGCCAACGGCGGCGGATGCGGGCATTGAGCACGGCCGCCTCGAGCCGCGGATTAGTGCCCACCAGCAGGATGGCATCGGCGCTATCAATGCCCTCGATGGTGGCATTGAACAGATAACTGGCGCGCCCGAGCGCGGGGTCAAGCTTGGCGCCGTCCTGTCGGCAATCGATGTTAGCCGACCCCAGCCGGGTCATCAGATCCTTGAGCGCGAACATTTCCTCAGCACCGGCCAGATCGCCGGCAATGGCCCCGATCCGCTCCGGTGCGGCGCGCTTGAGCTTGGCGCCGACCAGCGCCAGCACCTCGTCCCATTGGGCCGGCCGCAGGATGCCGTCGGTACGAAGGTAGGGCCGATCGAGCCGCTGCAGGCGCAAACCATCGGCCACGTGTCGCGTCTTGTCGGAAATCCACTCTTCGTTTACCGCGTCGTTGTTGCGCGGCAGGATGCGCACCACTTCCCGGCCCCGGCAATCGACCCTGATCGCCGAACCGACCGCATCCATGACGTCGATGCTCTCGGTCTTGTGCAGCTCCCACGGCCGCGCCGTAAAGGCCCACGGCCGATGGGTGAGCGCCCCGACCGGACACAGGTCGACGACGTTGGCCGACAGTTCCGACATCATGCCGCGCTCGAGGTAGGTGGTGATCTCCATATCCTCGCCGCGGCCGATGGCGCCCAACTCCTCGACGCCGGCCACCTCGGTCATGTAGCGCACGCAGCGGGTGCACTGAATGCAGCGGGTCATGAAGGTCTTGATCAGCGGCCCCAGGTACTTCTCATCAACGGCGCGCTTGTTGTCGACATAGCGCGAGCCGCCGAGGCCGTAGGCCATGGCCTGGTCCTGCAGATCGCACTCGCCGCCCTGGTCGCAGATCGGGCAGTCGAGCGGATGGTTGATGAGCAGGAACTCCATGACACCTTCGCGCGCCTTCTTCACCATCGGCGTGTTGGTGTTGATGATTTTTGGACTGCCGTCCTTGTTTGGCGGCAAGTCGTTGACACCCATAGCGCACGAGGCAGCCGGCTTCGGCATGCCCTGAACCTCGACCAGGCACATGCGGCAATTGCCGGCGATCGACAGGCGCTCGTGATAGCAGAAGCGGGGAATTTCCACGCCCGCCTGCTCGCACGCCTGGATCAGGGTGATGCCGTCCTCGACCTCGATCGGCTGACCGTCGATGATGAGTTGCTTGGGCATCGGCTACTCCGCTGCCTCTTTGCGTGCCGCCTGGTAGTGGTCGATACGCGCTTCGATCACCGGCCGGAAGTGGCGCAACAGCCCCTGCACCGGCCAGGCCGCGCCGTCACCGAGGGCGCAGATCGTGTGGCCCTCGATCTTGGTGGTCATTTCCTGCAGCAAATCGATCTCGCTCTTACGCGCCTCGCCGATTTCCATGCGTTTGAGCACGCGCCACATCCAACCGCAGCCTTCGCGGCACGGCGTGCATTGGCCGCAGCTTTCGTGCTTGTAGAAATAGGCAATGCGACGGATGGCGGCGATGATGTCGGTCGACTTGTCCATGACGATGACCGCCGCCGTGCCCATGCCCGACTTGAGCTTCGACAAGGCATCGAAATCAAGCGTCAGGTCCTGGCACAGGTTCGCCGGCAGACAGGGCATCGACGAGCCGCCCGGAATGACGGCGAGCAGGTTGTCCCAGCCACCCCGCACGCCGCCGGCATGGCGCTCGAGCAGTTCGCGCAGCGGGATGCCCATCTCCTCCTCGACCACGCACGGCTGCTCGACGTGGCCGGAGATCTGAAACAGCTTGGTGCCGGTATTGTTGGGTTTGCCGAAGCCCGCAAACCAGCTGGCTCCGCGGCGCAGGATGTCGGGCACCACGGCAATCGATTCGACGTTGTTGACCGTGGTTGGCGCACCGTAAAGACCGGTATTGGCGGGAAACGGCGGCTTTAGCCGGGGTTGGCCCTTTTTGCCTTCCAGGCTTTCCAGGAGCGCCGTCTCTTCACCGCAGATGTAGGCGCCAGCACCGTGATGGACGATGAAGTCGAAG
>DATFXD010000321.1:0-15152 GCA_035258605.1 Hyphomicrobiaceae bacterium | reverse complement strand
CGATAGCCTGCGCTCGGCATTCGACTATTTTCTGCTGGGGGCCGTGGTCGTCGTTCCGATCTGGTTCATTATGCGCCTGTTGAAGCTCGGGCGCCCGCGCGGGCGACGCTGAGGCTGGCGCCCGCCCCGGCGTTACCCGGCTATTTGTTCACCAGCGCGTCGCGGATCTCGCGCAGGTAGATCTCGGACTGGGTCGGTGGCGGCGGTGCGGCCTTCTCCTCGGCGCGCTCGAAGCGCTTGCGCAGTTCATTGATCGCCTTAACCAACATGAACACGGCGATGGCGACGATCAAAAAGCTGATCAGGTTGTTGATGAAGACGCCGATATTGATGGCCACCGGTTCCTGCCCCGCGGCGCCGGCGCGCAGCGGGATCCTGATATTGGAGAAATCGACGCCCCCCAGCAGCATCCCGATCGGCGGCATGATCACGTCCTTGACCAGGGACGAGACGATGGTGCCAAAGGCGCCGCCGATGATGATGCCCACGGCCATGTCGACGACATTGCCCTTGATGGCGAATTCCTTAAATTCCTTCAGGATGCTCATGGTGTGCTCCTCCTTGCGACCGCGCCCAGGCCCTTTATGCGGGCTTTGCCGACCGGCGCCAATCGGCTCGGCGCCCGGCGATTGGACAAGGTTCGTGGCTTGCCGCACAATAACATTTCGATGAAACTATAAGACCCTGAGCTGGCGCGGAATTTCGGTCCGCGACCAGGACGAGGTTGGCGGCATGATCGAAGGCTGGAGCGTCGTAGCCCTGGCGATTGGCTATGTCAGCGTTCTGTTCGCGGTCGCCTGGTACGCCGACCGCGCCGGCCACGTCCGCAAGCAGGGGCAGGGCCGGCCGCTGGTCTACGCGCTGTCGCTGGCCGTGTACTGCACGTCGTGGACCTTCTTCGGCAGCGTGGGCCTCGCCGTGTCAACCGGCTATGATTTCGTGCCGGTCTACCTGGGCCCGATCCTGCTGTTCCTGTTCGGCTGGCGCTTCCTGTCGCGCATCGTGCGCATCGCCAAAAGCCAGAACATTACCTCGGTCGCCGACTTCCTTGCCGCCCGTTACGGCAAGAGCCAGGCGGTGGCCGCGATCGTCACCATCATCGCGGTGGCCGGCACGTTGCCGTACCTGGCGCTGCAACTCAAGGCGGTGGCGATCTCGGTTGATGCCCTGCTGGGGGCGCGACCGCTGCAGCAGCTGCACCTGCCGACCGACACCGCCTTCATCATCGCCATGGCGATGACCGTATTCTCCATCCTGTTCGGCACGCGCCACATTGACGCGACCGAGCATCAGGAGGGCCTGATCGTCGCCGTCGCCACCGAGTCGATCGTCAAGCTCGCAACCTTTCTCACGGTCGGCCTGTTCGTTACCTTTTCGGTGTTCGGCGGCTTTGCTGGCTTTCTCGAACGCGCCCACGCGCATCCCGAGATTCAGCGCGTGTTCGCGCAGGGCTTCCATGGCGGCGTCTGGATCACGGTGACGTTCCTCAGCTTGGTATGCGTGCTCCTGCTGCCGCGCCAGTTCCATGTGGCGGTGGTCGAGAACAACTCCGAGACCGAGATCCGGCGAGCCGCCTGGCTGTTCCCGCTGTATCTGGTCCTGATCAATATCTTCGTCGTGCCGATCGCCGCCGCCGGCATCATTAGCTTGCCGAAAGGGTCGTTCCAGGCCGACAGCTTCGTCATCGGCCTGCCGCTCTCGGCCGGCGCCGAGCTCATTACCCTGTTGGCGTTCGTCGGCGGCCTATCGGCCGCGACCGCCATGGTCATCGTCGATTCGGTGGCGCTGGCGATCATGGTCAGCAATGGACTGGTGCTGCCGCTATTGCTGCGGCGCCATCTCGATCAGGCGGGCCGGCAAAAGGACATGAGCTGGCTGTTGCTGGCGGTACGTCGGGTGGCGATTTGCGCCATCATCCTGCTCGGCTACGGCTTCTATCACCTGCTCGGCCAGACCCACGCGCTGGCATCGATCGGCCTCGTCTCGTTCGCCGCCATCGCGCAATTTGCCCCGGCATTCTTTGGCGGCCTCATCTGGCGCAAGGCCACCGCGCGCGGCGCCATCGCCGGTATCCTCGCTGGCTTCGTGGTCTGGGCCTATACGCTGCTGCTGCCGTGGATCGTCGAGGCGGGCTGGGTGGGCCGCTCGATCATGACCGAGGGCCCGTTCGGGCTCAGCCTGTTTGCGCCGCAGGCGCTATTTTACCTGCGCTTCGAGCCGTTGACGCACGGCGTGCTGTGGAGCATCGCCGCCAACGTGCTGATGTTTGTCACCGTCTCGCTGTTGCGGGCGCCCGAGCCGGTCGAGCGGCTGCAGGCGCATGTGTTCGTGCAGGACGATCTGCCGCGGCCGCCGATCGCGCCCTCATTCCGGCTGTGGCGCACCTCGGTCACCGCCGGCGATCTCGAGCGCGCGGTGGCGCGTTATCTGGGCGCCGAGCGCGCCGCGCGGTCGTTCGCGGAATACGCCGAAAGCCGCAGCACCCCGCTGGCGCCGGAGGCCGAGGCCGATATCCATCTGTTGCGTTTCACCGAGCACCTGTTGGCAAGCGCCATCGGCGCGGCGTCGGCGCGCCTGGTGCTGTCCTTGCTGTTGCGGCGCGGTGACGTCGGCAGCCAATCGGCGCTGCGACTTCTCGATGATGCGTCCGAAGCCCTGCAGTACAACCGCGACCTGTTGCAGTCGGCCCTCGACCAGGTGCGCCATGGGCTCAGCGTGTTCGACAAGGACATGCGGCTGATCTGCTGGAACCGGCAATTTCGCGAGCTGCTCAACCTGCCGCCGGAACTCGGCCGCGTCGGCACCCCGCTGGCCCGCATCTTGCTCACCTGCGCCGAACGGGGCGATTTCGGCGCCGGCGACGTCAACAAGCTCACCGCCGATCGCCTCAACAAGCTGGTGCGCTCAAGGCAGCCATTGCAGGAGCAATTCGACGGCGGCCGCCGGATTCTCGAGATCCGCACCAATCCGCTGCCGCAAGGCGGCATCGTCACCACCTACTCGGATATCACCGAACGGGTGGCCGGGTCGGAGGCCTTGGCGCGCGCCAACGAGACCCTGGAACGCCGCGTCAGGGAACGCACGGCCGAGCTGACGGAGGTTAATCAGGCCCTCGCCATCGCCAAGCGCAAGGCCGACGAGGCCAATCTCGATAAGACGCGCTTTCTGACGGCAGCCAGCCACGACATTCTGCAGCCGCTCAATGCGGCGCGGCTCTACGTCACCGGCCTGGTCGAGCGCGAGCTTACCGGCAGCGACGCCCAACTGGTGCGCAACGTCGATGCTTCGCTCGAGGCGGTCGAGGAGATTCTCAATATTCTGATCGAGATTTCCCGGCTCGACACCGGCCGGCTGGAGCCCGACGTCACCGCCTTTCCGCTCGATGAGGTGTTCGAGCGCCTGAAGGTGGAATTCGCACCGCTGGCCCGCGAGAAGGCCCTGGAACTGCGCGTGGTGGCGACGCGGCTGTGGGTGCGCAGCGACCGTCGCCTGCTGCGGCGCGTGCTGCAGAACCTGTTGGCCAACGCCATCAAATACACCCCGAAGGGCAAGGTGCTGCTCGGGGTGCGGCGGCATGGCGGCGAGCTCACGGTCGAGGTCTGCGACACCGGGCCCGGCATCCCGAAAGGCAAGCGCGCCGTCATTTTCAAGGAATTCGAGCGGCTGGAGGAGACGGCGGCGACGGTGCGGGGACTGGGCCTTGGTCTGTCGATCGTCGAGAGAATCGGCAAGGTGCTCGGCCACCAGGTGGAATTGCGCTCGGTGCTGGGCCTGGGTTCGATCTTTTCGGTGCGATTGCCGCGCGCGGCACCGGGGGTGCTGGAGCGGCCGGGGTCGATCCCGGCGGGGCGCATCCCCGGCCTCAGCGTGCTCTGCATCGACAACGAACGCGCCGTGCTCGACGGCATGCGGGTGATGTTGAGCGGCTGGGGCTGCAAGGTGATTACCGCTGAGAACGCTGCCGAGGCGCTCGATCGCCTGCAGCCCGGTCACACCAAGCCCGACATCATTCTGGCCGACTATCACCTCGATAGCGGCACCGGCCTCGATGCGGCGGCCGCCGTCCGCACCGCGGCGCGGGCGCATACCCCGGTCATTATCATATCCGCCGATCACACGCCGGAGGTGCAGCGCGAAATCCGCCGCCGCGGCCATGCCTTCCTGCGCAAGCCGCTGAAGGCGGCAGCGCTCAGGGCGCTGATGCACCAGCTCACCGCGCAACGGGCGGTCGCTGCCGAATGAAGTTGCGGGGGAGCGGCCGCGGCGCAGCTTGGCTCAGCTCGGCGCGCGCCAATCGTTACCGGCGTTGATGCGGTTGATGGCGATCACCGCCTGCGTGCGGCTATCGACCCCGAGTTTCTGCAGGATGGCGGAGACGTGGGCCTTAACCGTCGCTTCCGAGACGTTGAGCTTGAAGGCGATCTGCTTGTTGAGCAGTCCTTCGCCAAGCATCATCAGCACCCGAACCTGCTGCGGGGTCAGGGTGGAGAGGCGCGACACCAGCTGGGCTGCCTCGCCGGCCGGTTGGCTCAAATCGATGTCCGCCGGCAGCCACAGTTCGCCACTCATGATGCTGCGGATGGCTTCGCGGATACGCTCGACCGGTTGCGATTTTGGAATAAAGCCGGAAGCGCCGCAATCGATGCAGTGTCGGATGGTGGCGGGGTCATCGCTGGCCGATACGATCGCCACCGGCACCTCGGGATGTTGCGCCCGCAAATACAGAAGTCCGGAAACCCCATGCACGCCCGGCATCGTCAGGTCGAGCAGCACGAGGTCGGTTTCGCCCCCGGCGGACAGCCGATCGGTCAGCTCGTCGAGCGAGCCGGCTTCCTGCACCTGGGCGTTCTCGAACGACGCTTGCAAGGCTTGCCGCAACGCCCCGCGAAACAAGGGGTGGTCATCGACGATGATGAATTTATAAGCGGACATGTCTGGACCCGTTGAGCGTCGACCGACACGCGACGGACGGTCCTGCATGCTTTCCGGCGGGCGGCGTCGCCGCAATCTAGCGTTTTCTGCGCCAATTGGCTAATTGTGCGCCCAATTTATCCCTAACCCCCGGAGATGGCTGCCTTCGGCTGGCTGGGTCTTCCGCCTCACTTGAACCATGAATCGCAACCAGTCTGAGCGGGTGAAGCTGGCCGCCGTGCCAGGTTTGCCGACCCCCGCCCATCCCGAACGAGCGACACATCATGATCGAGCGCAATGAGCGCAAGGCCTACTGGCGCCATACCAAGGTGCAGATGCTCACCAGTCTGCTGCCATTTCTCCTGGCCATGATCATTCTTCCGCTTTATGCCGACGCGCTCAATGACAAGCGCGTGCTCGGGGTGCCGCTCGGCTACTTTCTCGCCTGTCATGGCCTGATGGTCATTGGCTTCATCACGGTTGCCGTGTTCATCAACCGGCAGGACGCGATCGATCACTGGCACGGTGCGCACGAGGACTTCTAGCGACCATGGCGTTCACCTCGAGTACCCGCCTCGTCAACCCGCGCCTTGGTACCTACTTCGGCATCTTCACGGCGGCGTTCGCCGCACTGGTGCTGATGGCGCTGATGCTCGAGCAGCTCGGCGTGCCCGACAGCGTGCTGCGGCTGTTGATGTTTGCGGCGCCGCTCATACTTTTTGCCGCGGTCGGGCTCAACGCGCGTGCGCACGAGGCACACGACTTTTTCGCCTCCGGCCGCAGAGTGCCGGCCTTCTTCAACGGCCTCGTGCTCGGCGTGTCGGCGCTGGGCGGCGCCGGCTTTCTCGGGCTGACGGGGGCGCTGTTCGTTGCCGGGTTCGATGCCTTGTGCCTCAGCATCGGCTGGTGCGCCGGCCTGGTGTTCATGGCCGTGCTATTCGCCCCCTACATGCGCAAATTCGGCGCCTATACCTTTCCCGCATTTCTCGGCCGGCGCTTCGACAGCCGCGCGGTGCGGGTCGTGGCGGCGGTGGTCGCCTGTGCGCCGCTGCTGCTGCTGTTGACCGCCGAGACCCGCTTTGCCGCCTATGCCGCGAGCTGGCTGTTGGGCCAGCCCGAGCATGTGACGACTGTGATCCTGATGGTGCTCGTCACGGTCGTGCTGGCGGCCGGCGGCATGCGCGCGCTGACCTGGGCGAGCGTCGCCAAAGCCATCACGGCGCTGCTGGCGCTGGCGATTCCGGCAACCATTTTTGCGCTGATGCTGTCCAATCTGCCACTGCCGCAGATGACGCACGGCAATACGCTCCGCGTGCTGTCGCGGCTGGAGCTGATGCGCAATGTGCCGATCGTCGTGGCTCCGCCGCTGTCCTTGGATCTGGCCGGGGTTGGACTGGAGCCGCTGGCAAAGCGCTTCATTCAGTCGTTCGGCAGCGTCGGCAGCTTCGGCTTCGTTCTGGCCTCGCTGGTGCTGGCGGCGGGGATTGCGGCCTCGCCGGCGTTGCTGCCGCGCTCGGGCACCACGCCGGGCGTGTATGAGGCCCGCAAGTCGCTGGGCTGGGCGGTGCTGGTGGTCGGCATCGTGCTGTTGACCTTGCCGGCGGTCGCCGTGTACTTGCGCTTTTTGCTGTTCGAGCAGGTGATCGGCCAAACGCCGGAGCAATTGCCGGCCTGGTTTCAGCTCTTGCAGCAGGCCGGCATCGCCCAGATCGGCTCGGCCGCCCAACCGGTCAGCTTCGGCCGCTTGGGCTTCGAGCGCGACGCCGTTCTGTTCTCCCTGCCGATCGCCGCCGGATATCCGCAGGTGCTTGTGTATCTGGCGCTGATTGGCGGGCTCGCCGCGGCGTTGGCGGCGCTATCCGCCACCTTGTTCGCGTTGGCGGCATTGCTGGCCGAGGACGTGCTGCGCGGCGATCCCGAGCTCGCCTCGGACCGCGGCCGCCTCGCCCGCGCCCGCATTGCGCTGGCCGGCGTTGCCATTTTCGCCATCTGGCTGGCGACGGTTGTGACCGCTGATCCTTTGCAGCTGTTCCTGTGGGCGGCGACACTCAGCGCCTCCGCCTGTTTCCCGGTGCTGGTGCTGGCGATTTGGTGGCGCCGAATCAGGACCTGGGGAGCGATCGCCGGCATGCTGACCGGCCTGGGGGTGGCCATCGGCACCATCGTTCTCGCCGAAAGCAGCGCCCTGGCCTTGCCGAGCGCGCTGGCCGCGGCCATTGGCCTCCCCTGTGCCGTGTTGGCGACGATCGCCTCGAGCCTGATCGCCCCGGCGGTGGGTCGCAACGTGCTAGAGCAGCTGCGGGAGATGCGCGTGCCGGGTGGGGAAACCGTTTACGATCGCGAACTGCGCCTGTTGCGCCTGAAGAACCGTACCCCGTCCTGAGCCGCGCTCGGACCTTGCCTTGGTCACGCACTCGCGTGTAGTGCATGGATATTGGCGCCGGCGCCCGGGGCAGCAACCGCAAGAGGAAATGAACAACGATGTCGGCACGTGAGCGGCTCGGTCTCTACGCTCCCATCGAGCCCTATCGGCAGCAGCATCTCAAGGTCGGCGACCGGCACGAAATCTACTTCGAGGAATGCGGCAACCCGCGCGGCAAACCGGTAGTGATCGTGCATGGTGGTCCGGGGGGAGGATGCAATGCCAGCATGCGCCGCTATCATGACAGCGCCCGCTACCGCATCATCCTGTTCGACCAACGCGGCTGCGGGCGCTCGTTACCGCACGCCAGCCTGGATCACAACACCACCTGGGATCTGGTTGCCGATATGGAACGGCTGCGTGCTCACCTCGACATCGAGCGCTGGCAGCTGTTCGGCGGCTCCTGGGGCTCGACCCTGTCGCTTGCCTATGCGCAATCGCATCCCGACCGGGTCAGCGAACTGGTGCTGCGCGGCATTTTCCTGCTCCGGCAGCAGGAACTCGCCTGGTTCTACCAGGAAGGCTGCAGCTGGCTGTTTCCGGAGGCGTTCGCCGAATTTTGCCGCCCGATCCCGGTCAGCGAGCGCGGCGACATGATCCAGGCCTACTATCGCCGCCTGACGCATCCCGATCGCGAGGTCCAGCTGGCCGCCGCGCGCGCCTGGTCGGTGTGGGAAGGCAGCACGCTGTCGCTGGTGCAGGATCCGGAGCGGATCAAACTGTTCGGCGCCGACAACTATGCCATCGCCTTCGCCCGCATCGAGTGCCACTATTTTATTAATCGCGGCTTCTTCCGCCTCGACGATCAGCTGCTCGCCAACGTCGGGGCAATCCGGCAGCTGATGTGCACGATTGTGCACGGCCGCTACGACGTCGTCACCCCGGTGAAGAACGCCTGGGATCTGTCGCGCGTCTGGCCTGAGGCCGACCTGCGCATCGTTGCCGATGCCGGCCATGCCATGACCGAGCCGGGCATCATCAACGAGTTGATCGCCGCCACCCGCCGTTACGCCAACCTACCGCGCGGCTGAGGCCGGCGCGCTGCCATGCGGTGCGCAGACGTCCCGGTTAGGGCGCGGTCCCAGGCGGGCCTGGCGGGGCGTCGGCTAGCGGAATTGCGAGACGCGGTCGGCGAGCTCGAGAATAAGCCTGGCGTTGTCGGCGGCGGGCGTGCCGGTCGGCTCACCGCGGTAGAACACCCGGGGGTTCGACCAGTAGGGGATGCGCGGGCAGCCGCCGCAGCCGGCGTTATAGCTCATGATGTCGCGCCATTTGCCGCTGTTGACGTAGCCGTGCCCATAGGCAACCGGGGTGTCGTTTTCGTCCACGAACCGATCATGCCGCGCCCCCAGAATGTGGCCGATCTCGTGCGCGATCGACATGGTGGTGGCGGCGCAGGCGTGGTGAACCACGAAGAAGGCCTCATCCGATGTTGGCCCGATGCGGGTTGAAAGCCCGCAACCCGTCGGATTGTCGATCACCAGGCCGACGATATCGGCGCGCTTCTCGTCGCGCAGTTTTCTGACGTTGCCGAACGGGCCAAGGCCGTCGACCATGGTATAGAGATGCGTGAACTGGTCGTCTTCGGTTTCGTCATATTCGACCAATTGCGTGTGCACCAGCCGCAGGTGGACGTTGCCGATACCGCTGTTTTTGAAGGTTGCGTTGGCCTCATCGATCGCGAGCGCCAGCAGATCCGCCAGGTCGCGCACGTAGCGCCTGGCGACGTTGGCAGTGTAGAGGATCATCACGTCGATGGTGATGTCCTTGGCCTCGAGCGCTTGCCGCTCGTTGTCCGCGAACGGAGCCACTGGCGGCTCCAGCGGCGGCGCCGCCGCGGCTGGTTGCTTGGCGGGGGACGCGGCCGGGCTGTCTGGCCTGGCGCCCGGCTCGGGATGATCGGCCGGCAGGCGCCGGCGATCCATTTCGGAGACGGCGTTGACGCCGCCGCCCAGATTTTCGAGGGTGAAGATCTTGCCATTGAAGGCGAAGTAGCCGGTCAGCAGCGCATTGCTCCACAGCATTAGCACCGCGCGCTCCCCGGTCTGCGGCACCTCGCCGTGCCAGATGATGCTGCCGTCATTTTGCAGCTCGGATCCGGTTCTGGCCAGGGTCACGACCCGCCCGTCTCCCAACGGCAGCGTGAGCTGCGCTCCGACGGGATCGGTTGGCGCGCCGGCATAGTGGGTGTCGAGTGTGCCCGGTTTGGCGATTTTGGCGACGATTGCTTGCTGGTCGGGGGTGAGCGCGCCCGTCTCCGCCGGGCTCTGCGCCGCGGCGCCGCCGCCGACGACTAGGGCCAAGGTTGCAAGCAGGCGCAAGGCGATGAGGCCAAAGCGTTCCGGGCAGCGGCCGGCGAGAACCGTTCTCGAGTGGGCGGGGGTCATGGCCAAAGCTTGTGCATAAAGCGGACGTTGGACTGGGGCGTGAGGGCGAGGATCGGCCCTTTGCCGCGCCGGTGATATCGGGAAAAGACCCGAGCCGCCGCTGATCGGGGTCCAAGTTGAGCGAAAAGGTCGGCTTGACCGCCGCCGCTCCGCGGGCCGTGCTTCCCCAAGCTCAGCCGCCGACGCTTGCATCACGGGCCTGTCAGCACCAGCTGTGCCGCGAGCACCGCTGTGCTACTGGTGCCAGCGTGCTACCGCTGCCAGCGCGGGCGTGTTGCTGCCCAAGGCTACGTTCGCGATTGGGTACGCTAGGCCGTGACGGCACCTCTTGTGCCTGCCTCTAAACCGTGAACCCGCCTCGTTCATCACGGCATCGTGCGCGGGCCTTGCGCGCGACCCCCTGGGCGCCGGCGATCCCCACGCCCACATCTTTGCCGCGAAAGCGCCGGTGCGGTCCCATTAACCCTTCTTCAAGAAAACCCGGGCCGGCATCGGGAAAACACCCGATGGCGCGATATCATTCGGGCGGTCACACTTAATTGAGAGCATCGCCAAGCGTCGGGGATCGGCGACCCGCCTGGGGTCCAATAGTACACAGTAAGGCATGCAAACCGCACCAAAAGCCGGACATGCGACGTTGGCTGCGAGCAAACCCGCCAACGCACGCGCGCGCTCCGTTTGGTTGCCAAACGAGAGCGACGAACTGTTGCGCTTGGCGGTACAGGTTGGTGGGATTGGTATTTACGACTCGGATATCGAGCACAATCGCACCCGCTTCTCGCCGGAGCTTTGCGCCATTCTGGGCCTCCCGCCTGGCTCAGAGATGACCTTCACCGAGGCCTCGCGGCTGTTCGACGCCCGCGACCGGGCGGTGGTCAATGCCCGCGTCGAGGCGGCGCGACGATCTCCCGACGAAGGCAAATGGGACGGGCTGCATCGCATCGTTCGGGCCGATGGCGCGGTGCGCTGGGTTGCGATCCATGGTCGGCGCTTTTATCGCGACACCAGCGGCGGCCGCCAGGCCGTGCGCTCGATTGGCACGGTGATCGACGTCACGCACCTCAAGGAAACCGAGGCGGCGCTGCGCGAGAGCGAGCTGCGCCTGCGCTTGGCGCTGGAGGCGGCGCAAATGGGCACCTTCGAGGCCCACACCAACGGTCAACACGCCATCATCGATGCGCAGCAGGCACGTCTGCTCGGGCTTTCCGAGGATACCCGCGTCGTCGCCATCGAAGAGTTGCGCGGGCGCATCCCGCTGGCCGATCTCGAGGTCAGCGATGCCAAGAAGCGGACCATGGAGCAGACCGCCGCCGCCTATCACCACGAATTTCGCATGCGCATGGCCAATGGCTCCGAACGCTGGCTCAGCGCCCGTGCCGCGGTGCGAGGGGATCGGACCGTCGGTGTCAGCTTTGATGTGACCGAACGCAAGCGCGCCGAAGAGGCCTTACGCGAAAGCGAAGCCCGCCTGCGCATTGCCACCAATGGCGCGGCGCTCGGCGTGTTTGAATGGGACATCAGGACCGACCAGACCATCTGGGTCAACGACCGCATGTACGAGATTTTCGGCCATGCGCGCGCCGACGGCATTCTGACCCGACGACAGTTCGTCGAGCGATACCTGCACGCCGACGATGTTTCCGCGTTCGAGGCGGCGCTTAAGACCGCGTTGCGGTCGGGAGAAAACTTCCACCTGGTGTGCCGCATCCGGCAAAAGAACGGTAGCCGGCGTTGGCTTCAGCTTGACGGCATTTTCGAATTCGCACCCGACGGCGAGCCACTGCGCCTGCTTGGCGTGGCCGCCGATGTCACGCAGCGCAAGGTGCTCGAGCGCAAGACCAGGGAGCTGTCGGAAAGGTTGATCACGCTGCAGGAGGAAGAGCGTCAGCGCATCGCCCAGGAGTTGCACGACTCCACGGCGCAGCACCTGGTTGCTGCCAGCCTGACATTGATGGGGCTGCGGCCCAAGGGCCGCCTCAAGGGCGAACAGGAACGACTGTGGAACGAGGTCGAGGCCTCGATGGGTGAAGCCCTGAAGGAGCTGCGCACATTTACCTATCTGCTCTATCCGGTGGCGCTGCGTGACGACGGCCTGCAGGCCACGGTGCAGCAATACGTGGACGGCTATTCAAACCGCGCCGGTCTCGCCATCGGCTTCAAACTGAGCCCAAAGGTCGACAATCTGCCGTTCCGCACGCAGCAGTCGCTGTTTCGTATCCTGCAAGAGACCTTGACCAACGTCTATCGTCACGCCTCGGCATCACACGTATCGATCCAGTTGCGCTGGATTGCGCGCCGACTGCACTTGGTGATCACCGACAATGGCCATGGCGCGGGGGGAGCTGTCGAACGCGAGAGTGCGGATTTTCGTCCCGGCATCGGCATTCGCGGCATAAAGGCGCGGGTGGATCAATTGGGTGGCGACCTGCGAATCCGAACCAGCTCACGCGGCACCCGGGTCCACGTCGTGGTGCCCGTCGATTAGCCGTGCGGTGGCGATCGGTGAGCAAGCATTGCCGCCGCGCCGCTGGCGCCCAACGCTGGCAACGCATCGCGCTTGCTTTCTTCCGTGCCCGATGCCGGCGATCGCCGCGGCGGGCCGGTGCCGGAACATCGGCATTTACCGTTCTAGTGAACCCGGGTTTCCACTGATGCCAGAGACGGAGTAGTTATTCGACAATGCGTGCGAGGGAAAACCGATGACACGAATTCTCATCGCAGACGACCATGAAGTGGTGCGTTCGGGCCTCCGCAGCATTCTGGAGGCGCAGCCCCGATGGGAGGTGGTGGCAGAGGCGTGCGATGGCAAAGAGGCCGTCAGCAAGGCGCTCGAGACCCTGCCAGACGTCGCTCTGCTCGACTACTCGATGCCGATCATCAATGGTACGGAGGCTACCCGTCAAATTCGCGCCCGCTTGCCGCGCACTGAAGTCCTGATCTTCACCATGCATCAAAATGACACACTGATGCAGGGTATTCAGCAAGCCGGCGCCAGTGGCTTCCTGCTCAAATCCGATGCCAAACGCCACCTGATCCGGGCCATCGAATCGCTGGCCTTGCACAAGCCCTATTTTACGGACAGCGTGTCCAGTTGTGGGGATGTCGCCAAGGTAGCCGTACCCTCACCGCTCACCAATCGCGAGCGCAGCGTGGTGCAACTGATCGCCGAGGGCTGCACGAACAAGCAAATCGCTAACGTGCTCAGCATCAGCCCCAAGACCGTGGAAACGCATCGGGCGGCGATCATGCGAAAGCTTGCACTTTCTTCCAGTGCTTCGCTGGTGCGGTACGCGGTACGCAACGGAATTCTGACCGCGTAATCATTCACGGATTGGGGGTGGCATGTCACGTTCCGTCAAGGCGAATTGTGGCACTCCGGATCTCTCGGTGCTCCGAGACGTCAATGTGCTTGTGGTCGAGGACAATTGGCAGGTCGCCAAGGCCCTCGAGTGCGCACTGAAGCAGCTTGAAATGCGCGTCTCCGGTCCGGCCTCGACGACCAGCGATGCCAAGCGCCTGGTAGCGGCGCAAATGCCGACCGTTGCCATCGTCGACGTCAATCTCAAGCGCGAGATGGCCTGTGACCTGATTGTCGAGCTGCACGAAAAGGGCGTGCACGTGATCGTCATATCGGGCTATGCGATCCCGCCGATTCCCAAGAAAAAGGCGGCGGTCATCCTGCAAAAGCCCTTTAGCGCCGAAGATCTGCTCACCGCGCTGCGCACCGTGGTCGTCGGCGAGACCACGGCGCACTAACGCCGGTTCGGGGGGCGAGGCGCGTGGGGGGTGTCGCCGCCCATTCGGCGGCAACTCTTTGGCGCTTGTGCCCGCGCGCCCCTGGTGCCCGGGGCTCGGCAGCCCCAATGGCGGCAGTTCACCCGGCCCGATCTCAGGTCATGACCTGATACTGCGGCTGGCTGCGATCGCGGAGAGTATAAGCCGTGGCGTGGCTTCGGCCACCGGGGCATAGGAGGGAGTTCATGGGTGCGGTATTGTCCTGGCTTCGCTTGGTAACCTTGCTCACATTGCTGAGCTTGAGCGCCGTCGCCGTATCGGTGCTGCTCGTCGGTCTGGTCAACGCTTGAGCGCGGGCGAACCCGCCTCCGCCGCGATCGCGGCCTCGCGGGCCGCAAGACACCTCTAAGCCAATGTCCCGCCCATGTTGGCCAGCCGATGCTCGGCCGGCTGAATGATTGCCGCCTCGGGTGGTCCGAGGCGCGCTGCTCTAGGCACTTGCGGCTCATAGATTCGGGTTTGCGCCGGATAGCCAGCGACGCCCGCTCCGGCCACCTTCCACCGGCATTGGCGGCGAAGCCTCGTGGCTGGCGGCAGCGGCGTCGGTTCGGAACCAAAACGGGCAGCGCAAGTGAGCCTCGGTCATGGCGGGTGAGATCCTCGAGGCAGTCCGACAGTTTTTGCCGGCCGATAGCATCGATGCCATGGCGGCCAGCGCCGGCGTCGATCGGGCGTCGGCGCGACGGGCAGCGGAGCTCGCCGTACCTGCCGTGCTCAGCGGCCTCCTCTTGAGCCCGAACGGCGGAGCGCGACTGGCCGCGGCGCTCGCCGCGCCGTCACCACCGCCGGAGCGGTCGGGGTGGTCCGGACCGGGACAGCCGGTTGGCCAGGGTTCCACGGCCTGCCTGCTCGGCGGCGCCAGCGCCAGCGCACTCGCCACCGTGCTCGGCAAGTGTGTGGGGGCCGGCGACGGCGCCCTTGTCGGGTTTGTCGATGGGGTCACCTCGGCCGTCCTGCTCGCCCTAAAACAGGTCGGCAGCAAGGCCAACGCCGACGCCAAAGCACTCGCCAGCAAGCTCAAGGCCGAGAGCGACGCCATCGCCACCGCATTGCCCGAGGGATTTTCAAGCCTGCTGCGTAGCCGTGGCTTCTATGATCGCCTGAGCCGATCGCCGGCGCCGGCAATGGCGGCGGGAGAGGACGGCGCCGGGCGCGCCGAACCCAAGGGCTTCCGGCGCCAGGCACGCCATGGCCGCGCAACGCGCGCCATTGCGCTCAGCGCGCTCGCAGCGCTGTTCGGTGTTGGCAGCTACTTCATCGCCGACACCAGTGACGAACCCGCCGGCAGCTTTAACGCGGCGATGCTGGGGTTGCCGGCGCCGATCCTGGCCGCAGCCGGCCGCAGCGGCGACGTCGACCGGCCGGACCCGCCGACCGCGCGCCAGCATGTTCGTTTCGCCGCACGGGCGTTGAAGGTTGCACTTCCCGATGCCGGCTGTTCGTCCGGCGATGCCAGCGCGCAGGGGGACTGCGCGCGCGCCGGCGCCGCGGTGACGGTTCAAGGCTGCATCGAAGTTCAATGCCCCCCTTAAGGTTGTGAAGCCATGGCTGCTGCACTCGGTAAGGCCTGTTTCGTATTCGTCTCCATCCACGTGGTGATGCTGGTTGCGATCCTGTTGCTGCTGGGCTGACGCATG
>DATFXD010000320.1:0-3306 GCA_035258605.1 Hyphomicrobiaceae bacterium | reverse complement strand
GGGGTGCCGGTGGATCCCGAGGTGTAGATGACGTAGGCCGGATGGTGCGGATCGAGCGCGGGCCGCGGCGCGGTGGCCGGCGCGCCTGCGATCGCTTCAGCATCGCCATCGAGGCAGACCATGCGGGCATCGTGGGCCGGCAGCCGCGCGCGCAACGCGCCTTGAGTCACCAGCACCGATGCGCCGGCATCTTCAAGCATGAGTGCGAGCCGGGCCGGCGGGTAGTCGGGATCGAGCGGCAGGTAGGCGGCCCCCGCCTTGAGGATGCCGATCAGCCCCACCACCATGGCGGGCGAGCGCTCGACGCACAGCCCCACCACCGCCTCGGGCCCGACGCCGAGCGACCGCAGATGATGTGCCAGCTGGTTGGCGCGGCGGTCGAGTTCCGCATAGGTCAGGCGCTCGTCGCCCAGCACCACCGCGATGGCTTCGGGCGTTCTCGCCACCTGCGCGGCGAACAGCTCCGGCACCGTGGCGCCAGGCAGCGCATGGGCGGTGGCGTTCCACGCGCGCAGGATCTGCGTGCGCTCGGCATCGCCGAGGATGTCGAGGCGCCCGATCGCCCGCTGCGGATCGGCGACCGCGGCCGCCAGCAGGCGCACGAGACGTTCCGCCAGCACCTCCACCGTGGCCCGCTCGAACAGGTCGCTGGCATATTCCATGACCCCGACGATTCCCGCCGGCGTGCCGTCTGCGGCGCGCTGCTCGGCGACGCTCACCGACAGGTCGAACTTGGCGCTCGCCGTGGCCACCGGCTCCAGCCCCGCCGTCACACCGGGAAGCTCGAGATGAACCGGGGCGGCGTTCTGCAGCACCAGCATCACCTGGAACAGCGGATGCCGCGACAGCGACCGCGCCGGGTTGAGGACCTCCACCAGCCGCTCGAACGGCACATCCTGGTGCCCATAGGCGGCGAGGTTGTTCGCCCGCACGCGGCCAACCAGGTCGCGGAAGCCGGGATTGCCCGATGTGTCGGTGCGCAGCACCAGCGTGTTGACGAAGAACCCGATGAGATCGTCCAGTGCCGCATCGGTGCGGCCCGCAATCGGGCTGCCGATCGGGATGTCGGTGCCGGCCCCGAGCCGCGTCAGCAGTGCCGCAAGCCCGGCCTGCAGCACCATGAACAGGCTCGCCCCGGCCTCGCGGGCAAGAGCGACCAGCGCGCCATGCAGGTCCGCCGGAATGGTGAGCCGCACATGATCGCCGCGATAGCTCGCCACCGCCGGCCGCGGCCGGTCGGTCGGCAGGTCGAGCTGATCGGGAAGACCCGCCAGCGCCTCGCGCCAGTAGCCGAGCTGGCGCGCCATGGCGCTGCCGGCCTCGCTCTCCTCGCCCAGCAGCGCCTGCTGCCACAGCGTGTAGTCGGCATACTGGACACCAAGCGCCGGCAGATCGGGGGCGCGACCTTCCCGCCGGGCCGCATAGAAAGCCGCCAGGTCGCGCCCGAGAACCCCCAGCGACCATCCGTCGCCGGCAATGTGGTGCAGCACCAGCAGCAGCACGTGCGCGGTGGGCGAAAGTGCAAACACATGCGCCCGCAACGGAAGCTCGCGATCGAGGTCGAATCCTCGTCCGGCTGCTGCCGCAAGCGCTGCATCGAGGTCCGCTTCGCTCACCGTCGCGACGGAAAGCTCGAGGCGCGCCGCCGCGACCGGCAGGATCTCCTGGCGCGGCACGCCTTGCGTTTCCGGGAACACGGTGCGCAGGCTCTCGTGCCGCGCCACCAGGTCGTTGAGCGCCGCCTGCAGCGCCACGGTGTCCAGCTCGCCTTCGAGCCGCACCGCCAGCGGGATCACATAGGTTGCGCTCGGCCCTTCCAGGTGATGCAGGAACCACAGCCGCCGCTGCGCATAAGACAGCGGGATCTCGGAGGGCCGCGCGAGCGCCCGCAATGGCGGCCGGGCCGCGCTGCCGTCTTCGCCGAGGCGGGCCGCCAGCGCCTCGACGCTCGGCGCCTCGAACAGCGTGCGGATGGCAAGCTCGACCCCGAGCACCGCGCGGATGCGGCTGATCAGCCGCGTCGCCAGCAGCGAGTGCCCGCCCAGCGCAAAGAAATCGTCATCGATGCCGACGCGCTCCAGCTTGAGCGTCTCGGCAAACAGGCCGCACAGCACCTCCTCCTGCGGCGTGCGCGGCCGGCGCCCGGCGCGCGCCGGCACGGCCGGGGCCGGCAGCGCCCGCCGGTCGAGCTTGCCGTTCGGCGTCAGCGGCAGGCTCTCGAGCACCATGATGGCCGACGGCACCATGTAGTCGGGCAGCAGGCGGCCGACATGGGCGCGCAGCACCGCCGCATCGGGGCTGTGGCCGGCCGCCGCCACCACATAGGCGATGAGCCGCCTGTCGCCGGGCTCATCCTCGCGCGCGATCACCGCCGCCTGCGCCACGCTGTCGTGAGCGGTGAGCACCGCCTCGATCTCGCCCGGCTCGATGCGGAACCCGCGCAGCTTCACCTGCTGGTCGGCGCGCCCGAGGAACTCCAGCACCCCGTCCGGACGCCAGCGCGCCAGATCGCCGCTGCGGTACATGCGGCTCCCGGCCGGGCCGAACGGATCGGACACGAACCGCTCCGCCGTCAGGCCGGCACGCCCGACATAGCCGCGCGCCAGCCCGGCGCCCGCAATGTAAAGCTCTCCGGCAACGCCTGCCGGAACAGGCTCCAATCCGTTGTCCAGCACATAGACCCGCGTGTTCCAGATCGGACGCCCGATCGGCGGGGCGTCGCAGTCGTCCGCGTCAAGCACCATGGCGGCCGACCAGATCGTCGTCTCCGTCGGCCCGTAGAGATTGGTGACCGTGCCCCCGAGCTTGCGCATGGCGTGAGCAAGTGGCCCGGGCAGCGCCTCACCCCCGACCAGCATCGCCAGATCGCACAGGCCTTCGCCGCCATCCGCCGTGAGCGCATGCCACAGGGTCGGCGTTGCTTGCAGGATCGTGCTGCCGCTTGCGGCGATGGCACGCGCCAAGGCCGGCGGATCCTGCACCACCTCGCGCGGGGTGAGCGCCACCGAGGCCCCACAGATGAGCGGCAGGAACAGTTCGAGCCCGGCAATGTCGAAGCCGATCGTGGTCACCGCCATGAGCCGGTCATGCGGGGCGATGTGCACCTGCTCCTGCATCCCCAGCAGGACGTTGCGCAAGCCGTCATGGGTGACGGCAACGCCCTTGGGGGTGCCGGTGGATCCCGAGGTGTAGATGACGTAGGCCGGATGGTGCGGATCGAGCGCGGGCCGCGGCGCGGTGGCCGGCGCGCCTGCGATCGCTTCAGCATCGCCATCGAGGCAGACCATGCGGGCATCGTGGGCCGGC
>DATFXD010000319.1:0-19095 GCA_035258605.1 Hyphomicrobiaceae bacterium | reverse complement strand
GCCCGCTCAAAGAAAATTATAGGGATCGATATCGACGGTCAGCCGCACGTCGGTCGGCAGCTTGTTGAGCTGGCCGAGCCACAGCCGCAGATAGCCCTGCAGATCGAGCTCGCGCGGCGCCTTGACCAGCAGCCGCCAGCGGTGGCGGCCGCGGATGACGGCAAGCGGCGCTTCGGCCGGACCCAAAACCGAGATCCGGCTGGCCTCCGGCGCCAGCCGGGCGAGGTCGCGGGCAACGAGCTCGGCCAGGTCCTTGTCGCGCGCCGAGACGATCAGGGCGGCCAGCCGGCCGTAAGGGGGCAGCAGCCCGGCTTGCCGCTGGCGAATTTCGCTCGCCAGAAAGGCATCGCGGTCGCCGGAGATGATCGCCTGCATCACCGGATGCTCGGGCAGATAGGTCTGCACCAGGCCGCGGCCGCTGACCAGGGCGCGGCCGGCGCGGCCGGTGACCTGGTGCAAAAGTTGGAACGTGCGCTCGGCGGCTCTGGGATCGGCGCTGCCCAGTCCCAGATCGGCGTCGACCACCCCAACCGTCGCCAGGCGCGGAAAATGGTGGCCTTTGGCCACCATTTGCGTGCCGATCACGATGTCGATCTCGCCGGCTTCGATGCTGCCGATGATCTGGCGCATTTCGATCAGCGATGGCACCAGGTCGGAGGACAGCAGCGCCACGCGAGCGCCGGGAAAGCTCGCCGCCACCTCTTCGGCAATGCGCTCAACGCCCGGTCCGCATGCCACCAGCGACTCGAACTTGCCGCAGCGCGGGCATTTCTCCGGGATCGGCAAAGAGAAGCCGCAATGATGACAGTTGAGCCGTTGCCGATAGCGATGCTCGACCAGCCATGCTGTGCACTGCGGGCAGTCGAGCCGGTGACCGCAACCGCGGCACAAGGTGAGGGGCGCATAGCCACGGCGGTTGAGAAACAACAGCGTCTGCTGACCCGCCGCCAAGGTGTCCACCACCGCTTGCGCCAATGACGCTGCCAGCCATTTGCCCCGCGCCGGTGGCTCTTTGCGCATGTCGATGGTCACCACATCGGGCAGCTTGGCGCCCGAGTAGCGGCTGGGCAAAGCCAGGTAGCGGTAGCGGGCGGTGCGGGCGTTGACGTGGCTTTCGATCGACGGCGTGGCGGACGCCAGAAGCACGGCAAACTTGCCGAGATTGGCACGCACAATCGCCATGTCGCGGGCCTGATAGTGAACGCGATCCTCCTGCTTGAAGCCCTGGTCATGCTCCTCGTCGACCACGATCAGGCCGAGCTCGCGATAGGGCAGGAACAGCGCCGAGCGGGCGCCGACCACGACCCGCGCCTCGCCGGTGGCCACCGCCCGCCAGGCGCGGGCGCGCTCGGGTCCCGACAGGGCCGAGTGCCATTCGACCGGCTGACAGCCGAAGCGGCCGGCGAACCGGTCCATGAATTGGCTGGTGAGGGCGATTTCCGGCAGCATGATCAGCGCCTGCACGCCGCGTTCAAGTGCGCGCGCCACCGCCTCGAAATAGACCTCGGTCTTGCCGGAACCGGTGACGCCGTCGATCAGGGTGACGGAGAAGGCCGGCGCCGCCGCTGCGGCGTTGACGCTCAAGACCGCGGCGGCCTGAGCACCCTCGAAATCGACGCGCGCGTGGGCGGGATTGGGGAGCGGGAAGCGGGCGGCGGGGATCGCCACTTCGACCAACGTCCCCGCCGTGACGAGACCGTCGATGACCGCGGTTGAGCATTTGGCCGCCGCCGCCAGCGCCGGCTTGGCGCGCACCTCACCGTCGGCGGCAATCGCCAGCACGCGCGTGCGCGCCGGCGTGAGGCGGGGCGGGGGAGCGGCGGCGAGGCGCACGCCGAACCGCGGCCTGACCGGCTCGAACAGTGCGCTGGGGCCCATCATCATGCGCGCCACCATGCCGAGCGGGGTCAAGGTGTAGCGCGCCACCCACTCGGCAAACCGGAGCGCGAGGCCGGGGAGCGGCGGCACCTCGAGGCTCTGGGTGATGCGCTTCAGCTTGCTGGCGGCGACCGGCTTATGGACGGCGCCGACGCGTCCATCCCAGATGAGGCCGATGCGGGTTTGCGCCCCGAACGGCACCAATACGAAGGCGCCGGGCGGCGGGGAGAGATCGCCCGACAACACATAGTCGTAGGTCTGGTCGAGGGCGACCGGCAGCAACACCGGCACCACGCCGGCAGCGCCGTCGGCCGCCGGACCTCGATCCAAACCTGCCAGCAGACTTTCCAAACGCGCTCCCGCGGACTAGAACCCCGAATCAGCTTGGCCACAGCCACAAGCTTTCGCGCTTGCTGCGGCAAGGCCAAGGCATTGGGGAGCACCCGAGGGCGCCCGTGAAAATCTTCGTTGACACCGCCGATGTGGCCGAGATCAAGGCATTGGCCGCTACCGGGCTCATTGACGGGGTGACGACCAACCCCTCCTTGGTCGCCAAAGCCAAGGGCGGCTTTCGCGACATCATTGCCGAGATCTGCGCCACCGTGGCCGGGCCGGTCAGCGCCGAGGTGGCCGCCACCGACCTTGAGGGCATGCTGCGGGAGGGACGCACGCTTGCCAAGATCGCGCCCAACGTCGCGGTCAAGGTGCCGCTCACCTGGGACGGCCTCACCGCCTGCCGGACCCTGGCCCAGGAAGGCACCATGGTCAATGTCACCTTGTGCTTTTCCGCCAATCAGGCCCTGCTCGCGGCCAAGGCGGGTGCGACCTTCATCTCGCCATTCATCGGGCGGCTCGATGATACCGGCGCCGATGGCATGGAGCTGATCCGCGAGATTCGCACGCTCTACGACAACTACCCGGACTTGAAAACGGCGCTGTTGGCCGCCTCGATCCGCACCATCGTGCACGTCAAGCACGCCGCCATGATCGGCGCCGATGCCGCCACCATGCCGCCCGCCGTGCTGCGCGCGCTGATTGCCCACCCCCTCACCGATCGGGGACTGGAGCTGTTCCTGGCCGATTGGAAGAAGAGCGGCCAGCGAATCCTGTAGAGGGGTTTGAGCTCAGGTACGCTCGGCGAGCTGGCCTTCCGAGACCACCCGCTCGAAGGCCTCGGCCGTGCACTTGATGCGGTAGAACAGATCCCTGCCATCGGTCGGTAGGACGCGCACGATCGTGCACTCGCGACTGGCGGCGGGAAAACCCATCCGTCCCGGTCTGAAGTCGACCACGGCGCCGACCTTGAATTTATGGCTTGCCATACTGCTGCTCCAACGCACACGTAACCGCGCAACTCAGACGTGAGCAAGCGCTCCCTGCCGCACGGGCAGAAAGCGCTCGTTAGCGTTCAAATTCTCGCGACTGCGTCTACGCCTTCTGGATTTGCCCTGCCTGCTTGCCGCGCCCGCGGCGGTCATCTTCGAGAACGAACGTCACCCGATCGCCCTCGTTAAGCGAGCGGATGCCCGCCTGCTCGAGGGCGGTGGCATGAACGAACACGTCCTTGCCGCCATTCTCCGGCTGGATAAAACCATAACCCTTGGCGGTATTGAAAAACTTCACTGTACCAGTGACGCGCATGTGGGGATTCCCTTTCCCAAAGAAGCGTGGATAGGCCGGTCATATAGAGGGCCGCACGCTCGGCCCCGGCATCTCAGACGTGGGAAGGCAAACCGCCCCTTGGGCAAGCAGCAAAACCGCAATCTTGAGGACGTACCCTCGGATCGGGGTACACCGGCTGCGCCGGTATATGGGGCAGGATCGGGGCGGAAGCAAGGCTCGTCGGGCCGACAAAAAGGCCCAGGCGCTGAACCCTGGCAGCGGACTGGTATAAGACCTTCACCCTGACTTACGGGGGGCCCGGCGCCCGGCGCGCCTTGAGCGCGGTGTCGATGAGATCGAACAGGCGCTCGGCGTCGGCCGCCGCCAACTCAAACTTCACCGGCAGCGGATGCGACCGCTGCGCCAGTTCGGCCAGCGCACCATCCTCACCGGCGAGCCGCACCCAGTCCTTTTCGGTCGTCAACAAGCGGGCGTCCAAGGCGCGCGCCCGCGCCATGAGGGTTTCTGCCTCGGATGGAGAGAGGCGATGGTGATCGGGAAAGCGCGCGGTCGCCACCAGTTCGGCGCCCAAGCGTCGCAACAGGCAAAAAAAGCGCTCCGGTGCGCCGATGCCCGCCCACGCCAGGACCCGCATGGCCGGCGGCCCGTCGAGCGCCGCGGCGGCCACGGTCGTGCCGCGCAGGACCGGTCCGGCGAAGCGATGCCGCAGCCAATCGCTCACGGTCCCGGTTGCCCCCGCCGGTTCGTTGACGATGACCGCATCGGTAAGGTCGAGCTGCATGTCCAAGGCCGCCCGCAACGGACCGGCCGGAATCACCAGGCCGTTGCCGACGCCGCGGCGGCCGTCGACCACGGCAACGGTCAGATCCTTGGCCAAGGTCGGATTCTGTAGGCCATCGTCCATGACGATCACGCTGACGGGATGCGGGCCGCCGGCGATGGCTTCGGCCCCCGCCTTGCGGTTGCGCGCCACCAGGGTCGGCGCCACGCGGGCGATCAGGAGGGCTTCATCGCCAACATCGCGCGCCCGATCGGTGCCGCCGTTTACCCAGTAGGGGCCGGCCAGGCGGCCGCCGTAGCCGCGCATCAAGGCCACCGGCGCGTGCCCGGCGGCCTGCAAGCTCTGGCACAGGTAGATGGCGAGCGGCGTCTTGCCGGTGCCGCCGGCGGTGAAGTTGCCAATGCAGATTACGGGCAGTGCCGCCCTGTGCGCGCGCCGCGTTTGGTAGAGCGTGCGCGCCGCCCAGCCATAGACAGCGCCGACCGGCGCCAGGACTTTCGCCGCGGTGCTCGGGGCGGCACGGTACCACCACCGCGGCTCGTCAAGATGCACGCACCAGGCCCTCCTCGTTCGGGAGGTATGAAAGCAAGGCGGCAATCGTGCGCGGCAGCGCGCCGGAGATCTTGGCCAGCGCCGCATCGGCGCGCTCGCGCATGCCGCCGAGCAGGTCCTGATCGGTGATCAACTGCCGCGCCGCGGCGGCGATGTCGGCGGCGGAATGCACGACGATGGCCCCGCGATTGCTGATCAGGGCATCGTAGGCGTCGCCGAAGTTCTGCCAATGCGGCCCGGTCAGCACCGCGGCGCCCTGACGCACGGCTTCGATCGGATTCTGTCCGCCACGATTGACGAGCGAGCCGCCGATGAAGGCAACCGGGGCCAAGGTATAGAGCGTCCCCAGTTCACCGATGGTGTCGGCGACATAGGCATCGCTGCTGCGATCCGGCAGCACGCCCAGCGAACGTCGCGCCACCTGCAGCCCGCGTTGCTTGAGCATGTCGGCGATGGCACCGCCCCGCTCCGGATGCCGCGGTGCGATGATGGTGCACAGCCCGGGCAGGCTTTGCGCCAAAGTCTGGTGCGCCTCCGCCACCACCTGGTCTTCGCCATCATGCGTGCTGGCCGCCATCAACAGCGGACGGCCGGCGAATGCCGGGCGCAGACGCTCGAGCGCCACCCTGTCCACCGGCGGTGCCGGCGCATCGACCTTGAGGTTGCCGACCGACATGGTCCGCGGCGCGCCCAGGGCGTTGAAGCGGCTGGCGAGGCTCTCATTCTGCGCCAGCACCAGCCCGAAGCGGCCAAACAGGGGTCGTGCCAGGCCCGGCGCGCGGCGCCAGCGGCGAAACGAGCGTTTGGTCATGCGGGCGTTGATCAAAGCCAGCGGGATCGCGCGCGCGGCACTCGCCATGATCAGGTTGGGCCAGATCTCCGACTCGGCGAACACGGCAAGCTCAGGCCGCCAATGCTCCAGGAAGCCATTGACGTAACGCGGCACGTCCAGCGGGGCATACTGATGGATGGTACGCGGTCCGATCCGCTGCCGCGCGAGCTCGGCGGAGGTCACGGTTCCGGTGGTGAGCAGGAACGACAAGGCGGGGCGTTCCGCCGCCAACGCCGCGATCAGCGGCAACACCGCCGTGGTCTCGCCGACGCTGGCGGCATGGAACCAGACCAGGCGCCCCGGCGGCCGCTCGACGCTCGGGCGGCCCAATCGCTCGGGCCGCCGCGCCGGGTCTTCCTTGCCGCCGCGTTCGCGCCACTGCAAGAACAGTGGTGCCACCGGCCGCGCCAGCGAGGTCGCAACCCGATAGGCCTTGATCGACGCGCCCGGCCGGACCTGGCCGCGGAGCGCGGCGCGCGGCGTGGCACGCGCCGGATCGGCGCCGGCCCGGGCATAGGCGAGGCTGGTTGCCTGATTGAGCGAGCTCTCGACGGCGAGGCGCAGATCTTCAAGTTCGGCGCCCGTCGCCTCGCGCGGCACCCGCACCATCGGTCCTACCGCGAAGCCCAACCCGGCGAACGGAAGGTTGACGGTCAGTCGGCTCCAGGTGTTGAACGCCAGATAGCGCGAGGTGGCGATGGCAACCGGTAGGATCGGCCGGCCCGACTGCCGCGCCACCATGACAATGCCCTGGCCGGCGTGCCGCGCGCGGGCGCCCGGCACGTCGGCGGTCATGGCCACGGTGCGCCCGTCGCGCAGCGCCTGCACCGCTGCCAAAAAGGCGTGCGCGCCGCCGCGGTCGCGGGTGCGCGACCCGGCTCCCGCCCCGCGGATCAACTGCATGTCGAAATGGCGCAAGGTCTCGGCCAGCACCTCGGCATCGCGATGGCGCGCCAACATGATATCGACTGGGATGAACGGCGGCTTGATCAGCGGCAACAGCATGAACTGGCCGTGCCACATAGCGACGATGCAGGGATGATTGTGGTAGTGCCGCTCGAGCGTCTCCGTCATGGCTTCGGTTTGCCAGGAGGTGCGGTGCACGAATTTGATATAGCGCGCCAGCATCGAGCCGGCCCACGCCTCGATCAGCCCTGGCTTGTGCTCGACGTTGGCCATGGCCGGCGCTCTACACGTTCGTTGTCTCAACTGAAGGGATAGGCGTTTCTATAGCCCATGGGTGCGTGGCGTCCAGAGCCCGCTGGCCGAGTGAGGGGGGTTTTGGTGCCAAGGCGCGGATCAGACCACCTCGATCGGGGCCGGCCTGCTGGCGCTCAGTTCATTGAGAAACTGCGAGTGGCACAGGCGCGCATAAGCCCCATTGCGGGCAATGAGATCGGCATGTTTTCCAATCTCGACAATTTCCCCTGCTTCCATCACACAAATCATGTCGGCGCGCTGGATGGTCGATAGCCGGTGCGCGATCACCAGGGCGGTGCGATTGTGGGTGAAGCGGGCCAGCGCCTCCTGCACCAACCGCTCCGATTCGCTGTCCAGCGCGCTGGTGGCCTCGTCGAGCAGTAGGATCGGCGCATCCTTGAGGATCGCCCGGGCCAGGGCGAGGCGCTGCCGCTGGCCTCCGGACAGGCGCAAGCCGCCATCGCCGATCATGGTCTCATAGCCCTTCGGCTGCGCCATGATGAACTCGTGCGCGGCGGCGGCCTTGGCGGCGGCGACCACATCCTCGATGGTGGCGCCAAGCCGGCCGAGCGCGATGTTGGCCCTGATCGTATCATCGAACAGGGTCACCTCTTGGCTGACGATGGCGATGGCATCGCGTAGGCTTGCCAGGGTGACGTCGCGCACGTCCTGATGATCGATCAGGATGCGACCCGATTGCGCGTCAAACAGCCTTGCGACGAGATTGAGAACGGTCGATTTGCCCGAGCCGTTGCGGCCAACGATCGCCGCGGTGGTGCCACCCGGCACCGTGAAGGAGACCTGCTTGAGTGCCGGCAGCAGCGGCGCGGCGGCATAGGCAAAGCCCACCTTCTCAAATGCCACCCGGCCGGCACCGACCGCCAGCGGACGTGCCCCCGGCCGATCGACGATCGCCGGCCGCTCGTCGATCAGTTCGTAGACCCGCTCGACCGCCGCCAATCCCTCCGAGGTGGAATTACTCAGTGAACCGAGCGATTTGATCGACTGCGCGGTCAGCAGCAGCGCGGTGACATAGGCAACGAAGCTGCCGACCGTGGACAGCCCGGAAGCGATGCGCCAATAGGCAAAGGCAATGGCGACGGCGATGGCTAGACCGGCCAGGGCTTCGAGCATCGATGCCACCCGTGCCCGCGCCCTGACCGCCTTCATGCGCAGCTTGAACACCTGCTCGAAGCTCTCGTTGAGGCGCTCGGTGGCGTAGCCCTCCAGGCGGAACGCCTTGATCAGGCGGGCGCCGGACAGCTTCTCGGTGAGCCGGGACGTCATGCCCCCAAGCTCGGTCTGCGTGCGCCGCGCCACGGCGCGCAGCCGGCGACCGATATTGCGCACCGGCAGAATCGCGATCGGGCAGGCGGCGAGCACGACCATGGTCATCGCCCAATCGAGGCTCAGCATGACCGAGATCATGGCGATGACGGTCAGGGCATCGCGCACGAAGGCAACCAATGAGATCTGTGCCGCCTGCTGGATAAAGGTCAAATCGTTGGTCAGCCGCGAGACCAGATGTCCGGTGGTCTCGCGCCCGAAGCGCGCGAAGTCGGCGTTGATGAGATGCGCGAAGGCCGCCTTCTGGATGTCGGTGACCATGCGCGTGACGATGCGCGTCGTGGTGATCTGATGTAAGTAGAGAAATAGCCCGCGACAGGCGGTGATGCCGATGACCGAGGCCAGCACCCAGGGCAAGGCCAAACTGCCGGGCCGCATCAGCGAATCAAACGCCGTTTTGATGATCAGCGGATAGCCGGCGGTGGCCCCGGCAAGCCCGGCGGTGAAGAGGAGCGCCAACACGATTTGGCGCCAGCGCGGCCAAATCCAATCGGCAAGGAAGCGCTGCAACAGTCCGCGCTCGCGCGCATCGAGGGCCAATGACCCCAACTTGCGCCCCTGCAGGTTCGATGTGGTGCCCAAAGCGCTCCCGAACTCGCTATCCCGTTGACCCTGGTAGATATCAGGTCGCAGGCGACCGCACCACCCGAACTCGCGCTAACGCCTGTGGGCGATTGCCGCGCATCGCTTTCAGCCCTGATCCTCACGCTGTGGGTGTCGGATCGAGCAGACGATGGATGTGCACGATGAAATAGCGCATGTGCGCATTATCGACGGTGCGCTGCGCCGCCGCCTGCCAGGCCGTGTGGGCCTCGGCATAACTGCCATAGATGCCGACGATATCGAGCCGACTGAGGTCCTGGAACTCGACGTCGGCCAGCGCCTTGAGCTCGCCGCCGAACACCAGATGCAAGAGCTGCTTGGCCGGTCGCAAGGTGCTCGCTGGGCTCGCCATGCGTCTATTCTCCCTGTGGATCGGGGCCGCTCGACTTGAGCTTTGCCTTGACAATGCGGGCCATGACAGATGGCCGATCGAGTCGGGTACCTCTCATTAAGGCTGTCGTTTAAGCGCCTCGGAAGCCTTTGCTGCGATGCTGAGGGATGGCTGCGCCAGGCGGCCAACCAGGCGTTGACGGGAGCGAGGCACAAAGCACAGGGCGGGAGCGATCGGCGACTTGCCGGTCGCCCCCGCCCACAAGCCGTTGGCGGTCGGCTCACCCCCAGGTTTTAAGCCGCATGTCCAAGACCAGGCCAAGGAACAGGATCCAGCCGACCAGCTGATTGGATCGGAAGCGGTCGAGGCAGTTGGCGGGGTCATCCCGGATCAAGGTCGCAACCTGCCAACAGAGCTGCGCCGCGCACAGCGCCAACGCCAGGACGAAGCCCAGACCCGCCCCCGCTAAGCTCCCCGCCACGGCCCACAGCAGCACCGCACCGCCATAAAAGAGCAGCAGCCAGCGCTCGGTCGCCGGGCCGAACTTCAAGGCCGTCGATTTGAGCCCGATGGCAAGATCATCGGCCTTGTCCTGGTGCGCATAGATTGTGTCGTAGCCAATGGTCCACAACACCGAGCCGGCGTAGAGGGCGAGCGCCGCCGGCGCCAGCGCACCGCTCACCGCGGCCCAGCCGACCAGGGCCCCCCATTTGAAGGTCAAGCCGAGCATGATCTGCGGCCAATAGGTATAGCGCTTCATGAAGGGATAAACGGCAATCAGCGCCAGCGAGCCGGCGCCGAGCGCGATCGTAAAGCCGTTGAACTGCACCAGGACCAACAGGCCGAGCAGGCACAGGACGCCCAAAAACACCTGCGCCTCGACCACGCTCAGCGCCCCGGATGCAATTGGCCGCGCTGCCGTCCGCTGGACCCGGGCGTCGAACTCGCGATCGACGATGTCGTTATAGGTGCAGCCGGCGGCGCGCATGATGAAGGCACCAATCAGAAACAACAGCAGGCTTTTGCCGTCGGGATAGGCGCGGCCGAGCGCGCCCTCGGCAAGCGTCTGTCCCCACCAGCAGGGAAACAGCAACAGCCAAGCACCGATCGGGCGATCGAAGCGAGCAAGCTGCAGGTAGGGCCGCCAGCGTTCGGGCGCCAAGCGCTCGACCCAGTTGCCGCGCCGGGCGTCGGGCATGACGCCGGCGGCGGTGGACGGGGGTCTGGGTCGGGGAGCGAAGCGGGACATTGCGGTTCGGGTGTGTCGGCGGCGGGCAGCTCGTTATAGCACTCCTGGCCGGCGCCTGGGGGTGCCCCCGCTAGAGCTTGAGCACAGCCGGCAGTTCGGTCAGCGATCGAACCGTGTGCTGCGGCGCCCCGTCCGGTGCGGCGGTGGCAGCGGCGTGGATGCGTTTGACGCCCGGTCTGTCGACCATCACGCTTACCCATCCGAGCGCATTGGGGGCCACGAAGTCCTTGGCCGGGTTGTCGCCAACGTAGACAAAGCGCTCTTTGCCGCTGCCGAGCGCAGCGGCGATCAGCTCATAGCCCTGCCGATGCGGCTTGAAGAAGGCTCGGCCGAGGCTGCCGGTATAGACGATGTGGTGAAAGTGCGTGGCCACGCCCAGCGCCTCCACCTTGCTTTGCTGGACGCCATGGCTGCCGTCGGTGATCAGCCCGAGTTTGGTGTGGCCGCCGAAGTGGGAGAGTGCCCAGGCGGCATCCTCAAACAAGGTCAGCCGGGGCACATGGCTGCGGTAGGCCCCGATCAAGCCATCGACGTGC
The DNA here is from genome assembly GCA_035258605.1 of Hyphomicrobiaceae bacterium. Taxonomy (GTDB): domain Bacteria; phylum Pseudomonadota; class Alphaproteobacteria; order Rhizobiales; family Hyphomicrobiaceae; genus AWTP1-13. The sequence goes on along the minus strand of DATFXD010000319.1, from coordinate 8,163 downwards.
TCGGGGCGGTGATCGGGCACACGCTCAGCCAGCGCCAGGCGAAACACCTGCCCGAGGTGACCTTGATCGAGAAGGCGCGTCAGGTCGGCGGCGAGGCCGGTGACGCCGAGAGCGGTTTGCGCCCAGCGATCCGCCGCCGCAAAGCCCGAAAGTGCGAACTGGCGCTCCGGATAGAGGGTATCGTCCAAATCGAAGACCAGGATCACCGTCATGGCCGCGTTCGCATGGCGGCCATGGTGACCGGTCCCTTGGCCGCCCCCGGCGGCGCCTGCCAACTTTCGGTGAGATGCCAGACGGCAAGCGAGAAGACGAGGGCAGCCATGGCCTGATGTGCAATCCCGAGCGGGGCCGGAACCTGATCGAGCAGGGTCCAAATTCCAAGCCCGATTTGAACGGCGACAGCAAGCGCCAAGGCCACGGCGGAGCGGCGTTCGCCCTGCTGACTGGGCCGCATCATAACGACGATCGCCCGCCACACCACTGCCACGGCGAGGGCATAGGCGGTGAGACGGTGATTGAATTGCACCGTCAGGGCATTCTCAAACAGGTTAAGGTACCAGGGCTCCATGGCGGCAAGACCGGCAGGGATGAGACGGCCATCCATCAGCGGCCAGGTATTGTAGGCCAGGCCGGCTCTTAGACCCGCCACCAGTGCGCCCAGAAGGATTTGCACGAACACAAGGGCCATGATCGCTGCCGCCGCGACGGCGGTCTTGCCCGCGCCCACCGCGCGCGCGCCATCCTGGCGCAGCGCCAAGGCGGTCCACACCAGGGCGCCCAGGATCAGCACGGCCAGACCCAGATGCAGCGCCAAACGATACTGGCTGACGTCGACGCGATCGTTGAGCCCCGAGGCCACCATGTACCAACCGGCGGCGCCCTGCACCACGCCCAGCCCAAAGATGCCGGCGAGCTTGAGCCCGAGGTCGCGCGATATGCTGCCGGTTGCCAGGAAGAACAAGAACGGCAGCAAGAACGCGACGCCGATCAGGCGGCCGAGGTTGCGGTGCGCCCACTCCCACCAGAAGATCGATTTGAAGGCCTCAAGGCTCATGCCGCGGTTGGCCTGCTGATACTGGGGAATCTGCTGGTATTTCAAAAACGCCTGCTGCCAGTCCCACTCCGTCAGCGGCGGAATGGTGCCGACGATCGGCTGCCACTCGGTGATTGACAGGCCCGAGCCGGTGAGCCGGGTGGCGCCGCCGACGCCGACCATGATGATGACCAAGGCCGCCACGCCGAACAGCCAGGCGCGCACCGGCTTGCGCAGGGGGGCGGTGCCGGCGTCGAGGGGAAACGGGCTCAACATGGCCGCAGTCATAGAAGGCTTTCGCGTCCTTTGGCATGCGGCGCTTCGCCAGAGCGCCTGCGGCGCGGGCAGCGGGCCTTCCAGCGTCGTGGGCTCGCGCGTTTGAGCTTAAGGGGTCGCCGGCGCTGTCCCCCGGCCTGGGCCGCAGGCATTGGCCGAGGGTGCCACGATTGCGGGTTCGCGCTCGAGACTCGAGGCGATCTATGGGTGACGCCTGACGGCAATGAACCTTCAACGACCGGCGGCGTAGCCCTGCATGCCGCGGGCGTTTGCCGCCGCCTTGCGCCGTATCCCGTCCTGCGCCGCCGCGCTCAGCCGGCCTTCCGACCAATCGGGACCGACCTCGACAATGTGACCACGGCGCTTGAGCTCGCTGATGGTTGCCTTGGGCAGGCGACCCTCGACCACCAGCACGCCCGGGCGCGCGGTACGCGGCCAAAACGACAACGGGAAGTGTTCGATGTGCCAGGAGGGCGCATCGATCGCCTGCTGCAGATTCATCTTCGGCTCGGCGCGCTTGCTGCTGGCGTGGCGCAGGAACATCTGACAGCTCCACTGATCCTGCTGATCGCCGCCGGGCGTACCCCAGCTCATGTAGGGCTTGCCGTCACGAAGCGCCATGCCGACCGACAAGGTCGAGCGCGGCCGTTTGCCGGGTGCGAGCGAGCCGGGCAGCCCTTCTTCCAGCCAGAACATCTGCCCGCGGGTACCGAGCGGCCAACCGAGATCGGGGATCACCGGTGACGATTGCAGCCAGCCACCCGATGGTGTGGCGGTGAACATGTTGCCGGCCTGGTCGATGATGTCGATATGCACGGTGTCGCCCACGACGCGCCCGCTATGGTCGGGACGCGCATCGGCGCCGTGCCCGGTGTTGAGCTCGACGAAGGTGGGCTCGCCGGCGCCCGCCGCTGCCTGGCGCGCCGCCTTGACGATGACCCGACCCGAGAAGCCGTCGATGCGCCCGGGTCGTTGCTCCATCGAGGCCTCGCTGCCGATCAACCCTCGCCGCTCGGCGTTGTAGGCCTCCGACAGCAAGGTGGTCATGGGAACCTCGGCGAATTTCGGATCGCCGTAGAAGGCCTCGCGATCGGCGTAGGCGAGCTTGGCGCATTCGACCCAGGTGTGGATGAAATCGGGGTCGGTCGGCGCCAAGCCGTCGAGATCGAAGCCCTTGAGCAGCGCCAGCATCTGCAGGAGTACCGGACCCTGCGTCCAGGGCCCGGGCTTCAGCACGCGGTAGCTGCCGTAGTCGAGGTGCACGGGCTGTTCCAGGATTGGCAGCCAGCTCGCCATGTCGTGCGCGCTGAGCACACCCTTGTGCCGCCGGCCACTGACGTCCATGACCTCGTTGTGGCGACAGAAGCTGTCGATGGCTTCCGCGACGAAGCCCTGGCTCCAGGCGCGACGGGCGCGTTCGATTTCCTGCTCGCGCCCGCCGCCGCCCGCTTCCGCCTCGCGCAGGATGCGCTCATAGGTTTCGGCGTGTTTGATGTTGCGGAACAGTGAGTTTGGCAACGGCGCTTTGCCGCCGGGGAGATAGACCGCGGCCGAGGTCGGCCAATGCTGGCGAAAGAGGTCGGCGACCGTGGCAATGGTGGCTGAGCTGCGCTCGACCAGCGGATAGCCGTTGCGGGCGTAAGCAATGGCATACTCGAGCACCTGGCGCAGCCGCAGGCTCCCGAAGTCGCGCAGGATCATCATGTAGGTTTCGAAGGTGCCGGGCACGCACGCCGGCAACAGGCCGGTACCAGGCACGATGTCGAGGCCCAAGCGGTCGCGATAGTGCGCGATGGTCGCGCCCGCCGGCGCCGGCCCCTGGCCGCACACCACCATCGGCTGGGCGCGCTTGGCGTCCCAGAGCATGACCGGTACGTCGCCACCGGGCCCGCACAGATGCGGCTCGACCACCTGCAGCGCGAAGGCGGTGGCGACGCCGGCATCAAAGGCGTTGCCGCCCCGCTCCAAGATCGCCATGCCGACGGCCGTGCCGATCCAGTGCGTGCTGGCGACAACGCCGAAGGTACCATCGAGTTCGGGACGCGTGGTGAAGGGACCAGCATTGATGTTGGGGCTGGACATTGCCTTAAGCTCCGCTTGTCGGACTGGTTGGCAGCCTAGGGTGCAGGGCAGACAAATTCAACAACGCGGCGCCCGACGACACCCAAGCTTCGCTAACTGCTGGCCAGCTCGGCGATGCACATCGCCAGGCCTTGCCGCCAATCTGGCAGACGCACCCCGAAGGTGCGCTCCAGCTTGGTGCAATCGAGGCACGAGTTGGCCGGGCGTCTGGCCGGCGTCGGATACTGCGCCGTCGTGATCGGCCGTACCGGCACCCGGGCGATGCCGAGCGGGCCCGCCGCATCGATGATGGCGGCGGCAAATTCGTGCCAGGTCGTGTCGCCGCTGCTGGCGGCATGATAGATCCCCCAGGGAGGGGCCGTGGCGGTGGCAAGCTTGGCGGCGATCGTCAGAATGGCCTCGGCCAGATGCGGAGCGTAAGTGGGGTTGCCGCGCTGATCGGCGACAACGCCGAGCTGCGGCCGTTCTTTCGCCAGCCGCAGAATTGTGCGCAGGAAGTTTTTGCCGTGAGCGGCATAAAGCCAGGCCGTGCGCACAATGATGTGGCGGTCATTGGCGGCCGCCACCGCCGCCTCGCCCTCGAGCTTGGAGCGTCCATAGACCCCGGTTGGCTGGGTGGCGTCATCCTCGCGATAGGCGCCGGCCTTGGCGCCATCGAAGACGTAATCCGTCGAGACATGGACGATGGGACAGTGGTGCCGAGCCGCCACCTCGGCCAGCGCGCCGGCACCGTCGCGGTTGATGGCATAGGCGGCCGCCGCCTCGCTCTCGGCCTGATCGACGGCGGTATAGGCGGCGGCATTGACGACGAGGTCGGGAACCAGATCGGCGACGGTGCGGGCCAGGGTCGCCGGCTTCAGAAGATCGAAGCCGGGGCGTCCCTGCGTGACCACGGTGTGCGCCGGGTGACGGGGCGCGCACTCCTGGAGCGCGCGCGCAAGCTGGCCTTGGGCGCCAGCAACCAGAATTCTCATGGGCTGCTCCTCCACCCCGGTCGCCGCCGGTGAGGCGGCGCCGCGCCCTCACTATGCCAATCCACATAATGACTGTGCGCCGCACCCACGGTGTCGCCCGGGCCGGCTAATGTTGCCGCCGCCATCACGCGGCCCTGGCCGTTCTCGCCAGGGCGACGAGGGCCAAAATCTCAAACAGCATCTGGGCACCGGCTTGCGCCGTATTGGTGGTGGCATCGTATTGCGGCGCCACCTCCACGACGTCGCCGCCAACAACGTTGAGGCCGGCGCATCCCCGCACCAGCGCCATGGCCTCGCGCGTGCTGAGGCCACCAGCTTCGGGGGTGCCGGTTCCCGGTGCAAAGGCAGGATCGAGGCTGTCGACGTCAAAGGAGACGTAGACCGGGCCCTCGCCAACCACCCGGCGGATGGTCGCAATGGTGTGAGCCACGCCGAGCTCGACCAGCTCTTCGGCGTGGATGACGGTCATGCCACTCTCGTAGGAGAACTCCCACAAGAACTCGGCGCCGCCGCGGATGCCGATCTGAACGCAGCGCGCGGGATCCAGCACGCCGGCCAGCACCGCCTGGCGAAACGGCCCGCCGTGGTGAAACTTCTCACCTTCGAATGGCGGACCGGTATCGCAATGGGCATCGATGTGCACAAGACCTAGGGGCCGACCCTGCCCCAGCGCGCGCAAAATCGGAAGACTGATCGAGTGGTCGCCGCCGACGCTCAGGGGTGCCACCCCGGCGACGGCGATCGCCGCAAAAAAGCGCTCGATGTCCTGGTGGCTGTCGCTCAGGCTGTAGCGGCTGCGGAAGGGCACGTCGCCAACGTCGGCGACCTTGAGCTCGGCCAGCGGCGCGATGCGATGGACGTGGTGGTAGGGGCCAAGGCGTTCGATGCTGCGCACCGCTCTGGGGCCGAGCCGCGCACCGGCGCGGTTGGTGACACCGAGGTCCATGGGCACGCCGACCAGCACGGCATCGAGCCCAGCGAAGTTGGATGCCGGCGCGTCGAGCCGCAGCGGCGCGCCGAGCAAGGTCGACACCCCCTCGTAGGGCTTAGGCCGCCGGTCGGTGCCGGCAAACACCATGTCGGCAACCTTTTTGAATTCGGGGTTGCGCACGCTGCCGGGTGTTTCCGAAGCATAAAGGGCGCGCAGGCGCGCCAGCTTGTCGTGGTCCATTGTCAACTCGTCGGTCACTGCTCTGGCGACAGCGACGGGGCCCCCGCGCCCAGGCCGGCCGCACCGAGGATTAAACGCGGCGCTCGTTCTAGCCTCTGTCGGCCGCGATTTCCGTAAGTTTCACGTCCCTTGTGCACACAAAATGCCGGTTTTGCGCGAAAACGGGCTGTGGCGGACCGTCCCAATCCCCGGCGGCGCGCTACGGGCCGCGGGTGGCCGGTGGCGGCTGGATGATGGCCCGGCCCTTCTTGGCTTTCCCAGGCCAGCATCGGGATCCGGCGCTTGCCCCCGTTCGCGCCAGAACCTCTCCATCCAATCGCGGCATAGCCCAAGTAAGCCGCGCGCCTGGGCGGGGTTTCGCCAGGGGCCATTGGCAGCCTGCTTTCACGCCCCGTGGTCTTGGCGCTCAGCCGATCACGTGTTGAACGTGATCGTAGCTATCGGTCCGCGGCGGCGCCTTCAGCAAGCTGGCAAGCTCACCCCATACCGCCTGCAGCCGAGCGATCGCCTTCCGCGCGGCCGCTTCGCTTTGGTAGCTCGCGACCACGACCCCGCGACCGTCGTCACGCCACGCAACATAGATGTCGGCGACGCCCGGAAGGGCCTTGGCGATCGGCGCAATCTTCGCAATCGTTTCCGCCAGGTTCGGCAGCCGCGACGGGTCGACCTCGAATGCCGTAACGCGAACGTACATCGTTGCCTATCTCCTTGCGTCATGGCTGAACGGGTTGCGCCGCCGCCCAGCCGAGACCAACAGATCGACGCGGCGGCAGCCGCTTGACCACGCCAGGTAGCTCGGCCTCATATGGCGCGCAACACCTGGCCGTCTTATTCGGAGAGCAACAAACATGAGAATGCCATTGCGATTGGTCTCGATGGCGCTGGCCGTTAGCCTGCCGTCCCTGGCCGCCGCCAATACCCCGAAAAAAGGGGGAATCCTCACTTATGCCGTGACCGCCGAGGCTCCGACCACGGACTGCCACGCCACCACCACCTATGCCGCGGTTCACGTGCTGGCGCCGCACTATTCCCTGCTGCTCAAAGTCGATCAGGACAACTATCCCAAACTGAAACCCGACATCGCCGAGAGTTGGAGCGTGTCGCCGGACAAGCTCGCCTACACCTTCAAGGTTCGCTCGAACGTACTCTTCCACGACGGCACGCCGCTTACCGCCAGGGATGTCAAAGCCACCTTCGATCGGCTGCGCAGCCCGCCAGCCGGCGTGCTTTCGATCCGGCAGGCGCTATTTGCCGACATCGTTGGTATTGATACGCCCGACCCGAGCACCGTCGTGATGCGGTTAAAGGCCCCCGATGCCTCCTTCCTCGACACCTTGGCCCTTCCCTACAATTGCATCTATAGCGCCGATCGCCTCGCACAGGACGCCAACTATCCGGCCAAGACCGTGATGGGCAGCGGACCCTTCGTTTTCGTCGAGCACGTCAATGGATCGCACTGGGTGGGCAAGCGCTTCGACAAGTATTGGGACCCGGACCGGCCCTATCTCGATGGTTTCCGGGCTACCTTCATCAAGTCGCAGGCCGTGGTCACGGCATTGCAGGGCGGGCAGATCCAAGCCGAGTTCCGCAGCATTTCCCCCGGCGAGCGCACGCAGCTGGTCAACAGTCTGAAGGACCGCATCACGGTTCAGGAATCGCCGTGGGTGTGCAAGATGGACCTCTTGTTTAACACCCAGTCGAAACCGTTCGACGACCCGAGGATCCGCCTGGCGCTGTCGATGGCCGTCGACCGGTGGAGCGCGTCGGATGCGCTCTCCAGGATCACCATTGTCAAGCCCGTCGGCGGCCCGCTGCTGCCGGGATCACCGTTGGCGCTGACTGCCGACGAGCTTGCGCAGTTGCCGGGCTACGGCCGCGATGTGGAGAAGTCGCGGGCGGAGGCCAAGCGGTTGCTGGCCGAAGCCGGTGCCCGGGACCTCAAGTTCAAGCTCATCAATCGCAACGTCAACCATCCCTTTACCCCGGTGGGCGTCTACATGGTCGATCAATTCCGGCGCATCGGGGTTACGGCGGAACATACCCAGCTCGACGTGTCGCAGCAAAAAGGCGCCATTGCCAACGGCGACTATCAGGTGGCAATCGACGCTTTCTGCGCCGACACCGATGATGCGGGGCCGCTGCTGCTGCCCTACCTTTCGAAGGAGCGCTCACCCCGCAACATGACCCGCAACAGCAATCCGCAGCTCGACGCCCTCTATGACAAGTTCAGGCAATCGACCGACGAGGCGGCGCGCGTGGAGTTGGCGAAGGACATGCAGCGCAAGGTGATCTCCGATGCCAACAGTATCCCGGTGATTTGGTACAGCCGGATCGTAGCTCACGGCTCCAACATGAAAGGCTGGAAAATAATTCCATCGCACTTCGCCAACCAGGATCTGGCGGGCATCTGGCTGGAGTAGCCCCCTGGCCGGCACCCCTCAACACCGGCCAGCCAGGCGCCGCGGCTTTGCCGCGGCGTGCCTGCCGCTTGCGAGCGACCATAGTGCTTGCTAGATAGCCGCGGCGGAGCCCGGCCTGTCATGGCCGTGCTACTGGGGAATAGTTTAATGGTAGAACAGCGGACTCTGACTCCGTCGGTCTTGGTTCGAATCCAAGTTCCCCAGCCA
>DATFXD010000318.1:0-7521 GCA_035258605.1 Hyphomicrobiaceae bacterium | reverse complement strand
GACAGGTGGCGCGGGCCTGGGCGCGGTGAACCGCGCGCGCCAAGTGCTTGATTTTGTGCGCTGCAGCGATGGTGGGGCAACCTTGGCTTCAAGCAGACGTGATCACGTAATGTTACCGAATTTAGCTTGACGGCAGGCTCTTGTGTCCCGCTAATTACTGTCAAGGCATAATCTGGCTCCCATCCACGAGGGTCGTTCGCGACGGTCGTGGGCTCGGGACCGGGGTGCCGAGGCCGGACCTTGAATCCTGGAACGCTGGCTAGGGCTTGAGAGTTTTGGCATCATGGGAATCGAAGCACTGAATAACGCTGCGCGCGCCGCAGGCTTTGCGATGGCCGCCCCCGACGACACCCCCGATGCGGAGGTGGTGCGCGGAGCAACGGAGGCTGGCTGGCAATCGGGAGCCTCGCTCCCGGTGCGGACGGCGCTGCTGTCGCCGCAGGTTGCCCGGCCATCGCCGGTTGCCGACTGGTTCAGGGCGATGCTCCCCGCCGGACGCGGAGCGCCCGCCGGCGCCCGCTGATTGGGGCGCCGCCGCTTTCTGTTCAAAATGTGTTTGATCTGCCGCGGCGCGCGGGCGGTTGGGTCGCGTCCCCCGCCGCGGGGAGACACTCGGCACCGGCTGCCGCCGCTTTTGCCGGATTACCGACCATCCAAGCGCGCCCCGCAGAGACCCTCAAAGATCGGCCGGCTCAGCTCAAAGAAAAGGCGCGCTCACGGGCGCACCTCACAGCGGGCGCTCAAAAAGGATGACGCGCGGTTCGTCGGCGCTCTCTCCGGTTTGGCGAAAGCCGAGCGATCGGTAGAGCGCCTGCGCCGCCAGCATCTGCGGCAGCGTGTCAAGGCACATGCGCCGATAGCCGAGGCGCCGGCCGGCAGCGATCGCCGCCTCCGCCAATTGACGGCCGAGCCCGCTGTTGCGCGCCGCCGCCGTTACGTAGAGGCGCTTCATTTCGCACAGCTCTGGTGCCGCCGCCACCGGGCGCAGCGCGACGCAGCCGATCAGCAGCCCGTCCGTTGCCTGACGGGCCAGGATCAACAGGCCGCGCGGCGGTGCATAGGCACCGGGAAGCGCCGCGAGCTCGGCCTCGAAATCCTGAAAGCAGAGCGATGTGCCGATGCCGCGTTCGTACTCGCGCAGCAGCGCCACGACCTCGCCCAGCGTGGCGTGCTTGACCCCGTGGTTCAGAATGTAGTCTTGCATCACGCAAGCTTGAGCGCACGCATGGCGGTTGGCAAGCCCGGGGGCGGGCGCTGTCGATGCCAATAGGGTGAGGTGTGGTCCGCGCCGGTTCCGCCCCGGCTCGTCATCAAAGGCTGCGGCAGTGCCACCATGCGTTAATCTTCGAACGGATCGCGGACCAGAATGGTGTCCTCGCGCTCCGGGCTGGTCGACAGCAAGGCCACCGGGCACTCGATCAGTTCCTCGATGGTCTTGACGTACTTCACCGCCTGCGCCGGCAAGGCACTCCAACTGCGGGCGCCGCGCGTCGACTGGGTCCAACCTTCGAAGCTCTGATAGATCGGCTGCACCCGCGCCTGGGCATTCTGCCCGGCTGGCAGCCGGTCGATGCGCTGACCGTCGAGGTCGTAGGCCACGCACACCTTGATGCTCTCGAAGCCATCGAGCACGTCGAGCTTGGTAAGCGCGATACCATCTAGGCCCGACACCCGCGCCACCTGCCGCACCAAGCAGGCGTCGAACCAGCCACAGCGCCGCTTGCGCCCCGTGACCACGCCGAATTCCTGGCCGCGCTGACCAAGCCGCTCGCCGACCTCATCGGTGAGCTCGGTCGGAAAGGGACCCGATCCCACCCGGGTGGTGTAAGCCTTGGCGAGCCCCAGCACATATCCGATCGCTGCCGGTCCCAAACCCGAGCCGGTGGCCGCCTGCGCCGCCACCGTATTGGAGGAGGTGACGAACGGATAGGTGCCATGGTCGACGTCGAGCAGCGCCCCTTGCGCACCTTCGAACAGGATGCGCTTGCCGGCGCGACGCTCGCGGTCGAGCAGCGACCAGACCACGTCGACGTGCGGCAAAATTTTTGGCGCGACCTCGGCAAGCTCGCGCAGCAAATCCTGTTTGCTGATCTCGGCCTGACCAAGCCCCCGTCGCAACGCATTGTGGTGCACCAACAGTCGGTCGATCTTCGGCCCCAAGGTATTGAGGTTTTTGAGGTCCTGCGCCCGAATCGCACGCCGACCGACCTTGTCCTCGTAGGCCGGACCGATGCCGCGCCCGGTGGTGCCAATGCGGCCTTCGCCGGCGACCGCTTCGCGCAGCTGATCGAGTTCGCGGTGCAGCGGCAGGATCAAGGTGGCGTTCTCAGCGATGCGCAGGTTCTCGACGCTGACCGCGACGCCTTGTTGCCTGAGGCGCTCAATCTCGTCCAACAGCGCCCACGGATCGATAACCACGCCGTTGCCGATGACGCCGAGCTTGCCGCTGCGCACGACGCTCGAGGGCAGCAGCGAGAGCTTGAAGGTCTGATTGCCGATCACGAGGGTGTGCCCCGCGTTGTGGCCACCCTGGAAGCGGACCACGATGTCGGCACGCTCCGACAGCCAATCGACTATCTTGCCTTTACCCTCGTCGCCCCATTGGGCACCGATCACCACAACATTAGCCATTCCGGGATCGCCTCCAATCATGCGCCGGCACGGGTTCTAGCTGGCGCCCGCGGCGGTTCGCGAGATATAGCCCTCCGCGGCGGTGGGCGAAAGCAATGGATTGCGGGCGGCCGGCAGCCTCGGCTGGGCGGGCGCTAGGGCGTCAATTACCGTAAATTAACCGCTTCGCTGCCGGCCAGGTCACGCGATAGCCGAAATCCAGCAGCCGCTCCTCGTCGGGCTCAAGTTTCATTTCCCACGCCAGCACCCCGCGCCGGTCATCGATGTCACGGCGGCTCGGCGCCACCTTGCCGATCAGCTCGACTTTGATGTCGGCGTTCTGCGACACGGGGACCTGATCAATGACCGCAATCTGGATGCTCCGCTCATGCAGGTTCTTGAGCGTGACACGGAAATTGCGCGCATCGGACTTAGTCGTCGAAATGATGCCGGCCTCGCTGCGCTTCTCATCAACAATAGCATGCCGCACGCGGACGCTGTCGTCGGCGCCAAACGCCAGCTCATGCTCCTCACCGGGTGCCAGCAGCGGCAGCCGGCCGTTGCCGACGAAGATGCCGTCGCGGAACAGCGCAACCTGTCCCGGCAGCATCGGCGTCCCCCGCGCGATCACGATCTTGGCATAGAGGTAGGCCTTCTGCTCGCGCTTGGGCACGGTGCGCAGCATCAGCGCCGGGTCGAGGCTGGCCTCGTCGATGGCAACGCGCTTGGGCTCGTTGGTGGGCGGGATCGTAACCCGGCCACCGATCGCGTAGATCGCCTGAAAGGCCTGGGTCTCGACCGTGCTGCGCGCTTCTTCCGCCTTAACCGCGTTTGCCGCCACCGTCTGGTCGAGCCGGTCGGCGTCACCGAAGCCGTTGCGAACGGCGGCCTCGCGCTCCAGCGAGCGCAGCACGCCGCCAACCGGCGCCGACGCCGGGCGGGCGCCATCGGGCTCATAGTCGATGGTGATCGGTGTGAGCTCCGCCGCCGCAGTTCCCGCACCTGGCCGCGCCGTCGACAGCGCCACGGCCACATTGTCCCAGCTCTCGCCGCTCTGCTGCTGGATGCTGGCGCGACGCATCAGGCTCAGTTTGGGGGCCTCGGTCTTGGTGCCGGTCGCAAGCCGTGCCTCGTAGTAGGGTGTCCACGAGGCGTTGGCCACTTGATAGCGGATGCTGATCTCCGCATCGAGGGCACTATCGGCCGCCACAAACAGCTTGAGCTCGGTGCGCTCGACCTGCGTCGGCGCGGCGGAGGCAAGCTTGCCTTCCAAATCCTTGATCTGGCGATCGAGCTCGCGAATCTTGATGTGGGTATCGAGGATGGTTTTTTGCGCCTCGCCGGAGCGCTGCCCGATCAGGGCAAAGAGTTGCGCCCAGTCCGGCTCGGCCGCCGCGGCGTGGCCGGCCGGCGGACGCAGCGGCAGCTGCGCCAAGTTGGTGATAAGGGTCTTTTGCGCCTCGGCGGCCTTACTGGTGCCCTCGAGCCCGGCCCGCTCGTCGCGCAGCTTCTCGATCGCATCCTCCAGGCGTTGGCGCTCGCTGGCGGCAATCGAACTGTCGGCGCGCGGCACGAACAGGCGGCGGCTGTCGACGGAGCCGATCTCGAGTTTGCCGGTGGCCTTTGCCTCGACGCGGATCGAGCTCGCGATGGCGCGCGCCGGAAGGTCGGCGAAGACAATGGTGTGATCGCCACCCTCGAGCTTGATCGCACCGAGCCGCGTCACCTCGGCCCCCGACGGATAGACCGTGACCTGGCTGACGTGCGAACTGGCGCTGATTTCGGCAGCCTCGGCGGCAGCGGCCCCGATGAGGAGAATGGCGATGATTGAAGCCCGCAACAGCATCGATCAACCTCCCGCCCGCCGGCGCGTGTCCCGCGCGTCATCAACGGCCCAGCTCTAGCAAGCCGGCGCGAGACAAATATGACGAAAATATGCGGCGGCGATGGCGCCCAGCCGCTGCCCTCACCGCCGCGGCGGCAGCGCCGTCAGCAACCGTTAGAACAGCAACGGGTTCACCCGCACCACCTGCGGCAGCGCCCTGATCTTCTCCAGAATTTCCTCGCTCACCGGCTCGTCGATCGCCACCATGCAGATGGCATCGCCGCCGGGCTGGTCGCGGCCTAAGTTGAGCGTGGCAATGTTGAGCCCGGCCTCGCCCATCAGCATGCCGAATTTGCCGATGAACCCCGGCTTGTCGAAATTACGGATAAACAGCATGCGTGGTGTCAGCTCGAACTCCATGTCGATGTTGCGCACCTGGATGATGCGCGGGCGGCCGTCGGAAAACACCGTGCCCGCGACCGAGCGGTCGTAGGCATCGGTCCTGACCGTGAGCCTGATATAGCTTTCGAAGGCGCCGTCCTGGCCGCGCGTGACTTCTTCCAGCCGCATGCCACGCTCTTTGGCGCTGATCCCGGCCGACACCATGTTGACGTCCGACAGCAACGGCCGCAGCACGCCGGCCAGGGCGGCGGCGGTCAGCGGCTTGGTGTTGAGCGTGGCGACCTCGCCCGAGTACTCCAATCGCACGCCTTTGATGCTGGTCTCGGTGAGCTGCCCGGCGAACAGGCCCAGCTGCTCGGCGAGCTTGACCCACGGCCGCAGCCGCGGCGCCTCCTCGGCGGTGATGTTGGGGAAGTTGACCGCGTTCGAGATCGCGCCCTTCAGCAAGTAGTCGCACATTTGCTCGGCCACCTGCAAGGCGACGTTCTCCTGCGCCTCGCCGGTGGCGGCACCCAGGTGCGGCGTGCAGATCACGTTCGGTAGACCGAACAGCGGGCTCGCCTTGGCCGGCTCCACTTCGAACACGTCGAACGCCGCCCCGGCCACCTGCCCCGAGTTGAGCGCATCGGCCAAGGCCCGCTCGTCGACGAGACCGCCGCGGGCGCAATTGATGATGCGCACGCCTTTCTTGGTTTTGCGCAATTGAGCCGCATCGACGATGTTGCGCGTCTTGTCGGTGAGCGGCGTGTGCAGAGTGATAAAGTCGGCCCGCCGCAGCAGCTGCTCGAGCTCCACCTTTTCCACCCCCAACGTCAGGGCGCGCTCCTCTGACAGGAACGGGTCGAAGGCAATCACCTTCATGCGCAGCCCCAGGGCGCGATCGGCTACGATCGAGCCAATGTTGCCGCAGCCGATCACTCCCAAGGTCTTGGCGAACAGCTCCACGCCCATGAACTTCGACTTTTCCCATTTGCCGGCCTGGGTCGAGCGATCGGCATCCGGGATCTGCCGCGCCAGTGCCATCATCAGCGAGATGGCATGCTCGGCGGTGGTGATGGAATTGCCGAACGGCGTGTTCATGACGATAATGCCTTTGGCGGTAGCCGCCTTGACATCGATGTTGTCGACGCCGATGCCGGCGCGGCCGATCACCTTGAGGCGGCTCGCCGCGGCGATGATCCGCTCGGTCGCCTTAGTGGCGGAGCGCACCGCCAGACCGTCGTAATCACCGATGATGCTCTCGAGCTGGTCCTTGCCGAGACCGACCTTGACGTCGGTGTCGATACCGCGCTCGTTGAAGATGGCGACGGCGGCCGGGGACAGCTGATCGGCAATCAGAACGCGGGGCATGTTGATTATCCTATTTTGAGCGGCCAAGGCGGCGAGAACCACCCCGGTCGGGAGCGCCGTCGGTGGCCGCTTGCACCCGGTCGCGGATGCGAGGCTGCGCCGTCGCCGGCGTTCACGCCGCCTTGGCGAGCGAGCGTTTGGCCTCGACAAAGGCCCACTCGAGCCACGGCGTCAGTGCCTCGACGTCCGCCGTTTCCACCGTCGGGCCGCACCAGATGCGCAAATGCGGCGGTGCGTCGCGATGGCCGGCCACGTCGTGGGCCGCCTGTTCGGCATCGAGCATCGCCTCCATGCGTTTGATCAGCGCGCGCTGCTGCTCCTCGGGCAGCCGCGCCACCGCCGGGTCGACGATCTTGAGGCAGACGGACGTGTTGGAGCGCGTTGCCGGATCGACGGCGAGGTTTTCGAGCCAGCTCGTGCGCTCGGCCCAATCGATCAGCACGCGCGCATTGGCATCGGCACGGGCCATCAGCGCCGGCAAGCCGCCGATCGTTTCTGCCCAATTTAAGGCATCGAGATAGTCCTCGACGCACAGCATCGATGGCGTGTTGAGGGTTTCGCCCTCGAAGGCGCCGCTGATCAGCTTGCCGCCCTTGGTCAGGCGAAACACCTTGGGCAGCGGCCAGGGTGGCACATAGGTTGCGAGCCGTTCGACGGCGCGGGGCGACAGGATCAGCATGCCGTGCGCGGCCTCGCCACCCAGTGCCTTCTGCCAGGAGAAGGTGACGACATCGGTTTTGTTGAATTCGATCGGCTGCGCAAAAATCGCCGACGTGGCGTCGGCAAACGTCAGTCCGGCGCGGTCGCTTGCAATCCACTCGCCGTTGGGTACCCGCACGCCCGAGGTGGTGCCGTTCCAAGTGAACAGCACATCGCGGCTGAAATCGACGTCCGCGAGCTGCGGCAGCCTGCCGTACTCGGCCCTTAGCACGCGCACGTCCTTGAGCTTCAGCTGCTTGGTGATATCGCTCACCCAACCCTCGCCGAAGCTCTCCCAGGTCAGGGCATCGATACCGCGCGCCCCGAGCATGCCCCACATCGCCATCTCGAAGGCGCCGGTGTCGGATGCCGGCACGATGGCGCAGCGATAGTCGGACGGCAGGTCGAGCAGCGCCTTGGTGCGATCGATCGCAAGCTTCAGGCGCGCCTTGCCGTCCTTGGCACGGTGCGATCGGCCGAGCAAGGCGCCTTGCAGATTTTTGAGGGACCAGCCGGGGCGCTTGGCGCAGGGACCGGAGGAGAAGTGGGTGTTGACCGGCCGCCTGGCCGGTTTCGAGGTCATCGTCATTGCCTACCCTTCCAGATAGATGCCCCTCGTTGGGGAGGGGTGGCCC
>DATFXD010000317.1:0-14034 GCA_035258605.1 Hyphomicrobiaceae bacterium | reverse complement strand
GGGGCTATCGGGCGGAGCGGGCCGGCGCCGGTGGCGGCCAGCCCGCTTGCCAGGATTTCGTCCGACCGCGAACAGTCGCCTCAGGCCTTGAGGACCCCCGAGGCCTTGGCGATGTGGGTGGCGATGGCATCCATCAGCGGCGGCGACAGGCAATCGTAGGGCTCAAGGCGCAGCTCCCGCAACCGGCTGCGAACGGCCGACATCTGGTCCGGCTTGGCCCCCGACTCGATGATCGAGGACACGAAGGCAGCGAACTCTGGCGCCGACCAGCCCGATTGCGGCGACAGCTCGGTGTGAATGAAATCCAGCCCGTAGAAGGGATGCTTGCTATTCTCGATGCGGCCATACATGTGCACACCGCAGCCGGTGCAGGCGTGGCGCTGGATCGCCGCATTGGCATCCACGACCTTCAGTTTATCGGCCCCCTTGGTGACGTTGAGCTTATCGCGCGGCACAACCGCCACCTGAGAGAACTGGGCGCCGGCCGGTTTCCAGCACTTGGTGCAACCGCAGACGTGATTATGCGCGGACTGCGTCCCGACGCTGACCTCAACGGGATTGCTCGAGCATTGGCACACCAAGGTGCCGCCGGCAAAGTTCGAGGCCCCGGGTTTTACCCCGTTGTCGACTGCCGGATGAATGGAGACTTGCGCCATGCTAGGTCCTCCCTTTGGTGCCGACGACGCCAGATCGCGCCGGGGCGGTTGACCGCTGTCTCGTGACCGTGACAGGCCAATGAGATTTAGAAAGCTGTTCCAAGGTTTCATGTTGGCCTCGATGTCATGCTTTCGCAGCAAAGCTTAGCCCTGTCTTTCTGTCTTGGAAACTTGCAATCACACAAAAAGCCTTCAACATCGCATGAGCCGGTGGGCAGCTCGTCCCACTTCGAGGCAGGTTTTTTTGCTCCCCCGCACCCGTCCGCCAATAACGCTGCGCCCGGTTCGTGGTAGTCTCCGGGCCTGCGAGGCCCAAATATTTCGATTAGGAGGAAGCCGTCATGAAAACCCGTGCTGCGGTCGCGGTCGAGAAGGGAAAACCGCTCGAGGTCATGGATGTTGACCTGGACGGGCCCAAGGCGGGTGAGGTGCTGGTCGAAGTCAAGGCCACCGGCATTTGCCACACCGACGAATTCACGCTGTCGGGGGCCGATCCCGAGGGGCTGTTTCCGGCCATCCTCGGCCATGAAGGGGCGGGTATCGTGGTCGACACCGGCCCTGGGGTCAGCAGCGTGAAAAAGGGCGACCACGTCATCCCACTTTACACGCCCGAATGCCGGCAATGTCCCTCCTGCCTGTCGCGCAAAACCAATCTGTGCACGGCGATCCGCGCCACCCAGGGCCAGGGCTTGATGCCGGACGGCAGCTCGCGGTTCTCGCTCGGGGGTAACCGGCTGTTCCACTACATGGGCACCTCGACCTTCTCGAATTTCACGGTGTTGCCGGAAATTGCCGTCGCCAAGGTCCGCGAGGACGCCCCGTTCGACAAGATTTGCTACATCGGCTGCGGCGTCACCACCGGCGTCGGTGCCGTGCTTAACACCGCCAAGGTCGAACCGGGTGCCAAGGCGGTGGTGTTTGGCCTCGGTGGCATCGGGCTCAACGTCATCCAGGGCCTACGGCTCGCCGGCGCCGACATGATCATCGGCGTCGATGTCAATTCCGACAAGAAGTCGTGGGGTGAGCGCTTCGGCATGACGCATTTCGTCAATCCGACCGAGGTCGGCAAGGAGCTGGTGGCGCACCTCGTCAACATGACAAAGCGTGGCGCCGACCAGATCGGCGGCGCCGACTATACCTTTGATTGCACGGGCAATGTGACGGTCATGCGCCAGGCGCTCGAGGCCTGCCACCGCGGTTGGGGACAATCGATCATCATCGGCGTGGCACCAGCCGGCGCCGAAATCGCGACCCGGCCGTTCCAGCTGGTCACCGGTCGCGTTTGGAAGGGCACCGCCTTCGGCGGCGCGCGCGGCCGCACCGACGTTCCCAAGATCGTCGATTGGTACATGGAAAAGAAGATCGAGATCGACCCGATGATCACCCACACCATGCCGCTGACCGACATCAATAAGGGGTTCGACCTGATGCATGCCGGCAAGAGCATCAGGAGCGTCGTGATCTATTAGCGGGGTCGGCGGGGAGAGGAGGGTCGCCATCGCCGCCCTCCTTGCCTGCCGGCGTCGGTTAGGGGCTACCTCGCCGCCCCGGCGCGCTGCCGTCGCCCCGGCGCGCTGCCGCAAAGGATGGCGCAAGCGTGGACACCGGCCCAGCACGTCCCGCGCGCCGCCCCCCCCGTGTCTTCACGGCGTGGGTGTGGCCCGATCCGTCCAGGGGTTTGGCGGTCTATTTGGTCTTGCCGTCCGCCGAATATTGCTCGAGGTACGCCAGCAGATCGTTGATGTCTTTTTCGTCGCTCAAGCCCGGGAACACCATTTTGGTATTGGGAATTTTGGCCCTTGGATTTTTGATGTACTCGCGGAACGTCGCCTCATCCCAGGTAATCCCGGAACTCTTATTGGCCTCCGAATAGTTGAACCCCTCGACGGAGCCCGCCTTGCGGCCAATCAATCCGTTGAGCACCGGTCCCACCAAATTCTTGGCGCCGGGGCCGATCTGGTGACAGGCACGGCATTTGTTGAAGATGACTTTGCCATCATCGGCGCTTTGCGCGGCCGCAACCGTCGGCAACGCAACGATCAGGCCGGCGAGCAAGAGCAATCTTGCCCGCAGCGGCCGCAGTCCCACGTCCTGGACGTCTCGATATGGCATGCTAGCGTGTCGCCCATGTTCTACCGGCGAAAAGGCCGCGCGCTGCGAACCCGTTCCAGCCAGATACCCCGTTCACCTGTAAACGACGAAAGGAAGGGGCACGAGATCGGGGCTTAACCGCCGCGCCGACCCTCATGCCCGCCGGCGTCGGCGTCAACGCGCGTCGAGTTCGGCCGGCAAATAACTACTCACTTCCATTCCAACCTGCTGCTCATCGACCTGAGGCTTGCTCCAGGCTTGTTTCATGTTCAGCGCTCCGAGCGGGCTCTTCAATCTCAATAAACCTGCGACATGGATATTGCGACCGGGTCGCGCGCGCCCAGCCAAGTACCGCGCGAAGTATCTGGCAGATGTGCGCCAAGCGCAAACGCTATTTTGTCTCATCGCGCCTCACGGCAGCTGTGAGCGCATTGGCGATACCGATCGCCGTGACCGCCGCGCGCGTCACAGCATCATGGTATTGCGCGCAACCATTCTGGGACCTAATCGATTTGTCTTAAAGGCCAGGGGTCTGGCGTCAACGAAGCGGGCGCGGAGCCCACGACGGGCAGCGTCCCAACGCTTGGGCTCCCGGCCATTGCCAGGGGCCGGCGTTGACCACATGCTGGCGATCCCGTGCATGGAGTACGCACATGCAACGCTTTCTCCTTGGACCGTCGAGGGGCTTCCGGCCGCGCCTTGGCGCTGCCCCCCTGCTGATGGGCGCGGTGGTGATGCTGGCGTTCGCGGCCGCGGCGCTCGCCGCCAGTGAGCAGTCTGCGCAGTCACCGGCGGGGACGGTGGAAAAGATCACCATTATCCTTGCCCGCGAGCGGCGCGACCTGCCGCCACCCCTTTCGCTCCTCGACATGCCCGCCGCCGATGACGCCGTCGCCGGTGGCCGCCTCGCCATCAACGACAACAACACCACCGGCCGCTTCCTCAAGCAGGAGTTCGTTCTCGAGGTGGTTGACGGCGGCGCTGAGGAGCTGATCGCCGCGGTCGGTCAACGCGTGCGCCAAGGCGTGGCCTTCGTCGTCATCGATGGCAGTCCCGCGACGGTGCTGGCGCTGGCCGATGCGCTCAAGGACGTGAACGTCTTGATCTTCAACGCCGGCTCGAGCGACGACCCATTGCGGGAGGAGGCGTGCCGGAAGAACGTCGTGCACACGGCCCCCTCGCGCGGCATGCTCACCGACGCGCTTGCCCAGTATCTGGTCTGGAAGCGCTGGCGGCGCTGGTTTCTGGTGGCCGGGCCGCAACCCGACGATCAGGCCTATGCCGCCGCCGTCCGGCACAGCGCCAAACGCTTCGGCGCCAAGATCGTGCACGAGCGTACCTTCAACCTCGATACCGGCAGCCGGCGCGCGGACGGTGGCTACGAACAGATCCAGGAGCAGATTCCAGCCTTCAGCCAGAATGTGCCCGACTACGATGTGCTGGTGGTTGCCGACGAAAGCGGTCAGTTCGGCGATTATTTGGCCTATCGTACGTGGGACGCCCGGCCGGTGGCGGGCACCCAGGGCTTGGTGCCAACCAGCTGGCACCCGGCGCTCGAGCAATGGGGCGCCACGCAATTTCAGAACCGCTTCGTGCGCCTTGCCCATCGGCCGATGCGGGCGCTCGATTACAATGTCTGGGTGGCGATCCGGTCGATCGGCGAGGCGGCAACGCGCGCCAAGACGGTGAACACCGGCGACATCATTGCCTACCTGCGCTCGGCGGAGTTCGAGCTCGCCGCCTTCAAAGGCCGCAAGCTCAGCTATCGCGCCTGGAACGGCCAATTGCGCCAGCCAATCCTGCTCGCCACCGCCAAGCTGCCCGTCACCGTCTCGCCGCAGCCGGGATTCTTGCATCAATCCTCCGAGCTCGATACGCTCGGTCCCGATAAGCCAGAATCCACTTGCAAGGCCTATGCGTCCCAATAAGCCCTACCCGGGCGGCAATCGGTCGGAGGCGGGCAGAGTTTCATGCGCACCGGGCAGTTGAGCGGCGTGGCAGCTTTGGTGTTTGCGGCGGGCGTGCTCGTTCCCAGCCTGCTGCAGGCCTATACGGTCTATGTCACCAATGAAAAGGACAATACCGTCAGCGTTATCGATAGCAACAAGCTCGAGGTGGTGAAGACCATCAAGGTCGGCCAGCGGCCGCGCGGCGTCACGCTATCGAAGGACGAAAAATGGCTGTTCATCTGCGCCAGCGATGACAACAGCGTGCAGGTCTACGACACCGAGACCATGGAGTTGGCCAAGAGCCTGCCATCGGGGCCCGATCCGGAGCTGTTCATCCTGCACCCAAGCGGCAATCCGCTCTACATTGCCAACGAGGACGACAACCTGATCACGGTGGTCGACGTTGACAAGGACACGGTGGTGGCTGAGATCGCGGTCGGCGTGGAGCCGGAAGGGCTGGGGGTCAGCCCCGACGGCAAGCTGCTGGTGGCAACCTCCGAAACCACCAACATGGCGCACTTCATCGACACCACCAGCCACAACATCATCGACAACGTGCTGGTCGACAGTCGACCGCGGGTGGCCGAGTTCACGCCCGACGGGTCGCAGGTGTGGGTCAGCGCCGAAATCGGCGGCAAGGTCACCGTCATCGATCCGAACACGCGCAAAATCTTGGCCAAAATCGGCTTCGAGATCCCAGGGGTCAATGCCGACGCCATCCAGCCGGTGGGCGTGCGCATCACCCGCAACGGTAAACTGGCGTTCGTCGCGCTGGGTCCGGCCAACCGCGTCGCAGTCGTTGATACCACCACCTTCAAGGTCGAGAAGTATCTCCTGGTTGGCCAGCGCGTGTGGCAACTGGGTTTTACGCCCGACGACAAGCTGCTGTTCACCACCAATGGTGCCTCCAACGACGTGTCGGTGATCGACGTCGACAAGCTCCGGGTGGTGCGCTCGATCCGGGTCGGGCGCTATCCCTGGGGCGTGGTCGTCGCGCGCCGTTAACACGTGCGCCCGCGCGCCACCGCCCCCCGTGCCAATTTGCGCCCTGGCCTCCGCGCCGCAGGAGGAGAACATGGTGCCAGTGCTTGCCACGCGCCTAACCCGGAGTTCATGGTTGCAATCGCGCCAACATTCGCAAACCGCCGCCGGCCGAAAGGTTCAGCCGCAGCCACGTTGATGACCGGAAAGCTTGTCCTAACGTGATGACGCCCGCGCCTCCAGCAGCAACCGCGGCAGGTCCCTATGCCCTGCAAATTCGCGGCGTCAGTCATCGTTTCGGGCAAGTCCGCGCGCTCGACGACGTATCGCTGGTGGTACCGCGTGGCGCCTTCGTCGTGTTGTTGGGGCCGAACGGGGCGGGGAAATCGACCTTGTTCGCGCTCGCCACCCGGCTCTACGACAATACCAGCGGTGAAATTAAGATCCTGGGGCACGACGTGCGACGCCGACCAATGGCCGCCCTGCAGAATCTGGGTGTCGTGTTCCAAAGCCGCAGCCTCGACAATGACCTGAGCCTCAAACAGAACCTCGTCTATCACGCGGCGCTGCACGGCATCGGCGGCAAACGGGCCGCCGCGCTGGCGGCGCGCGCGCTCACCAAGGTCGGGCTGGCCGATCGCGCCGGGGACAAGGTGCGAGCGCTGTCCGGCGGCCAGGCCCGCCGCGTTGAGATCGCTCGCGCGCTGCTGCACGAGCCGACCTGCCTGTTGCTCGATGAGGCGACCACCGGTCTCGATGTTGCCTCGCGCGAAGCCGTGCTCGGCATGGTGCGGGGCCTGGTGGAGACGCAGGCGGTCGGTGTGTTGTGGGCGACGCACCTGGTCGACGAGGTCAAACTCGATGACACCATCGTGTTGTTGCACAAGGGCAAGGTGCTGTTCACGGGGGACGGCCCGGCGCTGCTCGAGCAGGCGCAAACCAACAATTTGCGCAGCGCCTTCCTGCATCTCGTCGGCATCAGCAAAGGGGATGCGTCATGAGCGTGGACGTGGCGCCGCGCCACTTGGGCATTGCCGCCTACGCCACTTGCTTTGCCGGCATTGCCTGGCGCGAGGTGTTACGCTTTCTGCATCAACGCGAGCGCTTCCTTGCGGCGCTGGTGCGGCCACTGGTGTGGCTGTTCATTTTCGCCGCCGGCTTTCGCCAGGCGCTCGGGGTGTCGATCATTCCACCCTATCAGACCTACGTCCTCTACGAAGTGTTCGTGACGCCGGGGCTGATCGGCATGATCCAACTGTTCAACGCCATGCAGACCTCCCTTTCCATGGTCCACGACCGCGAGACCGGAGTGATGCGAACGCTCCTGCTCAGCCCCTTTCCCCGCGCCTTTCTGTTGGTCTCCAAGCTCGCCGGCGGGGTGATGGTGTCGCTACTGCAGGTGTACGTATTTCTGTTCATCGCCTACTTCTGGGAAATCGAACCGCCGCTGGTGGGCTACCTCACGGTGCTGCCCGCGCTTCTCATCTGCGGCCTGATGCTCGGAGCGATCGCACTCTTCATGTCATCGGTGATCAGGCAGCTCGAGAATTTCGCCGGCGTCATGAATTTCGTGATCTTCCCCATGTTCTTTGCGTCCTCGGCCCTCTACCCGCTGTGGCGCATCAGAGAGGCAAACCCGCTGCTCTACGAGATCTGCCGCGCCAATCCCTTCACGCACGCCGTCGAGCTCATCCGCTTTGCGCTCTATGGCCAGTTGGAGCCGGTCTCGCTCGCCATCGTGCTGGCCTTCACCACCGTGTTTCTGGCGGCGGCCATCTACGCCTATAACCCGTCCAAGGGACTATTGCAGCGACGCGGCGAAGCCGGTTGAGGATTTCACCCATGCCGCATCCCCACAGCATCATCGGCCTCGTTGGGCTCGCTGTTGTTGCCGCCACGGTGCTCGGCACCGAGGCCAAAGGCCAGGAGTGGCCGTGCGTGCAACGCAAGGTCGCGACCCTGACCTCGGCGCAGTTCTGGGATGGGCCGCAGGTCGAAGGTCTGACGCAATGGCACGACAACGAGGCGATCGCCAAGCTGATCCCAGTGCTGACCAGTCGCCGGGTTACGGTCGAGGAGGCGGCGGCCGCCATTGACCAATTTGCCGCGGCCCAACCGCAGCAAAAGCGCGACGAGGCCCTAAAGCTGCTGTTTGCCGGCGTGCTGCAGACCGTCAACAACGACCGCAACATCGTCATCAACGGCATCGAGCGCTTTCAGCAGCGGCAGCGGGCACGGGCACACGAGATCGAGCGCCAGGGGGTCGAGATGCATCAGCTGAAGGAGCGGGCGGCGACCGACGAGGCGGCGCGGGCCGCCCTGCGGGTCGCCGAGGACAAGTATAACTGGGATGTGCGGGTGTTCACCGAACGCCAGCAGTCGTTGCCGCTGGCCTGCGAGGTGCCGACGCTGATCGAGCAACGGCTGTTTGCGCTCGGCCGCGAAATCCGCACCCATATGCAGGATTGACGAACACCTCAGCGCCTCGGGGCGGTGATCAGATTGGACTGTTCGTCGATCAGCGGCACGCCGTATTGCAACAGGATCGCATCGATCTCGCCTTGCCGCTTGGCGATGATGTCATTGAGCTGATGCTTCCATTCGTCCTCGAGATTGCGCACGCCGAAGGTGATGCGATAGGCGAGCCGCGGTTCCAAAGTCTCCTTCAGCAGGGGCACCAGCTCGAGCGCCTCGCCGCCTCTGGCGGCATAGTATCCCGCGATCGGTCCCCACAGGATGCCGGCATCGATGTCGCCGGCGCGAATATCGGCGATCATGCGTTCGCCTGGCGAATCGTAGCGCCGATCCACCATCAAGGGGTAGGGCTTGGCGCGCTGCATGAGGCCGAGGCGCAGCATCAGGCCGCTTGGCGGCGTGCCGGCAATAATGCCGAGGCGCTTGTCGCTCAAGCGCGGATCGGCCAGATGATCGATGCCGTCGAGCCCGCTGCCGTGGCGAAAGACGAGCGCGTAGGTGGAGCGGTAGTAGGGGTTGGTGTTGAGCACCATGTCATCGCCCTGGGCATAGCCCATCACCACGTCGCAGCGCTTGGCAAACAAGGTGTTGCGGATGAAGCCGGTCGCCTGCGGAAACCAGGTGTATTCGACCGGCAGCTTGAGATCGGCGGCCACGAGCTCGGCGATCTTGTTCTCGAAACCCTCGCTCTTCTCGTTCGAAAACGGCAGGTTGGCAGGATCCGCGCACACCCTTAGTGCCGCGTGGCTGACGAGGTCGGCGCGCTGGCGTTCCTGCGCCCACGCCGGCTCGGTGACGCTCGCCATCAACACCAGTACGAGGGCAATGAGGCTGTTACCTGGCACCAAAACAGGCCTTCTCGGTTTGCTCCGCGGTTGCCGGCTTTTCAATACGTTTGGCGGGACGACCGCGCGGCAGCACGCCGTCGGCGCGCGCCTTTAGATAAACGTAGATGTCGTCGATATAGCACATGACGTTGGGGTTATCGCCCAACGCCGGCATCTTGCTTTGCTTGTCGGCGCGGATCACTTCGCGGCCGCTGGCGACGACCGCCATGAAATCGGCATAGCTCATGGTCTTCAGCGACTGGATCAGTCCGGGCGCGTAGCTGGAGCCTTCGCCATCAGGGCCGTGGCAGACATGGCATTCGGAGTGATACCGGCGAAATCCCGAAAAGGTGTACCAATCGACGGTGCCGTCGCTGCCGATGTTGTAGGTCGGCGTACCATCGGCGGTCTCCCATTTGCCGTCCTTTTCTTTCTTGTCCGTCTGCGCGGCCTCTTTTTTCTCGGTCTGCGCCACCGTTTGCGAGATCGCGAGCGCGGTCAAGGCGGCGAGCAGCACCAGGACAAAGCCAATCTGCTTCACAAGCAACCCCATGCGTGATGGAGGGAGCGCCGTGGCGCTAAAAAAGGGAGACCGGCGCTGTGCCGGTCTCCCATCGTCAATTCGCGAGCTATGGCAGCGTGAAGACGGTCAACGTGCCGCCAAGGGCCGTGTAGTCGCGCAGGCCGGCATAGCCACCGACCGCACCCAGACCGTCGGTCGGATTGGTCAGGCCTGCCGCCAGCCCGATACCGGCCCAGCCGCCGACCCCGGACAGCACGGCGACGTACTGCTTGCCGCCGTGGGTATAGGTCATCACGTTGCCGATGATGCCGGACGGGGTCTTGAACTTGAACAGGTCCTTGCCGTCCTTCTCATCGACCGCCTTGATGTAGCCTTCGAGCGTGCCATAGAAGACCACGCCGCCGGCGGTTGCCAGCGCGCCTGACCAGACCGAGAACTGCTCGGGCTTCGACCAGGCGATCTTGCCTTGACCGGCATCCCAGGCAATGAAATTGCCCATGCCGCCGTGGCTACCGGGGGCCGGGAACATCGACAAGGTGGCGCCAACGTAAGGCTGGCCCGCCGTGTAGGAGACCCGGAACGGTTCATAGTCCATGCACACGTGGTTGGTCGGCACATAGAACAGATTGGTCCGTGGCGAGAACGCCGCCGGCTGCTGGTCCTTGGTGCCAAGCGCCGCCGGGCACACACCCTTGGTGTTCTTGTCCTGGCCGGTCTGGAAGGTCGAGTACTGCTTGACGACCTGGGGACGGCCATACTGCGGGCTGTTCTTGTCCATGACCACGCCGCTGGTCCAATTGACGGCCGGGTCGTACTTCTCGGCCACCAGCAATTCGCCGGTGACGCGGTCGAGGGTGTAGCCAAGGCCGTTGCGATCGAAGTGGACCAGGGCTTTGCGCTTTTGTCCCTTGACGTCGATGTCGGCCAGAATCATCTCGTTGATGCCGTCGTAGTCCCACTCGTCGAACGGCGTCATTTGATAGGCCCACCGCGCCACGCCGGTGTCAGCGTCACGGGCGATGATCGACATCGTCCATTTCTGGTCGATCGGCTTGCCGTCGGCACTGGCCCGCTGCACCGGGTTCCAGGTCGAGGGGTTGGCGGTGCCGTAATAGAAGAGATTGGTCTCCGGGTCGTAGGAGTACCACCCCCAGGCGCTGCCGCCGCCGATCTTCCACTGGTCGCCGGTCCAGGTCTTCAGCGATGAATCCTTGCCGACCGGCTTGCCGAGCGACATGGTCTTCTCGGGATCGAACAGAGTTTCGTTGTCCGGGCCCAAGGTGTAGGCGCGCCACACCTGCTTGCCGGTCTTGGCATCGTAGGCGGTCACCGAGCCGCGCACGCCAAATTCGGCGCCGGAAATCCCAACGATCACCTTGTCCTTTACCGGCAGCACGGTCGCCGTGTTGGTCTCACCCTTCTTGGGATCACCGTTGACGACCTTCCATTTCTCCTTGCCGGTCGCCGCGTCGAGGGCCACCAGGGTGGTGTCGGCTTGGTGCAGATAGATGGTGCCGTCAGCGTGGGCGACGCCACGATAGACGGTATCGCAGCACATCACCGGGATCACCGAAGGATCCTGCTTGGGTTCGTACTTCCACAGGATCTTGCCATCGTTCTTCAGGTCGAGGGCATAAACGATATTGGGAAATGGCGTGTGCACATACATCACGTCGCCAACCACGAGCGGCGCGCCCTCGTGCCCCCTGAGCACGCCGGTCGAGAACGTCCAAGCGACCTTCAGGTTCTTGACGTTGTCGCGATTGATCTGGTCGAGCTTGCTATAGCGCTGGTTGGCGTAATCACCCGTCTGAATGACCCATTGGTTGGGATCCGCCGAGCGATCAAGGACGTCTTTGTTTGCTTGGGCCGGCACCGCGAATGCGGTTAGGGCCAGCAATACACCTGGAAGTGTATGTCTGTGCATAGCGCCACTCCTTGAGCTTGAAATTCTTATAAACGGTAGCGATCGGCAAATCGCAGCCAAGCTCCCTATGCTTGCAAAACTTTCACAGGGCTAACGACCGGAACGCTACTTCCCGCACTAAAAAGCGTTCCCGGCGAATGCTACCGGAACAAAATCCTACGCAGGATCGCCTAGGCCCGCAAGTCAAAACGTGGCCGGCGCTGCGCGCGGGAAACGTCCCACGCGCTGGGTCCTGACACGGGCGCCCTCGTTTGCCGCGCGCCGCTCGGCCATCAAAAGCAGCGGAGCTCGGCTTCCACCTGGGCGCGCTTCAAGTCGTCGACCTTGGCCCGCATCGCCGGCATGCTCTGAAACATCGACGCATTCTTGCCGCCGCGCTGGCGCACGCGCATGACGGTCTCGGCGTCCTCGTATTTGTCGTAGGGCAGCAGCTTGGCAATGGTGTCGATCGAGCACGAACAGCGCTCCAGGGCGTCGCGCGTTTGTCCGTTCACCTGCATGCAGCCGAATACATAATCGGCGCGCGCGATCGTGGGATAGTCATTGCCGGGGACTTCAGGGGCGGCAGCGGTGGCGACCGCGCACGGGCCAAGCACGAAGGCAATCGCGCAAAGGGTTCGACGCATCCAGTCCTCCAAGGACACCGGCGGCCCTGTGGGCAAAGGGTTGAGGCGCGGCGCAACCGGCGCCCGCGACGCTGGCGGGGGCGGGGGCGGCACTGCGCTACGATAGAGCCAAGCGCCGACGGCGCCAAGGATTGATCGCGGCATCAGCAGGGGGAAACCCGGGCCTGCGGTCAAGGCGAGCAGCGAAATCAAGACGCAAGCCGGCCCCCTCTCACCCGTGCCTGGGGGCCTCCCACCCGCCAACAGCCCGCAATCGCCCTCCTGGTCGCAGCCGACGCCTTAGCCTATGCTAGCAACATTCGGGGCCCGCGCGCGTGCGCGCGCACGCTCTCGCCGGCACCAGACGCGACGCGAGCGCCCGCCCCTGTCAAAGGTGGCAAGCTGCCGAGCAGGAGGACGCGCGTGGTTGCAATTCTGCTGACGGTGTGTCTCATCGGCGATCCCAGCCAGTGTCGCGATCACAGGATCGCCCTCACCCCCGGCACCACGCTCGTCCAGTGCCTGATGGCGGCCCCACCGCACATCGCGCAATGGAGCGAGGACCATCCGGGCTGGCACGTCGAGCGCTGGCAATGTAGCGACGTGAGCCGGCAGGACATCTGATGGCGATGAGGTGCGCGAGGCCGATGAGGCGAACGCGCTGCTGCCGCATCGCGCTGTTGGCGGCCGCCCTGCTGGGCGCCGCCACGTTGGGCGCGCCCGCCCAGGACATGACGCGCTATCTCGACTTGACCTCGGCGGACTTCACCAAGGCCGACGTGACGCGCCGCGAGCTCGAGGCCGCACTGGCGGCGGCCGGTCCGACCGGGGTCGTCGATCTGAGCGGCCGTCGCCTCAATGGCCTCGACTTGTCGGCGCTCGATTTGCGCCGCACCAAGCTGCAAGCGGCGCGCCTGAACAAGGCCAACCTCGCCGGGGCCAATCTCGACGGCGTGCTCCTGGACCAGGCGTGGGCGCTGGCCGCCAATCTGACCGAGGCCAGCTTGCGCGGCGCCAGCTTGTTTGCCACCCAGCTGATGGACGCCCGGCTCGATCGAGCCGACCTGTCGCGGGCCCGGATCGCCGCCGATCTGTCGCGCGCGAGCCTGATCGGGGCGCGCCTCGACGGCGCCAACTTGTCCGCCGACATGCGCAATCAATCCATGGGCTTGATGCGGGGCGTCCTGCGCTCGGCCAAACTTGATGGGGCGCGGTTGGTCGATGCCAACTTGGCGCGCGTCGTGCTCGAGTTCGCGTCCTTGCGCGGGACCGATCTTAAGGGCGCGAACCTCACCAGCGCCGAGCTCGCCGGCGCCGATTTCGAGGGTGCTGACGTCACCGACGCCAACTTCGAGAACGCCGATGCGACCTCGGCGCGGTTGGTGGGCCTGATCGGTCGGCCGGCGGCGCGCAATTTCGATGCCATGCGCAATCTCGACCGCGCGGTGCGCGAATAAGAGTTATGCGCCCACCGCCGCGGCCCACACCGAGGCCGCAGTGACCTCGGCCAGCCGACGTCAGCTCATCTGATCAAAGTGCCAAGTGTTGCGCGGCGAGCTCACCGCGGCGGCTCGGCACCACCACGCCGGCGGCGGCGCGCGCGCCGCCTTAAGTGGCGAATATCGTATGCTTTTTGGCGCTCGCGCACGCCCGCAAGCACACCACTTGTGGCCCGCGTTAGCGGGCAAAAAGACCGTTTACGCACGGTTGAGGCCACAACGCCATCGGCATCGACCAGCACAGCCGCGCGCCGCAATCGCTGGGGTTGTGGCCTGCGACAGCTTGACACCATGCGATGGCGGCGCGAGCATTCGCTGCTCATGAAACTGGAGGGCTCGATACTCCAATCCACAATGAAGGGGAGATCGAGTTGGAGGAGACACATCATGTCATCAGTGTGGATACGCCGTTTCGCCACGACCGCGGCCGGCTTTGCACTATTGGGCGCGTCAAGCGCCAGTGCCCAGGAAGTCAAGGCCGCCACCAAATGGGGCGATATG